>JACOTG010000082.1 GCA_016178505.1 Planctomycetota bacterium
CACGGGCTCGAGGCCCCAGGTTCTGAATCGATCTGCTTCCCTGCGCGACCGCTTACACGATACCGTCTTGGGTGCACATCTTCATGGTTCCTGGGTGACGCATCCGCGCGTCATGACGACTGGATCGTTTTTCCCACTTACCGTTGCGTTCGCTGGCGACTCGATCCGCCGCGTGGCGCGCGGAGTGGCCGTCGGGCTTGCAAACTGACGTGGCGACGGATCCCGCGAAGATGAGCCTGGCCCCTGACGCGCCGGGAGCCTTATACTGGCTCATTTCTTGTTTTGGTTTTTGCTCGTCGTGACCGACACGACAGAGGTTGCATGGCCCGAAAAGAGATCGTCGTTCTCGGGGCCGCAGAGCACAACCTCAAGCACGTGGACGTTCGAGTGCCGAGGGATGCGCTCACCACGATCACCGGAGTCTCCGGCTCCGGAAAGTCGTCCCTCGCCTTCGACACGCTCTACCGCGAGGGTCAGCGCCGATTCCTCGAATCGCTGTCGTCGTACGCGCGCCAGTTCCTCGGCCAAATGGAGAAGCCGCGCGTCGATCACGTCGAAGGCCTCTCGCCCGCGATCTCGATCGACCAGAAGAACCTCAATCGGAATCCGCGCTCGACGGTCGGCACGATCACCGAGATCTACGATCACCTGCGGCTCCTCTTCGCGCGACTCGGCGTGCCGCACTGCCCGAAGTGCGGGCGCACGGTGTCGGCGCAAACGGCCGACCAGATCGCAGACCAAGTGCTCGCTTCGGCGAGCGGTCAGCCGACGCTTCTGCTCGCGCCGATCGTGCGCGACCGAAAGGGCGAGTACCGGAAGGAGCTGAGGGACCTCCGGCAGCGCGGCTACGTTCGCGCGCGCATCGACGGCGAAGTGCGTCGCCTCGAGGACGTCGAGCGCCTCGACCGCTACAAACGCCACACGATCGAGCTGATCGTCGATCGCATCACGCCGACCACCGACAAGCGCAGTCGCCTCGCGGAAGGGATCGAGACGGCCCTTCGCGAGGGACAAGGCGTCGTGTCCACGCTCGTCGGGGAAAAGGGCGACAAGGGGACGACGACGTACGGCTCGGCGCTCGCGTGCCCCGAGTGCGGGGTCAGCCTCCCGGAGCTGGAGCCGCGGCTCTTCTCGTTCAACTCGCCACACGGCGCGTGTCCCGCCTGCCGCGGAGTCGGCACGATCACCAGCGTGGCCGAGGACCTCGTGATCCCGGATCCGTCGCTGTCGATTCGTGCGGGCGCGCTCGCGCCGCTCGCGACCGACGAAGACGAAACCGTCGCAAAGCCGTCCGCCGGAGACCTCGAGCCGCTGGCCAAGTACTTCGGCTTCTCGCTCGACACGCCCTGGCGCGATCTCTCCGCGAAACACCGACGAATCGTGCTGCACGGCTCGGCGTCCGACCGCGTCGACATGAAGTGGCGCCAGGTCTACCTGCGCCGCCTCCTCGGCAAAGATGCCGACGGCGGATTCCCGGGAATCGTCCGGATCCTCGAGAAGCTCTACCGCGCGGGCTGGTACCCGACCCTCGCTCGCTTCGTGACCGAGATGACGTGCGAGACGTGCGGCGGCGCGCGCCTGCGACCCGAGAGCCTCCGCGTGACGTTCCGCGACAAGAACCTCGCCGAAGTCGCCTGCCAAAGCGTCGCGGCCGCGGCGCATTTCTTCGACGACCTCGTGCTCGAGCCGCGCGAAGAGGCCATCGGCCGCGAACTGGTGCGCGAGCTACGCGCACGCCTGGGCTTCCTGCGGCACGTGGGACTGCACTACCTCACACTGAATCGCACCGCCGCGTCGCTGTCCGGCGGCGAATCGCAGCGCATCCGCCTCGCCTCGCAAGTGGCGTCCGGATTGCGCGGAGTTCTCTACGTGCTCGACGAGCCGTCGATCGGCCTCCACCCGCGCGACCACGCGCGCCTCCTCGAGACGTTGCGACGCCTGCGCGCGCTTCCGAACACGGTGATCGTGGTCGAGCACGACCCCGAGACGATGGCGGCGTCGGACTGGATCCTCGATCTCGGCCCCGGGGCGGGCGCGCTCGGCGGCGAGATCGTCGAGGCGGGGACGTTTGCGAAAGTCTGCGCCAGCCGCACGTCCCTCACCGGCCGCTACCTGCGCGGCGACCTGCGCATCGAGATCCCGAAGACGCGGCGTATACCGGGCGCCGCTCGGCTCACCGTGCGCGGTGCCCGCGTCCACAACTTGAAGGACCTCACCGTCGAGATTCCGCTCGGCTGCTTCGTCGCGGTGACGGGCGTGTCGGGCTCGGGCAAGAGCTCGCTCGTGCACGACGTCCTGTCGCGCGCGCTCGCGCAGCGGCTGAACGGCGCATCCACACCCCCCGCGGCGCACGACGCGATCGTCGGCATCGAGCACCTCGACAAGGTCGTCGAGATCGATCAGACGCCGATCGGTCGCACGCCGCGATCGAACCCCGCGACGTACACGAAGGTCTTCGACGAGATTCGAAAGCTCTTCGCGCAAGTGCCGGAGGCGAAGATGCGCGGCTTCGGGCCGGGCCGCTTCAGCTTCAACGCGCGAGGCGGTCGCTGCGAGGCATGCGAAGGCGCAGGCGTGAAGCTCATCGAGATGCAGCTCCTCGCCGCGGTCGAGGTTCCATGCGACCAGTGCGGCGGCCGGCGGTTCAACGAGGAGACGCTGGCGATCCGATGGGGCGGCAAGTCGGTCCACGACGTGCTCGAGATGCCGATCGACGACGCGCTCCCGTTCTTCGACGCGGTGCCGCAAGTGAAGCGCACGCTCGAGACGCTGGTCGCCGTGGGCCTCGGCTACGTGAAGCTCGGCCAGACGTCGACGACGCTGTCCGGAGGAGAAGCGCAGCGGGTAAAGCTGGCGTCCGAGCTGCGCCGGCCCGCGACGGGTCGCACGCTCTACCTCCTCGACGAGCCCACGACGGGTCTGCACTTCCACGACATCGGGAAGCTCCTCGTCGCGCTGCAAGAGCTGGTCGATCGAGGCAACACGGTGCTCGTCATCGAGCACAACCTCGAGGTGATCAAGGTCGCCGACTGGATCGTCGATCTCGGGCCCGAGGGGGGCGACGAGGGCGGGCGGCTCGTCGTCGCGGGGACGCCGGAGGCCGTCGCCGAATGCGCCGCGTCGCACACCGGCGTCGCGCTGCGACCGATCCTCGATCGGCGACCGCGGCAAGCGCTCGCGGAGGCTCTGCCCGCGAGCGACGACGACGCCGAGGAGAGCGCGCTCGTCGTCGAAGGCGCGCGAACGCACAATCTCAAGAGCGTGTCGGTCACGATCCCGCATCGAAGCCTGACGGTCGTCACGGGCGTTTCCGGATCGGGGAAGACGTCGCTCGCGTTCGACACGATCTTCGCGGAAGGGCAGCGCCGCTTCGTCGAATCGCTGTCGACGTATGCGCGCCGCTTCCTCGGTCGGCTCGATCGCGCGCCCGTCGAGCGCATCACGGGCCTCGCGCCGGCGATCGCGATCGATTCGAAGTCTTCCACGCGATCGCTGCGCTCGACCGTCGCGACCGCGACCGAGGTCTACGACTACCTTCGGCTGCTCTGGGCCCGCATCGGCCACCGGCACTGCCCGACGTGCGACGCCGAGCTGATGGCGCACGCGCCGAGCACGGCCGCGGCCGCTGCCGTGAAGCGCTACGCCGGCGAGACGGTTTCGGTGCTGGCGCCCCTGTGGATGCGGCACGTCGAAGCCGGCCGATTGGCACTTGCCGATCGGAAGGCGGCGCCCGCGCTTCTCGCCGAGTTGAAGAAGAACGGGTTCACGCGCGTCGTTGCAGACGGCGTCGACAAGAAGCTCGACGGCGGGGCCGTGGCCTTCGAGGAGGAACTCCATCTGTCGATCGATCGCGTCGCGTTGTCGCGCGACAAGCAAGCGCGGCTCGCCGAATCGCTCGAGCACGCGTACCGGCAGGGGAGCGGCATCGCGGCGCTTCGCCGTGCGAATGGAGACGTCGTGTGGTTCACGCGAGAGCCGGCGTGCGTGCCGCACGGGATCTTCGAGGGCACCGAGGAGCTGACGCCTCGGCTCTTCTCGTTCAACAGTTGGCAGGGGGCGTGTCCGCGCTGCTTCGGCCTCGGCGAGACGCGCCAGGCCGATCCCGTCCTGCTCGTGCGGCGGCCCGACCTCCCGCTCTTCGGAGAGGACGAGAAGTCGGGCGCGCAGTCGCTCTTCTTCCGCGGAAGTCGCGTCGAGGAAAAGGCGCGCAAGCTGGCGGGGCGTCTCGGCGCCGACCTCGATCGGCCGTTCCGAGATCTGCCGGACGAGGTGCGGCAGCAGATTCTCCAGGGCTCCCCGGATTCGCGCAACAAGGCCGAATTCCCCGGCCTCCTGCGACTCGTCGAAGAGGCCTGTGCCGACGCGAAGGCGCCCGGCTTGTCGGACGAGTTCGCGGAGGTGCTTCGCGACGATCGCTGCCCGGAGTGCAACGGGGCGCGGCTGGCCAAGCGGGCCCTGCGTGTGAAGGTCCGCGGCAAGAACATCGCGGAGGCCTGCGGGATGACGGTCGAGGAGTCGCTCGGGTTCTTCGACGAGAAATCGCTCGATCTCGACCGCACGGAAGCTCTCATCGCAAAGCAGGTCATCCAGGAGATCCGGAATCGGCTGCATTTCCTCGTCGAGGTGGGGCTCGACTACCTGACGCTCGACCGCACGGCCTCGACCCTTTCGGGCGGCGAAGCGCAGCGCATCCGTCTTGCGACGCAGATCGGCAACCGCCTGGTCGGCGTCCTCTACGTGCTCGACGAACCGACCGTCGGCCTCCATCCACGAGACGTCGATCGGCTACTGAAGACGCTCGAAGCGCTGCGCGACCTCGGCAACACGCTCGTCGTCGTCGAGCACGACGAAGCGTCGATTCGCCGCGCGGATCACGTGGTCGACATGGGGCCGGGCGCGGGACACCGCGGAGGCGAGGTCGTCTTCTCGGGAAGCGCGGCGGGGCTCGTTCGGTGCCCGCGGTCGTTGACGGCGCGCTATCTCAACGGGGTCGACCGCATTCCCACTCCCGACGTCAGGCGGAAGGGGAACGGCGAGAAGCTCGTCGTGCGCGGCGCGCGTGCACACAATCTGAAGAACGTCGACGTCGCGATCCCGCTGGGGACGCTGACCGTCGTATCGGGCGTCTCCGGCTCCGGCAAGTCGAGCCTCGTGATGGATGTGATCCGCCGCGGCGTGAACTCGTCCCTTCTCGGTGCCCCGCTCGATCGCGCGCTCGCCGATCGAATCGATGGGCTCCAGTCGATTCGCCGGCTCGTCGTCGTGGACCAGTCGCCGATCGGCCGCACGCCGTCGTCGAACCCGGCGACCTACACGGGCGCCTTCGAACCGATCCGCGAACTCTTCGCCACGTTACCGGTGAGCCGCGTGAAGGGATTCACTGCGTCGCGCTTCTCGTTCAACACGGGTGAGGGCCGGTGCGCCGCGTGCAGCGGTCGCGGTGCCATTCGCGTCGAGATGCACTTTCTCTCCGACGTGTGGATCACGTGCGAGTCGTGCCGCGGCCGTCGCTACAACGACGAGACGCTTCGGGTCGAATTCCAAGGCAAGACGATCGCCGACGTGCTGGATCTCGAGGTGCGCGAGGCCCTCCTGCTGTTCGCCAACGTGCCGCGCATCGTCGCAGCGTTGCGCCCGCTGGACGACGTCGGGCTCGGCTACCTCAAGCTCGGCCAGCCCGCGCCGACCTTGTCGAGCGGCGAAGCGCAACGGGTGCGGCTCGCTTCGGAGCTCGGCGCGACGGTGAACGGCGGCACGCTGTATCTCCTCGACGAGCCGACGACCGGCCTCCACTTCGCCGACGTTCATCGACTGGTCGAAGTGCTGCAGCGACTCGTCGACGCGGGAAACACCGTGATCGCGATCGAGCATCACCTCGACGTCGTGCGCAGCGCGGATTGGGTCGTGGACCTCGGGCCCGAAGGCGGCGACGCGGGCGGTGAGGTCGTGGCGGTCGGGACGCCCGAGTCGATTGCGCGGGTCGCGAAGTCGAAGACCGGCCGCTACCTCAAGCCGCCGCGGGCGCGAAAGCCGGTGCGCGCATGAAGAATCCCGCGAACCCACTGACGGTTCAGAGCGATCGTAGTTTGCTCCTCGAGGTCGAAAACGATCTCTACGTCGACGCGCGGGATGGCCTCGCTCGATTCGCGGAGCTGGAGAAGAGCCCCGAATACATCCACACCTACCGCCTCACCCCGTTGTCGGTCTGGAATGCCGTTGCGGCCGGCGTCACGAAGGACGAGATGCTCTCGGTTCTCGATCGGTTCAGCAAGTACGACGTGCCGCAGAACATTCGCATCGAGATCGAGGGTTGGGTCGAACGCTACGGGCGCGTGAAACTCGAGCGCGACGGCGATCGCCTTCTCCTGCAATCGACGGACGCGAGCGTCATCGCGGAGATCTGGCGCAGCGACTACGCGCGCCAGTTCCTGAAAGAGAAGATCGATTCGCGCTCGATCGCGATCGATGAAGCGCACCGCGGCCACGTCAAGCAGGCGCTGCTGAAGCTCGGCTATCCGGTCGAAGACCTCGCGGGCTACCTCGAGGGCGCCCCGCTCGGGATCACGTTCCGCGGCGAAATGGTGAGCGGCGGCCCCTTCGAGCTGCGCGCCTATCAGCGCGAGGCGGCCGCCGTCTTCCACGCGGCGGGAACCGTGCGCGGCGGATCGGGCGTGATCGTCCTGCCGTGCGGCGCGGGCAAGACCATCGTCGGTCTCGCGGTGATGCACTTGCTCCAGACGCAAACGCTCATCCTCTGCACGAACCTCACCGCAGTGAGGCAGTGGAAGCGCGAGATCCTCGACAAGCTCGAACTGCCCGACGACGCCGTCGGCGAGTACTCGGGCGAATCGAAGGACATCCGCCCGATCACGATCTCGACCTATCAGATCCTCACGTACCGAAGACGGAAGACGGACGCGTTCCTCCACTTCGGCCTCTTCTCGGCGGGCAACTGGGGCCTCATCATCTACGACGAGGTTCACCTCCTGCCGGCGCCCGTTTTCCGCGTGACCGCGGAGATCCAGGCGCGGCGTCGCCTCGGCCTCACGGCAACGCTCGTTCGCGAAGATCACCAGGAGCAGGACGTGTTCACGCTGATCGGGCCGAAGAAGTACGACGTGCCGTGGAAGGTGCTCGAGAAGCAGGGCTGGATCGCCGCTGCGCGGTGCGTCGAAGTGCGCGTCACACTCGACGCGGACGAGCGCATGCGTTACGCCACTGCCGAAACGCGCGAGAAATTCCGCATCGCTTCCGAGAACCCCGCGAAGACCACGCTCGTGCGTCGCATCCTCGAGCACCATCGCGGCGATCTCGTGCTCGTGATCGGGCAGTACCTCGACCAGCTCGTCGACGTGTCGAAGCGCTTTGAATTGCCGATCATCACCGGCAAGACCCCGCAGCGCGATCGCGACGTGCTCTACGCGCGCTTCCGCGCGGGCGAGGTGCCGGTGCTCGTGGTGTCGAAGGTCGGCAACTTCTCCGTGGACCTTCCGGACGCCAACGTCGCCGTGCAGATCTCGGGCACGTTCGGCTCGCGGCAAGAAGAAGCGCAGCGGCTCGGCCGCATCTTGCGTCCGAAGTCGAACGGATCGCCCGCGACGTTCTACAGCCTCATCACTCGCGACACGCGCGACCAGGAGTTCGCGAGCAATCGCCAGCTCTTCCTCACCGAGCAGGGATACTCGTACGAGATCGTCGACGGCAACGAGTTCCTCCTCGAATCGAGCAACAACGGAGGAGTGGCGTGACGCGGAGCGGGGTGAGCAACGCGAGCGACGTTCTCCTCGGCACGAGCGAGGACGGAGGCACCGGGTGACGAACGGCGTCGATGGGTTCCTTCGCGATCGGAAGCGGCCGCAGCTCGAGGAGCTGCACGCATTCTGGTGCCCGGACCGCGAGATCCCCGAGGATCGCGCCGACATGGAGCGGGCCGTTCGCGCAGCGATGATCGACGCCCAAACGGTCGCGAGCCGACTGAAGCTCCTCCCGGGCCGCGTGCTCGACGTCTTGCAGTTCGTGCTCGCGCAGCCCCGCCACTCGGTCGTGCCGACGCGCCTCGCCGGTCCGCTGCCGGGCCATCAAGTCGACTTCGACGCAGCGGTTCGAACGCTTCTGCAGCGCGGCTTCGTCGACGCACAGCGCGACGGCGATGCCGAAGACGGCCCGCCGATCGTCACGGTGCCGAAGGAGCTCGCGGAGACCGCCCTCGCGTGCCTGCGCGACGATTCGCGAAAGCTCGACAGCGTTCTCACGCTCCACGGATTCCTCGCGTCGATCTCGCCGTCCGAGGTGCGGAAGCGCGCCGAGCGCTTCGTGAACGGATCCGTCGACCTCGCGCGTCCACTCCTGGCACGCCGCTTGGCCGATCCGCCGATCGTCGAGGCGCGCTTGGCTGCGTTGCCGGACGCCGAACTGCGACAGATCGTGCCGGCCGTGATCCGGGAATTCGGCGGCATCCTCGCACGCTCGCACTTCTCGCGGATCGCATCGGACTCGGTGGCCTGGGATCGCCGCGCCTTCCGCGATCAGCTCGAGAAGCTGCTCCTCGGAACGGCGGCGTACCTGAGCCTGGAGGAATACGGGATCAACTTGATGGAAGACGTGCTGGTCGTCTTCGGCGAGATCGTGGGACCCGCGCTCCTTCAGCCGATTCCCCACGACGCGGGGATCGAGCGCGTTGCCTCGTCGAGCGTCAACTTCCTCTCGGACCTAAGCGCGCTCCTCGCGTTCATCGATGCCGTCGATGTGCGCGTGACGCAGAAGAACGACCTCTACAAGACGGCGACGCGGAAGTTCCTCTCCGGGCTCGTGAGCAAAACGGAGGGGCTGCTCACCGACGAGGAGCTGTTCGGCTTCCTCGTACGAACCGCACAGCACCTGGAGCTGGTGCGCGTGTCGGCGCAACAGCGGCTGCTCCTCACCGAGGAGGGCAAGGCGTGGGAGACCGTGCCGCTCTACGAGAAGCTGCGGCGCGCGTTCGCGCAGTCGCTGCTCGATCCGCTCACGAGCGAGCGCGACTTCCACCAGGTCGGTTTGCGGAAGCAGTTCGCGTCGGTTCTCGCGATGCTCGACATGGAGAACTGGTACGACCCGATGTGCGTGCCCTTCCTCGCACGGAACCGATACCTCGTCGACCTCGACCGCACCGGCGCGAAGGCGCGGTACCAGAGCGCGTTCCAGCACGGCGGCGGCGCGCCCACGTCGGATCCGGCGAAGATGAGCTGGAACCTCTTCCAGTTCACGGTGCGGCGGCTGTTCCCCCTCGGCATCGTCGACCTCGCACTGCGCGGCGAGCGCGTCGTCGCGATGCGGCTGAGCTCGCTCGGTGCAACGGTGCTCGGGATCGCGCTGCCATCCGAAGGCGCCGTCGAGCGGAAGCCCCTGATCGTGAACCCCGATTTCGAGGTCCTCGTGTTCGCAGAAAAGCGCGATTACAACCTCGTGTATCAGCTCGACAAGTTCTGCGTCCGCATCCGAACCGAGAACATCTATCACTACCGCCTCACGCGCGAGAGCGTCAGCCAAGCCGTCGTGACCGGAGTATCCGCGGACGAGATGATCCGCGTGCTGACGGATAACTCGCGAAATCGCATTCCGCAAAACGTGGAGTTCTCGATTCGCGATTGGGCGGCCGCGGTGCGGTTCGTCAGCATTCGTCGCGCGTACCTGCTCGAGGCCGAGAACCCGGAAACGATCGACCGCGTGATGGCACTGCCGTCGATCCAACCGCTCGTGAAGATGCGCGTTTCGGAGACGGTGCTCGCGCTTCGGGATCGTCCGGACAGCGCCGCCGCCATCCAAGAGCTGCGAAACGCCGGGGTCTACATCCGATGAGCCGCGTGCTTCTCGTGACCGGGGCGATCATCGGTGTTTGCGTTCTCGCGGGCGATGCCGTACCGCAGGGCTTTCGAAGTCCGTTCCTGTCGGTGCGAGAGGAAACGCGGCGCGACGTCGTGCTCTCCGGCGACGCAGGTCGCGCCGCCGCGCTCGCCGGGTTGCGCGATGCGGATTTCCGCGTGCGCCGGCTGTCTCTCGAGGCGCTCGGCGAGATCGCCACCGACGCAGACGTGCCGAGCTTGGTCGCTGCATTTCGCGATCGCGATGCCGGTGTGCGCGTCGCCGCCGTCGAGGCGTTCGTCGCGACGCGCGGGCGATCGCATGCGATCGGTGCCGACGAGGCTGCGTCGCGCGGTGCGTCGGCGATGGATCTCTCGGAGGCTCTGCGGCACCTGGCCATGCGGAAGATCCTCGCGATCTTCGATCTGCCGAATCCCGGACGCTGGGCCTACGACCGGCGCTTCCAGCCGATCATCGATCTCGGTCCGGCCGCGAGGCCGGCGCTGCGCGAGGCCGCGCGGGATTCGCGTCTCACGCCGTCCGTGCGCGCCGTCGCGATCATGGCGCTGGCGCGCTTCGGCGATCGCTCGGACGTGCCGTTCCTCGTCGCGCTCGGAGGCGACGAGATGGAGCGGCCGCGACGCCGGGTCGACATCGAGCAACAGGACGATCTGCCGGCCGCCGTCGCGGCGGGTCTCGCGTACCTCGGAACGACGGACGGCTCGGCCATCGATCTCCTGAAGACGATGACCCTTCGCGGATCGACTCCGATCGTGAGGAACTGGGCGGCGTGGGCGCTCCTCATTGCGGCGGAGGAACTCGACTCCGCGGGTCGCGAGGCGATCGCCGCGACGGCCGCGCAGGCATTCGACGAGGAGGGGGACGCGGCGGTCCTCGACATCTCGGCGCAAATCCTCGGCTGGCTCGGCACTCCGCGCGAGCTGCCGCCGCTCGTCGATGCGATCGAACACGAGCGCGGCGGGTATGTCGCGTACCTCTTCCTGGCGGCCGCATGGGACCTCAGCGCCGCCGAGCCGCCTGCCGGAACGCCCGAATCCCAAACGCGAGCGGCCGTCGTGAAGGCATTCGAGGCGATCGCCAAGCGCGGCTTGCCGCCCGCAGCGGCATTTGCGCGCGTCCGCCTCGGTCGCGTCGACGACGGACGGGAGGCTCTCGTGCTCCGACTCAAGCGCCTACTCGAGGGTCGCGAGTCGACCGAAGAGGGCGATGCCTACGAGTACGGGCTGCGCACCGCGTGCTTGGCGCTCGCTCTCCTCGGTGAACGAAGCGCCGTGCCGCTCCTCGAATCGAAATGCCAAAGCGAGCTCGACGACATTCGGCAGGCGGCGGCGTTGGCGCTGGCGCAGCTCGCCGAGCCGTCGTCCCTGCCCGTTCTTCGCGCGCGGCTCGACGACCCGCACGAATTCACGCGCGTGCTCGTCGCGCGCGACCTCCTCGCGCTCGGCGAGCGCCAGCCGATCGGAGTCCTCGTCGATGCGCTCGACAGTGGGAACATTTGGTCGCGGCGCCTCGCGGCTCAACTGCTCGAGGCCGTACGAGGCGGCGAGACCGACGGCTACGATCCGCGGGCCGGCCTGGCCGCGCGTCGCGAATCGGTCGCGAGATGGCGCGCGTGGTGGCGCGACCGTGGCCCCGCGCTGCGCTGGGACGCCGCGGCGAAGGTCTTCCGCGACGCGTGAGCGGCGCCCGCGTCGCGCTTGACCCGTCCCGCGAGACCCCCTAAGATCCCACGCCCACGAGCCAGAGTGGCGGAATTGGCAGACGCGCGGGTTTCAAAAACCCGTGGGCGAAAGCTCGTGGGGGTTCGATTCCCCCCTCTGGCACTCCATCGCGCGTTGTCCCGCGGCGAACTTCTGGGACGGGGCGACCCTGATCACTGCGCCTTCAAGATCACCGCGTTCGTCACGCTAAAGTGCGATGAGTTGGCGGCGCCGAGATCTTCGAGGACTCCTTGGAATGTCACGACCATCGGGCGGCCGAATGCGGCGCGAGACACGGCCCACGGCGCGCGCGCCGGCGACGGCCCCGCGCACGGGTAGGGCGTCGGCGGTAGCCCAGTGCCGCGCAGGCACCGAAAAGGCTGCGGCTGCGCCAGCGTGATGAACGGCGTCGGGTTCACCGTGCAGCCGAGCAATTGCGTGCGGTTCTTCAGCTCGTATGGATTCGACGGGAAGCCGCTCCACATCCAGAGGTGGTATCGGGCGATCGGATTTCCCGGTCCGCCCGGGCCGGCGGGGGAGGCATTCAGCGCCACCTGGATCGGGTCGGCGGTCGATGCCGTCACGACGCGATTCGCATCGCCGGCGGAGCCGTTGACGAACAACACGTCAGCGATCGATCCGACCCCGGAGCCGACGACACCGGCTCGGCACTCGGACGGATCCAGCATGGGCCGGACGAAAATGTCGAACTTGCCGTTCGTGTCGCCGGAAACGAAGTTGGGGGCGACGCTCGCGAACGCAACGAATCGCCCGTCGCCCGAGATGGCGTACCCTTCTTCCGCATTGTCCGCGAAGGGCTGATATCCAACCGAGTTCACGGTTGCACACGTCGTCTGGCCCGTGACGAGATCGTGGACGAATAAGTCGGGCAGACGGGCGCCATTGTCCTGCGCGAGATCGGTGGCTCGGCTGGCAACGAGCACGAATCGGCCATTTCTCGAGATGACGCAGCTACCGTCCGTCAGGCTCGACTGAGCACCTGCCGAGTTCACGTCGACGCGAACCGTTCGACCCGTTTGGAGGTCGTGGACGAACCCATCGCGTGCCCGGTTCGTGTCTCCGGGGACGAGATTCTCCGCGTAGCTGATGAAAGCGACGAAGCGTCCGTCGCCCGAGATCGAGGGGTAGAAGCTCAACAAGTTCCCTTCGTTGCCGGCCGAGTCGGTGCTGACGCGAACGGTTTCGTTCGTCTGCGAGTCGTGGACGAAAATGTCTCCCATGCTGTTCGTGTCGCCGGGCACGAGGTACGTCGAGCTACTCTCGAACACGACGAACCGTCCGTCGTCCGACATGTCCGACTTCGACGTCCCCTCGTCGGACTGCACGCCGCCCGACCCCAAGTTTTCCCGTGTCGTCTGCCCCGTCTGGCGATCGTGGACGAACAGGTCTTGTCGGGCGTTGGTGTCTCCGGGAACCAAATTGGTCGCGAGGCTCACGAAGGCCACGAACCGCCCGTCGGCCGAGATTCGAACTCCGGCGCTCGCGTCATTTCCCTGAACACCGCTCGAGCCGACGCTGACGAGAGTGGTCTCAAGGGTTTGCCGATCGTGGACGAAAGCGTCCGGGAATCGGTTCGTGTCGGCAGGGTCCAGCGAATCCGTGCTGCAGTAGAGCAACACGAATCGGCCATCCGCGGAAATGTCGACTCCGCGAATGTCCGCCCGAACCTGGACCCCGCCCGACGCGACGCTCACGATCTCGTTGCGGCCGGTCAGGCGGTCGTGCACGAAGACGTCCCCAGCGTCGTTGGTGTCGTCCGGAACCAAGTTGCTCGCACTGCTTCCGAACACGACGAATCGGCCGTCTGCAGAAAGGATCGGAGCGGTACTGTGATCGTTGCCCTGGACGCCCGACGAATCGGCGCTGACGCGTGTGACCGTTTGCGCCACCGCGCCTGAGGCGACGAGCCAAACGATCGGCGACACGAGCCACGCCATTGCGGCAGAAATCCGAAACATGGAAATCCTCCTCGATGCTGGCGGTTCGAGCCGACGAGTCTATCGAGACGAGAGATCCCGAAGAATCGCCGAAGCGGTTCAGGAAGTCGAGCCATCGCCGAGGACGAACACACGAGAAATCGCGCAACGAGGGATTGCAAAGAGTGTTCAACCTCGCTCAAACTCTCCCGGGGGTCATGGACGCGGGACTCGAACGTCCGGCCGCGCATCGGCCCTCGAACACGACTGAACAAGGAGGAAGTGGAATGTTATCGGTCATCGCCCTGGGATTCGTCCTGAACGCGGGCGTCGGCGTCAACGACGGCGCAGCCGACCAGCTCGCGAAGGCGTGCGAAAAGCTCGGATCGACGGAGAGCTACACGTTCAAGGTCACGACAAAGAGTGAAGGCGGCACCGGCGGATTCACCCCACCCGACGCGGACGAGCCGGTCAATGGCGAGTTCCAGAAGTCGCATCCGATCCACCTCAAGCGCGGTACCACCGAGATCTATCGCGAGAAAGACCAGTCGGTCTTCAAGACGGCCGAGGGGGAATGGAAGACGCTCGAGCGCGGGATGATGGGAGGGCCGGGCGGCGGGCGAGCGGGACGGCGCCCCGATGGCGACGGCGGGGCCGGTGGCGCGGGCGGTGGCGGCAATGAGGGCGGCGGTGGCGGCGGCAAGGAGGGTGGCGACGAGGGCGGCGGCGGCGCCGGCGGCAATCGCGGCGGCGACCGAGGCGGTCGCGGCCGTGGCCCCAATCCCCAGATGAGTGCGTTCATGCTGAACGGAACTCAGATCCCGCACCAGATCCTCGGCGACATCCGCAAGAAGGTCGAAGACGTCACGACCGAGACGAAGGACGGCAAGACGATCTTCTCTGCGAAGCTCACGAAGGAAGGCGCGCTGGCGCTGAGCGGCTCGAGCGGCTCGTTCCGAGGCGGACGCGACGGCGGCGGCACTCCGCCCGAGGCCTCCGGTACTCTTCGCGTGACGACCGACGCGTCGGGCGCGATCGAGAAGATCGAGATCGACTCGAAGACGAAGTTCACGTTCGGCGAGCGCGAGGTCGAGCGCACTCGCCACTCGACGATGGACCTCTCCAACATCGACAAGACCAAAGTCGACGTCCCCAAGGACGTCGAGTCGAAGATTCATTCGATGTAATCCAGTCGTGGGCGGGGCGTGTCTCCGGCGCGCCCCGCCTCCCCGCTCCTTCCCGCCCGCTGACGCGAGCCCGATTCCCACTTCGCCGAATTCCCCCCGACTCGTTCTCTGGAGAATGCGACGCGGGAGCGCGCATCGGCGGCCTGCGTTTCTCGCGCGAGGCGTTGCACGAGGCCTATGACAGTGGCATCGGCCATTGCTTCCGCGGCAGGCCTCGAGAAACGCGTCGCCGCGACTCGCCGTCCGGCCTCGCATTCATTCCAGGGCAAACTGCAGCGGCCTGCTGTCCCAGAAGGACGCTGCTCCGTGACGGCAAGTGCCTCGACCGAATTGGAGAGGCGTGGGATCTTCTTCTCACGTGGGCACCGAGCCGATCGACTTGGATCCAGAGAGCCTCCTCGCGCACGAGAGGTTTCTTCGCGAGCTGGTGCGAAGCCTTCTCTTCGACGACGGGCACGTCGACGACGTCGTCCAACAAACCTGGCTCGCCGCGATCGAGCACGGGCCGCGCAGTCGGGCGGCCCTGCGAAGCTGGCTCGGTCGCGTGGCGCACCATGCGGCGCTGAAGATCGTGCGAAGTAACGGCCGACGGCGAGCGCGCGAAGAGATCGTCGCCCGCACGGAAGCGGTCCCGTCGACGCTCGACATCCTCGCGCGCGAGGCGGCCCGTCGCGGCGTGGTCGAGGCGGTGCTCGCACTCGACGAGCCATATCGCGGAACGATGCTCTTGCGATACCTCGACGGGCTGCCGCCGCGCGAGGTCGCGCGGCGACTCAACGTGCCCGTCGAGACCGTGCGCTCGCGCATCAAGCACGCGCTCGAGGTGCTGCGCGCGCGGCTCGACCGCGAGCACGGCGGCGATCGGCGCGCGTGGGGGCTCGCGTTGATTCCATTCGCCGCGCTTGCGGTCACGGAGAATGCGAGCGGCGCGTTTGCGCTCTCGTGCGGAGGATCGATGGCGACGAAGTCGAAGATCGGAATCGGCGTCGCGGCGGCGGCGATCGCGATCGTTCTCGGTTGGTGGGCGATCCGAACGCCGAGCTTTCGCGAGGCGTCGCGCCCCGCCGCGTTGGCGGAGCGCGGGGCGCCGCGCGATGCGGCACTCCCCAGCGACGCTGCGCCGCCACCGACCGAGGATCCGCCGGTCACGACGAGCGCGGACGCCGGGACGTCGGCGACCACCGGCTCGCTCGACGTGCGCGTCGTCTGGAGTGACGGTTCGCCCGCAGCGGGCGTCTTCGCGACGGTCTTTGCATGGATCGGTCAGGATCCGTACCGACACCGGATCGTTCGCCAGGTTGGTGCGGACGGCCGCCTCCACGTCGACTCTCTGCCGCCGTCGAAGGTCGGCGTCTACGTCGACCGGGGCGGCTACGCCGAGGCGACCATCGAAGCGGGGAAATCGATCGAAGCGACCGCCGAGATACCGGCCGGCTTCGACGTCGAGGGCACGGTCGTGGATCCCGATGGTCGGCCCGTCGCGGGGGCGGAGATCTGGCTCACGAGCGGCGGCAACGACGAGGATGGACTGTTCGTCGCGCGCACCAGCGAGCACGGTTCGTTCCGGTTGAGGTCGATCCAGCACATACAGACTGTCGGCGCGCGGGCGGCCGGATTCGCTCCGTCGTACACGCGCTGGGTCGAGGCGAAAGTCGGTCAGACGTTGACGTTGCGCTTCCCGCTGCTTCGCGCGTGCGGCGCGATCGTCGGACGCGTGCTCGACGCGCGCTCCACGCCCGTGTTCGGCGCGACGGTTTGGGTCTGCCCGGAGTCGCGGCCGGGGTTCAAGTTCGACGATGGATGGGGGAGCGGTACGACGATGCCGATGGCCGCGACATCGAGCGCGGACGGCAGATTCGAGGTGCGGGACATCGGCGTCGGCACGCACCGAGTGTACGTGCGCGTCGACGGACTCGCGGCTTGGACCGGCGACGTGACGGTGGCCGACGGCGCGACCGAGGAGCGGCTCATCACGCTTCTCGACGGCGTGACGTTCGCCGGCTCGGTGCGAGGCGCCGACGGCGCGCCGGTGCCCCGCGCGTCCGTCTCGGTTGGCGCCACGCGCGAGGCCATCGGGGACGCTCGGGGCGCCAGCCAGCTCCTCGAGTCGTCGGCTCCTCGATGCACACGGTGCGCCGCTCGCCGGCTGGTCGGTGAACGCGAGCTACGGGCACGACGCCGACACGTACTCCGGCGGCAGCGCGGAGACGGATGAGCAAGGGCGCTTCGCCGTTCGCGAGTTGAAGGACCTCCCGTACGCGCTGTCGTTCAACGAGCCCAATACCGTCGAATCGGGCAGCGCCCGGTTCCCGAACCTCACGATCGAAGGTGTACGACCCAGCGGAGAGGAGCGGATCGTTCGAGTCCCCGAATCGGCCCGCGCGACGATCGTCGCGGAGGGCGTGGTCGTCGGCCCCGACGACGCGCCCCTTGCCGACGTCACGATCCGCTTCTGGCGCACCGACTCCATGGTCTTCATGAAAGTGGTGACAGAGGCTGACGGTCGCTTTCGATTCGGCCGCGTCACCACCGGCGAGTTCGCGCTTCAAATAGACGATCGCGAGCATCACTACACGGTGGAGCAGCGAACCCTGCTCGCTACGCCCGGCATGACGTGGGATCTCGGGCGCATTCGGCTGGATCCTCCGGGGTTCATCGTTGCAACGGTGCGTCGCACGGACGGTCAGCCGGTCGAGGCGCCGAGCGCGTTCGTTCGACCCGAAGGGACGAATCGAAGCGTGTCCGCCGGGGGCGCGCGCACAGGGGACTCGATCCGGATCGGCCCGTTGCTTCCCGGTCGGTATCTCGTCGAGGCCCGCGCCTGGAACGCGCTTCACGGCGAGTTCGAGGTCGACGTCCGTTCTGGCGACGAGTCCTCGGTTGACTGCAGGCTCGCGCCCGGAACGACACAGCGCTTCCGGTTCGGCGCCGATGACCCTTCGGTCGCCGGCAGAGTGCTCACGCTGACCGTGCTCGACGCCACCGGGAGACTGTTCGACGAATCCCGATCCTATCGGGGTCCGAAGGAGTCGGTCTTCAACGCGGTCGTTTCGCTCCCGCTCGGCTCGTTCCGATTCGAGGCCGTCACCGAATCCGGCGAGCATGCGGAGGGTGCGATTTCCATCTCCGATCTCACGCACCGACCACCGCCAATCGAAGCGACCTTACGCTGAGGTCCGCGTCGCCTCTTCCTGACAAATGCAACGCCGGAGCGCGCATCGGCGGCCCGCGTTTCTCGCGCGAGGCCGACGAAAGGGGCATCGGCCATGGCTTCGCCGACGGGCCGCGAGGAACGCGTCGCCGCGACTCGCCGTCCGGCCTCGCATTCACAAGAAAGAACGCCCTCGGCGTGGCGTGCGCTACGGGCATCGGCTCGTT
>JACOTG010000123.1 GCA_016178505.1 Planctomycetota bacterium
GATGAAGGCCGTCGAGGAATCCGTGCAGCGCCGCCGTCGATTCCTTCGCGCACGCATCGCGAAACTCCGGGTCGAGATCGTCCGCGATCCGAGGTTCGAAGATGTGGCGCGTCCAGACCGCGCGCACCTCGCTCGGGTCGAACGACGCATCGCGATCCCAGACGAGGTGGCGAGGACCGCCGCGCTCTAGCCGCGCGGAGAGTCGGATCTCGATCGGGAATCGGTCGGTGTCGAGCCGAAACGCGCGGGCGCCGCGCCGCGCCAACGCGTCGGCGACGCGGTCCACCGTGAAGTGGTCCGCCGCATGAGTCAGGATGACGACGACGTCGCGGTTCTGGGTCATGAGGCCCGATGATCGTTGCGAGCACGCGCGCGAGAACCGAAGCGCAGCTCGGAGCCCCGGCGATCGCCTGCCTCCAAGGAGGAAGATCGACTCCCCGTTCGGACCTCGCGAGCCAAGCCGTCGCATCTACCGGATGCCGCGGGCGGTGTCAAGGCGGGCGGATCCGCGGTCGCGCTCTCGACTCCCCAGAACGCAATCGATATCCTGTGCACATTCGCGGTGGGACGCGTGGGCTACCGCCCCACCGCCGAGGGCGCGAGCCCGATTCGAAGAAGTGGGGTGAGCGGAGTGGGGATTCGAGGGTTCGAACGTCCGAGCGCTTTCGTCTCGATCGCCTTCGTGGTCGCGTCCCTCTCCATGACGCCGCAGTCGAGCGCCCTCGACGGCCCCGGCGTCCCCAACCTCCGATACGATCCCTCCGAGGTCTTCACGGTCATCGGCTCGATCACCGCGCGCGACGGTGCGCCGCGTGCACACGGCAACGCCTCGATGATCCACGGATACCTCGCCGTGATCTTCTCGCGCGACGGCGGCCTCGATCAGGGCGGCTTCGCGTTCTACGACATCTCGAACCCCCGCTGCCCGCGGCTCGTGTCTCGCAAGGACGACGCGGAAACGAACGACCTGCGCGAAGCGCACGGCTACGGCTTCACGCGAGTGAGCGGCCGTGACGTCGTCGTTCTCCAAGCGACGCGCGGCGTCCAGTTCTGGGATTGGACGGACGTGACGCACCCCGTTCGTCTCTCGTACCTCCTGCTTCCCGGCGTGCGCGCGAGCGACTACTCGACGGGCGCGTGGTGGGCCTTCTATCAGGCGCCGTTCGTCTACGTCGGCGGCTCGTCGAACGGCATCTACATCGTCGATGCCAGCGACCCGCGAAGTCCCGTGCTCGTCGATCGCGGCGCTGGTCGCCCGAACCCGATTCCGAACGACGAGACGGGCGGCTTTCGCCTCGGGCCGGTTTTCGCCGTCGGCAATCTCCTCGTCGCGACCAACATGAACGCCGGGGGCTATGCGACGTTCGACGTCGGCGATCCACGGAATCCCGTGCTCCTGCGCGCGCTCTCGAACGGCGCTCCGCAAATCTACTCGAGCCTGTTCAACGGCAATCGCCTCTACGGAGCCGGGCTCTACTCCGAACTCTACGTGCACGACCTCAGCGATCCGACGCAGTTCGTTTCGCTCGGCCTCGGTCCGACGCTCGGGCGCGGCGGCTACCTCACGATGCAGGACGGCTTCGCGCATCTCGGAGCGTCGAACCGCTATTCGAAGGTCGACGTGCGTAGCGACGGTCACTTCGTTCTCGCGGGCTCCGCGAACTCCGGCATCGTCGATCGCGACATGGATTTCGCGACGGTCCTCGGCAACCTCGTCGTCGTCGGAGACGATCATGGGAACGGTAGCGTCCTCATCCCCCACCAGGCCGAGCCCGACACGCGAGGACCCGCGGTCAACTGCGTCGTCCCGCGCGACGGTGCGTTGAATCAACCGACGACGAGCCGCGTGGGCCTCACGTTCACGGATCTCCCCGAACTTCGATCGGTGAATGACGCGACGTTCATCGTGCAGCCGCAGGGAGGCTCGCCGATTCGCGGCCACTACAGCGGGCAGACCGGCATCGTCAACTTCTCACCGTCGGAGTCGCTTCAGCCGAACACGACCTACGAGATCATCGTGCCGGCGGGCGGCGTTCGCGACGTCGCCGGGAATCCGACCGAGACGGAATTCCGCAGCGTGTTCTCGACCGGACCGCAGCTCGGGCAGTCGCTCGCGTGCCGATTGCTCCCGACGTCGCCCGTGCCGGTGAACGACGAAGCGATGCTTCGCGCGGACGCCGTCGGCAGTGCCGGCCCCGTCGCGTTCTCGTTCGACTTCGGCGACGGCTCGCCATCGACGCCGCCGTCCGCCGAACCGACCGCGACGCACGCGTGGTCGGTTCCGGGGCACTACTCCGTGCGCGTCACCGTCTCGGACGGGGTGTCGACTCACTCGTGCGCCGGCATCCAGACCGTGCACCTGTGTGGGTCGCGAACGCCGACAACGACACCGTGACCGCGATCGACGGCTCGACTCACCGCAAACTCTTCGAAACGCCGGTCGGACGCACGCCGCGAACGCTGGCGATCGCGCCGAACGGCGCCCTCTGGGTCGTCGACGAAGCCGACGCGACGATCAAGGTTCTCGCGTCCGGGGGCGGTCACCTGCTCGGCACTCGCCGCCTCCCGCCGGGCTCGAGGCCGTACGGAATCGCGTTTGCGCCGAACGGCGCGGCGGCCTACGTCACGCTCCAGGAGACGGGTGAGATCGTCGTGCTCGATCCGCGCGACGGAGCGCTCGTGGCTCGCGTTCCCGTCGGCCCGACGCCGCGAGGCATCGCCATCACGGGCGATTCGTCGCGCGTGTTCGTGACGCGGTTCGTGTCGCCCGAGGACCACGGCGAGGTCGTCGAGGTCGACGCGGCGACGAATTCGGTCGTCCGGACGATCACGCTCGCGCGCGATCCCGGTCCCGACACGCCGACGTCCGGGCGCGGCGTCCCGAACTATCTCGCGTCGATCGTGATCTCGCCGGACGGACGGCGCGCGTGGATTCCATCGAAGAAGGACAACGTCGAGCGCGGCGTGTTCCGCGACGGTCAAGCGCTCACGTTCGAGAGCACCGTTCGATCGATCATGTCGCAGCTCGATCTCGACGCGGGCGCCGAGAACCTCGCCGCGCGAATCGACCTCGACAACCGATCGCTGCCGTCGGCCGTCTGTTTCTCGCCGCACGGCGACGTCGCGCTCGTCGCAACGCTCGGGTCGAACACGGTCGACGTCCTCGACGCGTATCGCGGAGATCCGATCACGTCGCTCGAGGACGTGGGACGCGGGCCGATCGGCGTCGTGCTGCGACCGACCGCCGGAGAGTTGTTCGTCCTCGCCGACCTTTCACGCACCGTGTCGATCTACGATCTTCGATCGCTCCTCGCGTCGCGGCGAACGGCGCCGGCTCGAGTCGACGTCGTTTCGACCGTCGCTCGCGAACGCCTCACGCCGACCGTCCTCCTCGGCAAGCAGATCTTTCACGACGCGCGCGATCGGCGAATGAGCCGCGACGGCTACCTCTCGTGCGCGAGCTGCCATCTCGACGGCGACGACGACGGTCGCACGTGGGACTTCACGGATCGCGGCGAGGGACTTCGCAACACGATCGCGCTCGACGGACACGGCGGGATGCGAGAGGGCCGCGTGCACTGGACCGGCAACTTCGACGAGATCCAGGACTTCGAGAACGACGTGCGTCACGCCTTCCGCGGCGAGGGATTCCTCGCCGACGTTCAGTTCGAGCGCGGCACCCGAAGCCTCCCGCTCGGAGATTCGAAGGCGGGACTCAGCCCCGATCTCGACGCGCTCGCCGCGTACGTCTCGTCGCTCTCGCGGACGCGCCGAAGCCCGTATCGCCTGCCGAGCGGATCGTCCACGCCGAGCGCCCTCGCGGGTCGCGCGACCTTCACGCAGCTTCGCTGCTTCACGTGTCACGCGGGCGCGGACTTCACGGACAGCGCGAAGGGCATGACTCACGACATCGGCACGATCCGTCCGTCGTCCGGTCGCCGGCTCGGCCGGCCGCTCCTCGGCATCGACACGCCCACGCTTCGTGGATTGTGGGCGACGGCTCCGTATCTGCACGATGGGTCCGCCGCAACGCTCATGGACGTGCTCACGACGGCCGATCCGGGCGGCCTCCATGGAAACGTCGGCCCGCTGACGGACGACGACCGCGCGAACCTCGTCGCGTACTTGCTGCAGATCGACGACCTCGAGTCGCCGGCGATCGACGTGATTCCCGCGATCGTCGTCACGTCGAACGCGAACGGCGCGAGAGTCGACGAGGGGGGCATGGTCAAGATTCGCGCGTTGACCGTCGATGGCAGCGACCCCGTGTCGAGCGTCGAGTTCTACGTGGACGGCGATCTCCTTTCCGTCGTCGCGGCTCGCCCGTGGATCGCAAATTGGACGGCGACCGGCGGCGGAGAGCACGAGATCACCGCACGAGCGATTCACGCGAGCGGCGTGAAGACGACCGCCGATCCCGCGCGCGTCGACGTGGGCGTGAACGCGTGCCGCGTCGGCAACGTGAATGCGGCCCTCGGCCCGATCGCCGACGTCCTCTTCGTGAACGGCTCGGCGGGGCGGGGCGCCGAGCGGCGGATCGACGTCAGGCCCGGCGATCCCGTCCGCGTGACGATGAGTCCGCCCCCTTCGGCCGCCGGGCACGCCACGCGCTTCGTGCTCTACTTCTGGGCGGGCGAGCCAACTGCGTTCTCGCAGCGCGCGCTCCCCGGCGCGGTCGGAACGACGTGCATGCCGACGCCGGTCTCGGGAGGCGCGCCGCTGCCGCTCTTCGTCGCGAACAACCTCGGGCAATGGTGTCGTCTCGGCCGCGAGTCGTGGCCGCAGTCACCGAGCCGGCCCGCGCCGAGCATCGTCCTCGACTTGCCTCGCGGCTTCGGTCTAACGGGCCAGTGGTTCCTGCAGGGGATCATCCACGATCCATCGTCGCCGCAGGCTCACGTCGCAGTCACGAACGGCGTCGTCATCGCATCCGACTGACCGGCACTGCTCAGCGCGGAACGGACGTTCGATCGTCGCGGAACCTCACGCCGGCGTGTCGCGGGTCACGTCGAATGCGGCGAACGCGCGGCCGGCGAGCTCCGTGACGGCGATCGCCGCCGCCGCGAGCACGACTCCGATTCCGATCGCGCCCGCGAGGAGCGAGTGCCCGCATAGCGCCCACATCCCGAGGCCCGCGAGCGCGCTCACGCCGCCGATCACGAAGATGGCCAGCATCTTCAGGAACATCACGACCATCGTGCGGCCCATGAACGGCATGTTGCTGCCGTCCTCGGGAACGATGCGGTGCGGCATGACGAGGAAGATCGTGTTGTCGACGCCGGCAACGATCCAGTTCACGAACGGAAGCAACGCGCTGATCCCGGCGAAGAGCGAAGCCGACACGCTTCGCGTCGCGACGGCGACCGTCGTCAGCATGGCGAGCTGCATCACCGTGAAGAGGACCGTCGCAGGAACGAGTTGGCCCGCGGCCACGGCGACCGGGCGCAGCGGCAGGGACTTGAGGAAGGCCATGCGGTCGAGATCGCGCCGAAAATCGAACGCGAAGTTTTGCGTCATCATCAAGGTCAGCACGACGCATCCGATCACGGCGGGTTGTGCTCCTTTGGGTTCGTCGCCGCCTCGCGACACGAGGATCGGCACGAGCGTCACCGGGATCGCGATCACGAGGATCACGAGGATCGAGCGCAGGTCGCGCCTCATTGCGACCGCCTGCCGCCACGCGATCGGTCCGACGCCCGCGAAACGCGGCGGAATCGGCAGCGTCCCGCGACGCACGACGGCGGGTGCCGCGCTCGACTGCGCGCTCCCGAGCCCTCCCCCGGTTCGGAGGCGCCGCAAGCGCGCTTGGATCCGCTCGCTCGCGACGAGCGAGGCCTCGAGGAACGCGACATCGAGCGCCATCATCGCGCCCACGAGCGCGACGAGAACGACCAGCGCCGGCGCCATCCACGCGAGATAGGTCGGGACGTCGGACGCGACGAACACCTCGACGAAAGGCCTCGTGATCAGTGAGATCGCGTGAAAGAGGGGCGAGTCGAGTGCTGTGCGCGCGGTCGCGACGACGTCCATGCCTCGCGGCACGAACCCCACCGCGGCAACGAATAGGCCGATCACCGGCGCGACCACGAGGAAGCCCGCCACTCGTCGGACCGGCTTCGTCAGGCGCTCGCTCACGTTGGCGAGAAGGAGCCCCGCGGTCTGCCCGACGAGCTGGACGAATGCGAACCCGAGGAAGAGTGCGGTGACCGCGGCATACCAGTGTGTCGCGTGCTGCGACATGAAGATCGAGATCCAGAGCGCGGAGAGAGCCACGGTGCCGAGCTTCGAAAGGACGTTGTAGAGGAGAAGTTCGCGCCGACTCACCGGTGCCGGAAAAAGGAAATCGACTTCCGCCGGCTTGAAGTAGACGCCTCGCGCCGAAAGCGCGCCGAGGAACGAAACGGCGAGGAGGACCGCCGGACCCCACAGCCGAATCGATTCCGCAGAGTGAGCGGCGTGCTCCATCGATCGACCCGAATACCGGATCGCGACTTGCGGCGCGATCAAGAGCAACAAGATGGCGACGGCCCCGATCGTGAAGAGCGCGCCCTTCGCGCCGCGCATGCGCCGGCGGACGTAGCGATATTTCCCGACGATCCCCATTCGAAGCAGGTACGCGAGGCCGGAGTTCATCGCGCGGGCTCGTGCGGAACGCTTCCCTCGGTCGCCTGGAAAAAGACGTCCTCGAGCGAAGCGGTTTCGGAGAGGGCTGGAAGCTGCGCGCGGATCTGCGCCATCGTTCCGCAGAAGAGGCCGCGTCCTGCGCGCAGGATGAGAAACGTCGTGCAGAGGCCCTCGATCTGACCGAGGAGGTGCGTGCTGAGCACGACCGCCGCGCCCGACTCGGCGCGGCGACGAAGCGTCGTGTAGAGCGTGCGGATGCCGCGAGGATCGAGGCCCGTGAGCGGCTCGTCCATCAGCAGCGCTTTCGGCTCGTGGAGGAGCGCGCAAGCGAGCGCCGTCTTCTGCCGCATGCCGCGCGAAAGCTCGTCGGCCACCGTGTCCCGGCGATCGAGGAGCTCCAGTTCTTCGAGGAGGCGCGTGCCGCGCGACTCGAACCCCGCCACCTGGTAGACCTGCGCCGTGAACTCGAGGTGCTCCCACACGGTGAGGCTTGCGAACAAGTGCGGCTCGTCCGGCACCATCGCGAGGCGCCGCTTCGCCTCGAGCGGCTGCTTCGCCACGTCGAACCCGTCGATGGACAGAGATCCGCTGCTCGGCTGGAGGATGCCCGCGAGCGCTCGAAGCGTCGTCGTCTTCCCGGCACCGTTCGGGCCGACGAGGCCAAGGATCTCGCCGCCCTTCACGGAAAAGCTCAGGTCGTCGACCGCGAGCCGCTTGTCGTACGCCTTGCCGAAGTGCTCGACGCGAACGACGGCGTCGGGCGCGCTCGACGGGAGATCGGGATTTGCGGGGTCCATGACGGCGCGATTGTGCCGACCCTCTGCGGCGTGCGCCAGCGAGAACGACGGACCCGTCGTCGCCGCAGCGACCGCGCGGACGCAGCGCGTCGAACGGAGGACCATCCCGGTCGCGTCACATTCGCCGCAGATGAAGCCCGAGCTCGCGGCCAATCGATCGGGAGGTCGAGGCTTCATCCGGCCCGCGAATCCGTTACGATGGTTGGCCTTGTCGAGACGCGGCGCACATTGCCGTCGCGTGACGCACCGCCTCGACGATTGCTAAAGGAGGCTTCACCATGGTCCGCATCGACATCGGTTCGTTGTTGCTCGTCTTCGCCCTCGCCGCTCTGCCCGTCGCTCCGGCGCGGGCCCAGGAGAAGAAGGCGGACGTGACGGCATTGCAGCAGAAGGCGCAGGCCGCGCTCCAAGCGCAGAAATGGGACGACGCCGCGACGGCGCTGAAGTCCCTCGCCGAGCTGACGCCGGACGATGCAAGCGTATGGCTGAGCCTCGGCGTTGCGCTCCACAACACGGGCAAGTACGACGAAGCACTCGCGGCCGACATGAAGGCCGCCGAGTTTGCGAAGGCGAAGGCGAACGCGTCGTACAACGCGGCGTGCACGTGTGCATCGAAGAAGGACAAGGACAAGGCGTTCGAGTGGCTGAACAAGGCGATCGCGGCGGGCTTCTCGAACCGCAAGCAGGTCATCGAAGACGAGGACCTCGCGAGCTTGCGCGACGACCCGCGCTTTCAGAGTGTCCTCGACGCGATGGCTGCGAAGCAAAAAGGCCCGAAGCCAGGCGCGAACTCGGTTGGGCGCGGCTCGTCGGTCGCGAGCCGAGGCACCGCCGGCGGCGGCAAGGCGCAAGCCTCGATCGAGTATGGAAAGCCCGTCTGGAAGACCGAGTACGCATCGATGGTCGATTCCGGCAAGCTCGCGGGCCAACGATGGCGCCTGGGACAGGATGACTGGACGACTCTCGAAACGAAAGGCGACGTCACGCTCGGCGACGTGCCGCTCAAGCCCGGCACCTACGACCTCACGCTCGAGAAGAAGGAAGGAAACAAGGTCGTGCTCTCGCTGCACGATCCGGAGGTGCTCCGTGCCAAGAAGATCACTCCCGCCGCCGTGTCGCAGTACGCGGAACCGGCGCTCTACGACATTCCGATCGCCATCGAGCGTTCGACCGAGATCGCCGACGCGCTCACCATCAAGCTCGCGATGGATCCGTCGGACGACAGCAAGGGCTCGCTGACGATTCGCTTCGGACCGTTCAAGGGAACGGTTCCGTTGAGGCTCGCGCCCGCCAAGTAATCAGGCCCGCAACCTCGAACTTTCGTCGCGGTCTGTTTCCGCGCGGAGCGTGTCGCCCTCCACGAGCCGGGAACCGCCGGAATGCTCCCCCGTATCGAGGCCGCCTGCACGCGCGCCAACTGCATTGCCCTGGCCTGGCGCCTCGCCTCGGCAATCGCGAAAGGAGGATCCGCCATGCGCCACCTCGTTCTCGGTTCCATTTCGCTCGTCGTTGCCCTCGCCGGCCTACCCGCCGTCCAGGCTCGCGCCCAGGACAAGAAGGCGACCGAGTTGGAACTGCAGCAAAAAGCCCAGGCCGCGGCCCAAGCCCAGAAGTGGGATGAAGCCGCAGCCGCATTCACCCAGCTCACCCAACTCGCGCCGGAGGATGGCCGCAACTGGGTGAACCTCGGCTTCGCTCTCCACTCCGCGGGCAAGTACGACGAGGCGCTCAAAGCTCACTTGAAAGCCGCTGAGTTCGACAACGTCAAAGGGAATGGCTGCTACAACGCCGCCTGCGTCTACGCGATCAAGAACGACAAGGAGAAGGCGTTCGAGTATCTGAAGAAAGCCGCGGACGCGGGCTTCTCGGACGGCCAACAGTTCGCGGACGACGAAGACCTCAAGAGCCTTCGCGACGACCCGCGCTTCCAGAAGATGGTCGCCGAGTTGAAGTCGAGGCCCGAGGTGCAGCAGCCGTTCGTGGTGACGACAAAGCGGGCGAGCACGCGTGCCGCGTACTTCGGCCGCCGCGGAAGCGCCGGTCAGCTCGTCATCGACTACGGCACTCCGCCGTGGAAGGAAGCCTACGGTGCGGCCGTCGAGTCCGGGAAGTTTGCGGGACAGCGGTGGCGGCTCGGGCAGGATTTCTGGACGAGCCTCGATTCGAACGTCGACCTCACGATCGGCGGCGCGACTCTGAAGGCCGGCTACTACTACCTCACGTTGGAGCAGAAAGACGCGAACAAGGGCGTCCTCGCGTTCCACGATCCCGCCGTCGTTCACGCGAAGAGGGTCGATGCTTCCGCAGCGGCTCAGTACAAGGGCCCGGCGGTCGTCGAGGTTCCGCTCGCGTACGAAAAGAGCGCCGACGTGGCAAAGGAGCTGCAGTTCAGCCTGGCGGTCGGCAACTCGGACGCCAGCAAAGGCACGCTGACGATTCGGTTTGGGCCTTACAAAGCAACGATGCCGATCGAACTCACTCTCGCGAAATCGAGTTCGTGACGCTCACGCATTCGCGCTGACGAAGACGCTCGCGTCGGATTCCCGGAACGACCGATGCGAGCGTCTTTCTTTTCGGACGATCGCCCGGCGTCACCGTCGCATGCGCCGGCTCGCATCCTCGAGGAAGCGCCTTTCGGAGTCGCTGAGCGAGTCCTTTCCAAATCGCGCGATCTTCTCGAGCAGCGCGTCCACCCGCGCCGCGTCGGCGGCGTCGAGCGACTTCGAGTGATCACGGAGATGGAAGCGTGGTGAGCGCTCGCGCCCGGTGAACCGAGCGAAGAGCCGCAGGTCGAACTTGTAGAAGAGAAAGCCCGTGAGCGCGCCGCCGAGGTGCGCCGCGTGAGCGACGTGATCGCCCCCGCCGCCGAGGACTCCTGCAACGTCGACGACCACGAAGACGACGGCGAGCCAGCGCACGGTGATGGGGACGAACCAATAGTAGACGCGGCGGTTGGGATATAGGCACGCAAACACGATCACGATTCCCATGATCGCGCCCGACGCACCGAGTGCGCGGCCGTCCGGCGTACCCATCGCCAAGTCGAGCGCGACGTGCGCGAGCGACGCGATCACACCCGATGCGAAATAAAGAACGAGGAAGTCCTTCTTGCCGTAGAGCGCCTCGACGTCGCTGCCGAAGAACCAGAGGAACAGCATGTTGAAGACGATGTGCCACGGATCGGAGTGCGAGAAGACCGAAGTGACGAGCGTGTGAATGCGGAACTCGCGGAGCACGCCGGTGGCGCTCACCGTGAAGTTCTCTTGCATGAATTGCCAGAGGCTTGGATTGCGAAACGCGAAGAGCCAGATCGCGAACACCGCAACGTTGGCGATGATGAGCTGGATCGTCACGGCCTGGCCGCGGAGGCTGAATTGCCTGCCTTGCGGCTCGTCTCGCATGTAGTCGCGGCCGTAGATTCCCATTCCGGCGCCCATCTTGCCGGGTTTCCGCCCGAACGCCAACCGTCTCGATCCGACGAGACCCTGCTAGAATCCTGGGGATCTCGAGTGAAACCGCGCGGCGCCGCATCCATCGAATCGCCCGTCCGGCGTGGAAACCCGAGATTCAAAGGCAAACGATGAATCGCAATCGAACCGTGTCGACGAGACGAACGTCGGTCGGCGTCGCCGTCGCGAGCCTCGCCCTTCTGGGAACGGTCTCGCTTTCGGCATGTTCGCAAGGCGTCGGAGCGCCGCGCGTCGACGCGGAGGAGGCAACGGTCATGACCCCGATCGCAACGATGCGAAGCTCGGCGATTCCGCCGATCGACGCCGCCGTTCCCGCGAGAATCGAAACGGCGACGTTCGCGCTCGGCTGATTCTGG
Organism: Planctomycetota bacterium; assembly: GCA_016178505.1. GTDB lineage: Bacteria > Planctomycetota > JACOTG01 > JACOTG01 > JACOTG01 > JACOTG01. The sequence continues at coordinate 11,248 of JACOTG010000123.1, forward strand.
GGACCCGACTCCCGGTTCGGGAGCCTGCCCGGCGTCGTGCGCACGCGCGTCGGATACGCGGGCGGCACGAAGAAGAACCCGACGTATCACGATCTCGGCGACCACACCGAAACCACCGAGATCGACTTCGATCCCACGAAGATCCGCTACGAGCAGTTGCTCGACGTGTTCTGGGAGAGCCACAACCCGTGCGAGCGCGCGTGGGGCCGGCAATACATGACGGCCGTCTTCACCAACGACGAGACGCAGAAAAAGGTCGCGCTCGAATCGCGCGATCGCCGGGCGAAGAAGCTCGGCAAGCCGATCGTGACGCAGATCCTCCCGGCGACGCCGTTCACCCTCGCCGAGGACTACCACCAGAAGTACTACCTGCGCGAGTACCAAGACCTCATGCGCGAGTTCCGCGCGATGTATCCGTCCGACGCCGACTTCACGCGGTCGACGGCGGCCGCGCGCGTCAACGGCTACCTCGGCCGCCATGGCTCGCGCGCCCAGCTCGAGGAGGAGCTGCCGAGCTTGGGCCTGTCGCCTGCAGCGGCGGCGACGTTGCGCGAGGCATTGAGCGAATAGCCGACCCGTCGACGCGGAGGCGCGCTTCGACTTCGGCGGCGCCTCCCCGTTAACGCCGCGCCGGTGCCCGCGTCTCCCTCCTCACGCTCAACGGTCAGCACCATCCATCGAAGCCCAACCTGGAGGAGGTCGATCATGCGCCTGACGGTCATCGGTTTCGCCGCGGTTCTTCTCGGATCGCTCGCGTTTGCCTTCGCGCGCGGCGGCGACGGCGTCGGGGCGAAGGACCCGCTCGTCGTTCACGAATGGGGCACCTTCACCTCGATGCAAGGCTCGGACGGCATCGGGCTCGAGGGGCTCCAGCGCGAAGAAGAGCGACTCCCCGAGTTCGTCTACTCGCGCACGAAGGTCCGCGGCTGTCCGCTGCGGAAGTACGGCTACAAGGGGCTCGAGGTCCCGGCCACTCACGTCACGCAGAAGATGGAGACGCCGGTCCTCTACTTCCACTCGAAGACCGAGCGCCACGTCCGCGTGCGCGTCGACTTCTCCGGCGGACTCATCACGCAGTGGTATCCGGTGTCGAACCTGCTCGGACCGCCCGAGAAGGATCGCGACAGCGGTCCGCTCGATCTCTCGACGGTGAAGGGGTCGTTCCTCGAGTGGGACGTGGACCTCGTGCCGAAGGGCGGCGTTGCGCCTCCGCTTCCCGCGGTGGCGAGCACCGACCCGTGGCACTTCGCGCGAGAAGTGGATGCGGCGTGGGTTCGCACGGAGCCGCGCAAGGCGCCCGAGCGACTCGGCCCGACCGAGAGCGAGCAGTTCCTCTTCTATCGCGGCCTCGGGACGTTCCACTTGCCGATCGAAACGCGCACGAGCCCGGGCGGAACGGTCGACGTTCGAAACGGGGGCAAGGCGTCGCTTTCCGCGGTCTTCGCGATGCAGGTGGACGGAACGTCCGGCCGCTTCCTCGAGCTCGGCGCTCTCGGATCGGGTGATTCGGCGACCGCGCGGTTGTCGACGGCGACGCCGCGCGACCTCAACACGTTCGCCGCGGAACTGCGCGCCGCCGTTTCTCGTGCGCTCGTCGCACAAGGGCTCTTCGCGGACGAAGCCGCTGCGATGGTCAACACGTGGTCGCGAAGCTGGTTCACGTCCGAGGGAACGCGACTTCTCTACCTCGTTCCGCGCGAGGTCACCGACTCGCTGCTGCCGCTGCACATCACGCCCGCTCCCGACTCGCTCGTTCGCGTTCTGGTCGGACGGCTCGAGTGCGTGACGCCGGAGGTCGAGGCCGAGGTCGAGACGGCGCTTCGCGATCGCGCTTCGAGCGACTCGTCCGTGAGTGAGGATGCGATGCGGCGACTCGCGCGCTTCGACCGCTTCCTGGAGCCCACCGTTCGATCCGTCCTCGCGCACACGACCGACGACATCGTTCGCCGCAGCGGCGAAGCGTTGATCGCGTCGCTGAAGTAAGACCCTCCGACTGGCCCCATCGACATCGTGAAAGTGGTTCTTGTCGATGGGGCCGATTGCCAATAGAAGAAACGTGACGTGGCGCTCGAGATGAAGCCGAACTGCGAGAAGTGCTTCGCGCCGCTGCCTCACGACGCCGAGGCGTTCATCTGCTCGTGGGAGTGCACGTTTTGCCCCGCGTGCTCGGATGCGATGTCGCATCGCTGCCCGAACTGCAAGGGCGAGTTGCTGCGCCGCCCGCGTCGCGGATGAACGTCGCGTTCGTCACGCATCGCGCGAAGTCGGCCCGCTACTTCTCCACCGACCCGGAAGCGCCCGAGCGATTGGCGGGCTCGCGGCTCGCCCTGACGTCGCGGCGCGCGGCGCCGAGTTCCTCGACGAGGACGTCGAGGTCCTCCTCGGTCGTGCGATAGCTCGTGATGCACGCGCGAATCGCCGGCTCGCCGCGAAGGCGCGTCGTCGAGACCCATGCGCGCCCGCGGCGCACGACGTCCCGCACGATTGCATCCGCGTCCGCGCCTCCGCCGTCGGCGAAGCACACCAGCGGAAGCGGCGTTTCGTTGACCAGACGCCAGCCGCCGGCGACGAGCTTTCGACGCAGCGCTTCGCCGATCTCGGCCTGGTGCTCGATGACCTGCGCGTAGCCGGGTTTTCCCGCAACCGCGAGCGTGAGAAAGAGCTTCAGCCCGATGAATCGCCGCGACCACTGCACTCCGTTCGCGTACGGATCCATCGTTCCCTCTTCGTTCGGCGGCACGTACGCGGCGCTCACGCGAAACGTCTCGTGGAGTCGCTCGCGACTTCGACACAGGAACATCCCGCCGGCGTTCGGAACGGACAGCCACTTGTGGGCATCGACCGTGATCGAGTCGGCGCGCTCGATTCCTGCGAGCACCGGGCGCAATCGGTCGGACAGTGCCGCGGCGCCGCCCCACGCCGCGTCCACGTGAAACGACAAGCGCTCGCGCTCGCAAATGCGGGCGAGATCGGCGAGCGGATCGACGACGCCCGCGCTCGTCGTGCCCGCCGTCCCGACGACGAGGAACGGCAGATCGCCCTGCGCGCGATCGGCGGCGATGCGGCTCTCCAGCGCGCCGGGGTCCATTCGCAGATCGGCGCACACGGGAACGAGTCGGACGGCGCGCCGTCCGAGCCCGCACTGCTGCGCGATTTTCACGAGCGAGTGATGGCTTTCCTCGGATGCGTAGAAGACCGGTTCACCGGGCAGTCCACGAACGCCGCTCTCGGCCAAGTCCGGGAACGCGCGCGTCAATGCGAGAAGCACACCCGTGAAGTTCGCCTCGGTGCCCCCGCTCGTGAACGTTCCTGCGATCTCGCTCGCCGGGAGTCCCAGCCGCATACCGAGGAACGTCAGGACGTGGCGCTCGATCTCGTTCCCCGCCGGGCTGTGGGCCCATGCGGCAATTTGCGAGTTGAATGCGGCCACGAGCGCGTCCGCCAAGATTCCCATGAAACTCGGCGTCGGATTGAACAAGCCGAAGTAGCGCGGATGGGTGACGTGAAGGCTCCAGCGCGTGAGCATATCGATCGCGTCGTCGAGAACGGGGCCGGCCGGACGCGCGGACCGGAAGTCGTACGACTCGAGGTGACGTCGGATCTCGACGGCGGTGACGTCGGGCGCAACGCGCAGAGACGGCGTCTCTTCGATAAATCGGTCGATGGCGCGTGCGACGTGTTCGAGCAATCGTTCGCGCTCGGGCGATGCGGGCATCAGCATGACTTCGCCTCCCGCGCGCTCGCGCGACGCTCGCGGGCGAGAATCGCGCGCTTGCGCTCGACGCCGCCCGCGTAGCCGCCGAGCGCGCCGGTCGAGCGGATCACTCGATGGCACGGGACGACGATCGCCACGGGGTTCGTCGCGCACGCGCGCGCGACGGCGCGCGTCGCCTTCGGGCGCCCGATCTCGCGCGCGACCTCCGAGTACGACCGCGTCTGGCCGTACGGAATCGCGCGCAGCGCTTCCCACACGCGACGCTGGAACGCCGTCGCGCGGACGTCGATCGGCAGGTCGAGCGCGTGCATGCGTCCCTCGAGGTGCTCGACGATCGAGCGCACCCAGCAATCGAGCGCGACGCGGTCTCGCGACACGATCGCCGCCGGGTACTCGCATCGAAGTTGGCGGGCGAGCGTCGCGTCGTCGTTGCCGAGCATCACCGCGCACACCCCGCGTTCCGTCGCCGCGACGAGGAGCCGACCGAGCGGCGATCGCGACGTCGCAAATCGAATCTGCGCGCCCTTGCCGCCGCGGCCGTACGTCGCGGGCGTCATGCCGAGTTGCGCGTGCGCACGCTCGTAGAGCCGGCTGCTCGATCCGTAGCCCGCCGTGTAGAGCGCGCTCGTCACCGCGTGACCGTTGCGCAGCTCGCCCTTGAGTCGTTGCACTCGCTTCGCATCCGCGTACTGACGTGGCGTCACGCCGAGCGTCGCGCGAAAGAGGCGCTGGAGGTGGAACGGGCTCGAGCCGACGTGCTTCGCGATGGCGTCGAGCGACGGCCGCCCGTCGTCGTGCGCGTCGATGAACGCGCACGCGCGACGGACCTTGTCGGCAGACTCGTCGCGCTTCGGCTCACGCGGCTTGCAGCGAAGGCATGCGCGAAAGCCGGCGCGCTCGGCCGCGTCGGGAGACGCGTAGAACGAGACGTTCGCTCGCAGCGGCCGGCGCGCGGTGCACGACGGGCGGCAGTAGATCCCCGTCGTCTTCACGGCCGTCACGAATCGGCCGTCGAACCTCGCGTCGCGCGCCACCACGGCGGCCCAGCACTGTCGATCGTTCATGACTCGGTATCTCCATCGCTTCGGTGATGCATTCGGGTTCACGTCGAACGCGCGCTCGGGATTCCACCGCTTCGGTAATGGACTCGTGTTTACGTCGAACGCGCGCTCGGGACCATCCGATTCTTGCGCTCGAAGTCGGATCTCGGCGCGTCGGTGCTCGCGGGTATGATGTCGCGCCACCGGAGGTGACGCATCATGAGAGGATCGTTGGCGGCGCTCGCGGCCGTGGGCTTCGCGCTCGCGCAAGGCAAGACGGAGACGAAAGAGTCGGTCGTTAGCCAGGACTTCTCGAAGAGCGATCTCGGCGCGGATTGGAAGACGAGCGGTGCGGCGTGGAAGGTCGAAGGCGGCGAGCTTCGCGGCGTCGGCGCCGGATCGCTTCAATACGTGCCGCCGCTTATGGGCGATTTTGCGCTCACGTTCAAAGCATCGGCCGACTCGAAGGCCAACGTCGAGGTGAAGCTCGTCGATCCCAAGGACGGCCACGTGCGCTTCACGTTCGCGTTTATCGGCCGGTTCCATCCCGTCCTCGACGGCGTGAAGTCGGCGATCCTCAAGAACGACGCGTTCGTGAAGGTCGAACCGAAGATGTGGATCTGGCCCGGGAAGACGTTCGACTTCGAGGTGCGTTGCGCGAAGAACCAATACCAGATGTTCCTCGACGACGAGCTGGGACCCGTCTTCGTCGATCCCGATCCGCCGGCCGAACCGCAGGCGCTGCGCGTCCAGATCGAGATCACGCCCGAGGGCGCGAAGGACTCCGTGAAGCTCGACGACGTGACGATTCGCCTGCGTCGATGAAAGCCGCGCTCAGCCTCGCGGCGGCGCTGTCTCTCGCAGGCGCGTCGTGCGCGGCGCGGCGGGATGTCGCGACGCCGCGCGTTCCGCCGGCCGATCCCGCGGCGACGACCGAGTGGCACGCAGAGCCGATCCTCGATCGCCAGGTCTCGCCAAACATCGTGCTCCTCCAGCACGCCGACGCGACGCTCCCCGATGCAACGATCGTCGAGTCGCTTCAGCGCCAGTACGACTGGCTGAAGCAGTGGATCGGCTTCGGGCCCGAGTGGATCTTCGTCCACGTCGGCGCGCACTACCCGTGCGGCATGACGATTCGAGCGGGCCCGTACCCGGAGATGTTCCTGATGTCGCCGTCGATCCTCGACACGAGCGCCGACTACGCGCACGAGATGATGCACGCGTTCAACTCGGAGATCGGCGCGCTCCCGCACTGGTTCAACGAGTCGATGTCGGACGTCGCGTGGGTCGACAGCGAAGTCGAGCTGTGGCACCGGCGCGACGCGGACGAATTCCTCGCGAGCCTCGACCGCGTGGATCACCGCAGTTACGAGCTGCTCGAGCTGCGCCGCCGCTTCGGCCGCGACTACTTCCCGCGCGTCTACCGCTTCATCGCTGCGCGAATGGACGAGTGCCGCCGCGTCTTCGCCGACGGCACCTCGCTCGAGGAGAAGAACGATCTCTTGCTCGATCTCCTTTCGCAGGCCGCCGGCGACGATCTCCGCCCCGTCTTCAAGAAGGAGTTCGGCTTCAACCCGAAGACTCGCGAGCGCCAGCGCGGCTATTAGACTCAGTCGTCAGGAGTGCGAATCATGAGTTCGTTTCGTGATCTCGATCCCGCTCGCGAGGCCCGGTTCTGGGCGGGGATCGACTTCGCCGATCAATTCTTCGATGGAACGTCGACCGTTCATCGCGCGCTCGACAAGCTCGTTCGATTGCTCGATGAGGATCACATTCCTTATCTAGTCGTCGGCGGAATGGCGCTGAACCACTTCGGCTACGTGCACGTGACGACGGGTGTCGACGTCATCCTCACTCGCGAGGGCCTGAGTCTCTTTAGGCAACGGCATCTCGGTGATGGCTACGTCGAGAAGTCTCCCGGCAGCAAGTCGGTACGCGACATCGAGAACGACGTCGTTATCGGAGTGCTACTGTCCGGCGATTACCCGGTGGACGGCGAACCGAGGGCGGTTACGTTTCCGGATCCGTCGCCGTCGGATGCTTCGCAAGGAAGCGTACGGTTCTTGGTATTGCCGAAGTTGATCGAACTCAAGCTCGCGTCCGGCATGACCGCGCCGCATCGACTGAAAGATCTCGCGGACGTCATCGAGATCGTCTACGTGCGGAAACTCAGCGAGGACTTCGCCGACCAGCTCGACCCGATGGTGCGCGACAAGTACCGCGAGCTGTGGAAGGCGGCGCAGACGCGCGATCCAGAGTAGACGCCTTCACCATCACCAGCTTCTGCACGCGTGTTAGCGACTTGATGCGGTACTCCTCGCGCAGCGCGGCGCTCCACGTGCGCACGCGGCGCGACCACACGAGCGTCACGGGCAGGCGCGACCGCGTGTAGCGCGACGCCTTACCCGCGATGTGGCGCTCGATGCGCTTCGCAAGATCGAGTGCCGCGCCCGCATACAGCGAACCGTCGCGACATCGCAGCAGATAGACGAAGGGCATAGCGCGACCGTCCGGCGAAACTAGCCGGCGACGAGAACGCCCTTGCGAGCAGCGGTCTTTCTCAATCGCTCGAGGGCGCGAATCGACTCGGGGCTCGGGCGCAGCGTCCCACGCTCCCATCGGGAGATCGTCAGTTTATTGACGCCGATGAGTTCGCCCATCTCCTTCTGCGTCAGCGCCAGCGCGTCACGCAACGCGGCCAAGTACCCTGGAGTCGGCTCGTGCCGGAGAGGCGTTGCCGCGGCGCGGATGCTCGCGCCGCGGCTCCACTACTCGGACGACCTCCTCCAGACGCATGCGCTCGCTTGCTGCCCGTCACAGTTCACACCTCGTCAGTACGTGGTTGCGAAAATCGTGAAATGCCCTTGCTCGTCAATGTCCAAGATGCACACCAACTCGAGCTCGAACTCGCCGGCAGCCGGACCACGGACCAACCACTTTGGGCGCTCCAGTCGGTCCGTCCCGTCGTACCGAATCAAGTTCGGTGCGTCGAGCACCGCCAGCACATCGGTCATGCGACTCCGCGCTCGATCATGCGCTGAGCAAAGTGCGGCAGGACGAGGATGCGATCCGAAGCGACACACCTCTGAATGGTTCGCAGCGCCCGCCGACTTCGCTCGTCGAGACCCACGGGCGAAGTATACGCCGGAGTATACGCGAATCAACGTCCAACTTCGGTTGAGGTCGGCTTCCGCCCTGCGTCGTGTCGACCGAATGGGGCGTCGCCAAGAACCGCCGGCTTCATCGGTGAGCCCGCGCAAGCTAGAATCCCCGGCCTTTCGCCGGCCTCTCACGGGACACCTCGATGATCGCGCTCACCCACATCGACAAGCACTACGGGCG
>JACOTG010000124.1 GCA_016178505.1 Planctomycetota bacterium
CATTTCGCTCGACGCCGGGATGACCTGCCCGACCCGCGACGTGGCCGTCGCGCGCTGTGGGTGCACCTACTGCAATAACGAGTCGTTCCATCAGGGCGACGTCGGGAGCGGCCTCTCGATCACGGAGCAGATGTCCGCCGGTATCGCAAAGGCGCGGCGTCGCGGGGTGACCCGCGTCCTCCCGTACTTCCAGACGTTCTCGAACACGTACGCGCCGCTCGATCGTCTGCGCGCGCTCTGGGACGAAGCGCTCGGCTTCCCCGAAGTGGTCGGCCTCGCGATCGGGACTCGGCCCGACTGCATCGAGGACGAGAAGCTAAATGCGATTGGCGATCTGACGCATCGCGTCCCGGTCTTCATGGAGTACGGCCTCGAGTCCATGCGCGACCGGACGCTTGCGATGATCAACCGGGGGCACGACGTCGCGCGCTTCGTCGACGCCGTGAGCCGTACGCACGCGCGCCGCCTGCCGGTCTGCGCGCACGTGATCCTCGGGTTTCCCGGCGAGACGCGCGACGAACTGCTCGAAGTGCCGGCGTTCCTGGGCCGGATCGGCGTCGACGGCGTGAAGATCCACCAGCTCCACGTCGTTCGCAAGACGGCGATGGAGGCCGCGTACCACCGCGGCGAAGTTCCCGTGTTCACGCTCGAGGAGTACCGCGATCTCGTCTGCGACTTCCTCGAGGTCCTCTCGCCCGAGATCGTCGTCGAGCGGCTCTTCGGCACCGCGCCCGCCGAGATCCTCGTGGCGCCGTTGTGGTCCCTCGATCGCGCGCGCGTGCAGCGCGAGATCGAAGACGAGCTCCTGCGGCGCAGCTCGTTCCAGGGCTGCCGCTGCTGACGCTCGTGGTGCCCGCGCGATTCGCGAATGGGGCGAGCGTGAACGCGGCGACGATCGCGTTGCTCGCCATGCTCGTTGCACCCGACGGCGCCCGCGACGACGCCGTTCGCGCACGTGACGTCGTGAAGCGCGGCCTCGTCCACTGGGACGACGACGTGAAGCGCCGCGCGCTGCGGGTCGTCGGGCCCGAGGATCTGCCCGATGTCGTCGATTCGTTGAAGCGTGCGCGCGCCTCGAAGGACTCGCGGCTCGCGCGATGCGCGGCGGACGCGCTGGTTCGCTGTGGGCTCGAGAACGCGCCCGCCGAGCCCGAGCTTCCGCCCGAAGAAGCCGCGCTCGTCCGAGCGCGCGCGGCGCGCGACGTTCTGACGCTGCGTCGACTCGCGGCGAGCGACGACGACACGGTGTCGGTGGGCGCTGCCGCGGCGCTCCACTCGTTCGGCGAGACGCCGCCGCGTCCGCGACTCCTCGATCGGCTTCGCGATCCGGATCCGCCGCCGCGAGCCGTGCAGGCGGCGCGGCTCGTTCCGTTCGCTGCGGACGCGCCCGATCTGCGCCGACTCCTCGGCCACCGAGACTGGTTCGTTCGAGCCCAGGCTGCACGGGCCCTCGCCGTTCAGCACGACTCGGCGGCGTTCGACGCGGCGAATCGCTTCCTCTCCGACGAGGAGGCCGGCGCGCGCTCGGAGGCGATCGAGGCGCTCGCCGACCTCGGCGATTCGAAGGCGATCGAACCCCTGCGTGCCGCGCTCCTCGACAAGCAAATGGAAGTGCGGCTCGGTGCCGCGCTCGCTCTCCATCGCCTCGGCGACGAGTCCGGGACGGACACGATCGTCGGCTTCGCGGTGAACGCCTCGGAGCCCCTGCGGATCCAGGCCTGCATCGCTCTCGGAAGCCTCGATCGCGACATTGCGTTCCCTGCGATTCGCACCGCGCTTCGCGATCCAAACCCGCTCGTCGCGCTCGAGGCCGTCGCGTCGCTCCGCAAAGTCCGTCAGTCCGACGCCGCGCGCGAGCGATAGTTTCAACGCAAGTCGCTCTTCGTCGAATCGGAAATCTGGTGCGCAGTGGCGCCAATCGCGTCGCTTTGTCGTGCCGGCATACTGCACGTCTAGTCGGACTATTTGCAAAGTACGGTGGCACGAGCGCGCGTGTCTGGTCGCCGCGGCTCGCGCGGCAATGTCCAACGCCGGGTGCCTTGCCCGCACTTCGGGCAGTCCGTACGATGGCACTCGAATGAGCACGAACATTGCTAGCCGATTCCAATCGAACCTGGAGGCCATACAACGACTCCTTCGCGACTCCGGTGTGCGGCTCGCATACCTGTTCGGTTCGGTAGCCAAAGGGACCGAACGATTGGACTCCGACCTCGATGTTGCCGTCCTGCTCGACGATCGAATCCCGCGAGATCGGTACGGCGACGTCCTCGTCCAACTCACGACCGATCTCATCGGTCTGACGCACACCAACGACGTCGACGTCGTCATCTTGAACGAAGCGCCGCCGCTCCTTGCGTTCAATGTCCTCTCGACGGGTCGCGTTTTTCTCGGGGAGCATGACGATCGCGTTGATTTCGAATTCGACGCCATTCGGCGATACATCGACACACGCCCCATTCGTGCGATGCTCGACGAGGACTTGGCCCGCCGACTTCGGGAGATCAAGCCTCGAAGGGGAGAGGGAGTCGGCCCTTGGTGAATCGCGAGACGCTGGGACAGACGCTCCGAACTCTACGAGAGTACGTGGCTGAGCTTCGCAGCTACCAGCAACTCCCACGGGAGACGATCGTCGGCGAGCGCCAGGTTCAGTCCGCGGTTCGCTACGCACTCCAAACGGCGATTCAATGCGTCCTCGACGTCGGGCTGCACATCCTCGTCGACGAGGGACTCGATCAACCTCGTGACAACAAGGCCATCATCCAGATGTTGGGCAAGAGCGGCGTGATTCCTGCTGAGTTCGCTCGAACGATCGAGGGAATGGCCGGCTTCAGGAATCTGCTCGTGCACCGATATTTCAAGATCGACCCGGAGAGGGTCTACGGTCACCTGCACGATCACGTCGACGACTTCGAGACGTTCATGAAGCACGTGCAGGACTGGCTCGATCGCCGCCCGTCTTCCCCCTAGTCGATCTCTCGCCGCGCGACTCGCGCTTTCGCGAGACGAAGGCGACGTATCCCTTCGGAAACGGCGTGCGACCGTAGGCGGTGAGCGTGCGGACGGCGAAGCCCGCGTCGCGCAGATCGCTCGATAGCTCGGCCCGCGAGTAGAGGCGCAGGCGGTGTTGCTCGTCGCTGCGGCGGTAGAGGCGGCCGATCCTTCGAAACGTCGTGATGTGGCGCGTGAGGAGGCGGCCGTCTCGGCTCATCGTGACTTGCAGAACGATCGTCCAGTCGCGGTCTTGGCGGTAGACGACGCGCGCGCGGTCTTGCTCGCGCACGTCGAAGACGAAGAGGCCGCCGGGTCGCAGAGCTGCGTGCACTCGGCGGAACAGTCGATGCAGGGATGCGCGGCTCGCCTTTCGGTCGAAGAGATAGTTCACGCATTCGCCGAGCGACGTGACCGCGTCGCACGGCGGCAGCTCGACGTCGTGGAGAGACGCGCACACGAACTTCGCCATTGGCGCGTGCCGCCTCGCGCGCGCGATCATCGCCTTCGAGATGTCGACGCCGAGTACCTCGTAGCCGGCGCGGCCGAGTGTGCGCGCCCACGATCCCGGCCCGCAGCCGAGGTCGACGACACGGCCGCTCGCTATCCCGTGACGACGCAGCAATCGCAGCAAGCCCGGCGCGGCCGTCTTCGCGAACGCGCCGAAGCCGACGTCGTGGACGTACGCGAGGTCCTCGCCGTAGAGGGGCGTCGATGCGCGCTTCATCGCGCGCGTGTCGAACGATTCCGCGTTGCCTCGAGCACGAAGATGGGGATCGTGAGGCGAAGGCCGCCGCGCTTCTTGGCGATCGCGTTCAGCCGCGCCTCGAGATCCGCGAAGACGGCTCGCGCGAGACGCGACGGCGGAACGGCGCGCCACCCCGGAAGGAATCCCACGCGCACGAGCGGGTGACCGAAGAGCGCGGTCCCGTCCCCGAACCACCACGTGAACTCGCGGCGATCGACGCGACTCACCGTGAAGCCACAGCGCGCGACGAGCGCGGCGATCGCTCGCGGCGTGCCGCGATGCGCTTCGTTTGCTTCACACCTTGCCTGCGCGGCGCGATCGCACCGCTCGCGCACGATGCGACGAAACACGCGGTAGAACTCACGCATGTGGCCGCGCACGTTCGTCGTGAGCACGAGCGTCGCGCCCGGCTTCGCGACGCGCGCGCACTCGCGAAGAACGCCCTCGGGGTTCTCGAAGTTGTTGAGGCCGAGGTTCGACGTGATGCGGTCGAACTCTCCATCGCCGAACGGAAGACGCGCTGCGTCCGCCTCGACGAACGTGAGGTTCGATACTCGGTAGAGGGACGCCTTCCGTCGCGCCCGCTCGAGCGCCGCG
>JACOTG010000125.1 GCA_016178505.1 Planctomycetota bacterium
CGACGGGCAACGAATGCAACCCCGTTTTTTTTTGCCCGGCTCGAGCGCGGTCCGAAGGTTGCCAATGCGGCCGGCCCGGCGAGAACCGCTTTTGATTCTCCGAGAAGCGACCAGACTTCGCCGCGATCCACGTCGCCATTCGCAATCGGACGGTCGCTCGCATGCTCGCATCGTAGATCCGCCGCCGGCGCGGTAGACTCGTCGCGTCACTTTGGAATCAGGAGGCACGTTGACTATGAAATTCGAACGAGTGTCGTCGGGCGCGCCGTGGGAGAAGAAGATCGGTTATTGCCGCGCCGTGCGCGCGGGAAACCAGATCTTCGTTTCGGGTACGGCCTCGGTGGCGGACGACGGCAGCTGCTTCGCACCGGGCGACGGATACAAGCAAACGCATCGCTGCATCGACATCATCGAGACCGCGCTGAAGAAGCTCGGCGCGGACCTCACGTGCGTCGTGAAGACGCGCGTGTACGTCACGGATTTCAAGCGCTGGCCGGAGTACGGCCGCGCGCACGCCGAGCGCTTCGGCGCGAATCCGCCCGCGAGCCTGATGGTCGAGGTGAGAGCCCTCGTCGATCCGGCGATGCTCGTCGAGGTCGAGGCTGACGCGATCGTCCCAAACGGGAAGTGAAGCGACCGCTTCCGATCGACGAACACCTGCCAGCGGCCGTTCGACTGCTCCGCGAATCGCCGCGGCTCGTGGTGAAGGCGCCGCCCGGCGCGGGAAAGACGACGCGCCTTCCGGCCGCGCTCGTCGACGCGGGGCTCGCGGGGCCTCGCGACGAGATCCTCGTTCTCGAGCCGCGCCGCATTGCCGCAAGAGTCGCCGCGCAGCGCGTGGCGGAGGAGCGCGGCTCTCGCGTCGGCGACGAAGTCGGCTATCAAGTTCGCTTCGAGGAAGCCGCGTCGTCGCGCACGCGCCTTCGCTTCGTCACCGAAGGAATCCTCGTGCGTCGTCTGCAACGCGACCCCGAGCTTCGCGGCGTGGGCGCGGTCGTCTTCGACGAGTTCCACGAGCGCAGCCTCGACGCCGACCTCTCGCTGGCGCTCGTGCGCGAGGCCCAGGAGGCGCTGCGCCCGGACTTGCGCGTCGTCGTGATGTCGGCGACGCTCGATCCCGAACCGATCGCACATTATCTCGGCGACTGTCCGCTGCTCGTCTCGGAGGGACGCGAGCATCCGATCGCGATCGAGCATCTCCCGCGCGCATCCACACAGTCGGCCGAGTCGATGGCCGCACAGTCTCTCGATCGACTGATTCAACAAGGCCTCGTGGGCAGCGTGCTCGTGTTCATGCCGGGCGCGGCGGAGATCCGGCGCACGATCGACGCGATCGCGCCGCTCGCCGCCGCGCACGACCTCGACGTGCGTCCGCTCCACGGCGATCTCTCGCCCGCCGAGCAGCAAGCCGCGATCACGATCGGCGCTCGCCATCGCGTGATCGTCGCCACAAACGTCGCCGAGGCCTCGATCACGGTCGAAGGCGTCGTCGCGGTGATCGATTCGGGCCTCGCGCGCGTGCGCCGATACGATCCGTGGAGCGGCCTCGACCGCATCGACGTCGAGCGCATCAGTCGCTCGTCGGCGATCCAGCGCGCGGGCCGCGCCGGCCGCCTCGGCCCGGGCCGTTGCGTTCGCCTTTACACGGAGACCGAATTCGCGGCGATGCCGGAGCACGACGAGCCGGAGGTTCGCCGCGTCGATCTCACGGAAGCGACGCTGCACCTGCTCGCGTGGGGCGCCGGCGATCCGCGCGCGTTCCCGTGGCTCACGCCGCCCGAGCCGCCGGCGACCGATCGTGCGCTGCGTCTCCTGCGCGACCTCGGCGCCGTCTCCGGTGAGCCTCCGACGCTGACCGAGATCGGACGCGAGATGCTGCGCTTTCCCGTGCACCCGCGACACGCGCGGATGCTCGTGGAGGCGGCGAACCGCGGTTGCTTTCGCGAGGCTGCGCTTCTCGCCGCGCTGGCGGGCGAGCGCGACATTCGATTGGAGGCGCGGGCGTTCGGGCGCACGGGCCCGCGGCGCACGACGACGCTCCACGCGGCGTCGGATCTCGTGGAGGCCGCCGACGCGTTCGCGGAAGCCGAGCGCGCGCGATTCTCGCCGGCCGCACTCGATCGACTGGGGATCGACGCGCGAGCTGCTCGACGCGTGGCGCTCGCCGCCGCGCAGTTGCGCCGGCTCGGGCCACGGCGCGATGCAAGCGGCGACCCTCGCGATCTCTTGCGATGCATTGCCGCGGGCCACCCGGATCGCGTCGTGCTTCGCCGCGCGCCGCGGGCGAGCGAAGGCGTGATGGTCGGCGGCACTGGCGTGCGCCTCGACTCCTCGTCGGTCGTGCGCGAGGGCGAGCTCTTCGTCGCGCTCGACGCCGCCCTGGCGAGCGACTTCGGCGGCCGTCACGTTCGCGTGCGCAGTGCGAGTGCCGTCGAGGTCGAGTGGCTGCGCGATCTCTTTCCGCACGCGTTTCGGACGAGCGACGTCATTCGATTCGACGAGACGTCCGAGCGGCTCGTCGCGGAGCGGACGACCACGTTCTTGGACCTGCCGCTCGACGCGCGCGAAACGGGAAGCGTCGATCCCGAGGTCGCCGCGAGCGCACTCTTCGACGCGGCATCGAAGCGGCTCGATCGCGCGATCGCATCGACACGCGACCTCGACGATCTGGTCGCACGCGTGGAGTCGCTGCGGCGCTGGCGGCCGGATCTCGCGCTGCCCGACGTGAAGGGCGAAGTCGTGCTCGAAGCGCTGCGCGCACTTTGCTCCGGTCGACGTAGCTTCGCCGAGCTACGAAAAGCGCCGCTCTTCGAAATGGTGATGTGCCTTTTGCCTCGCGACGCGCGAGCGTCGCTCGATCGGTACACGCCCACGCGCCTCACGCTTCCGAGCGGTCGCTCGGCTCGCGTCGAATACCGTCCGGGCGAGGCGCCGTTCGTGGCGTCACGACTTCAAGATTTCTTCGGCCTCAAGGAAACGCCCCGCGTCGCGGGCGGCGCGGTGCCGGTCGTGCTCCATCTCCTCGCGCCGAACCAACGTCCCGTGCAAGTGACGAGCGACCTCGCGAGCTTCTGGGCGAACGTCTATCCCAAGGTGCGATCGGAGCTGCGCCGCCGCTATCCGAAGCACGCGTGGCCCGAGGATCCTCTCGCGTGAGCGACTACGGCCGCGAGTGATGCAGCTGCATCAGCTCGACGAGAGTCGCGAGCCGCGGATCATTGGCGGGAAGCAACGAACGGAGCGTTGCCTGGAGATACGCTTCGTCGAGCGGCGCTTCGACGACCCCGACGAACGCACGCACGTCGAACAGATCTTTCGGTCGGCTCCAGAGCAGCTTCTGCACGATCAAGTCTTCCGGCGAGATGAACGGAACGTCGCGCCCGTCGACGCGACGGACGACCGCGCGCTCGAGAATGGTGTGATGCCACGGAATCGCTGGGACGATGATCTCGACGGATGTCTTTCCACCGTCGAGCATCGCGACCTTGCGGTCACGGAGCGATCGAATCAGCTCGACGTCGTCGCCGGTAAATCCGTGGCGACGAACGACGGCGAACACTTCTGGCAAGCGAATCGACGGGACGAACACGACGATGTCGAGGTCTTGGGTTCCACGCAGGAAGCCGTGGGCGCCGAGGGCGATGGCGCCGGTCACGACATGGCGAATGCCCACCGCAGAGAAGTCTCCAGAGAGGAGCGCGGCAAGCGTCGGAAGCTCAGCGCGATTCGGCATGGTTTCGGACAGGGTCCGGAGACCACAAAGGAAGGGGTCGATCTCGCGGCGGGTTTCGATCTCCCGCGATCGAATCCATCCACCGGAGCAGCTCGGAAAGTTGATGCAGTCTTTCCTCGACCGTCATCCCTCGGTAACGGCGCGCGAGCTTCTCGATCCACTCGCTTTCGGGCGGAGTCTTCGAGAGGTACTCGGCGAGGGCGGGATCCATGGAGTCGGTCATCGGCGGTCCATCTTACACCGACGGCAGACGCCTCGGCAGGAACGGGTGGGCCATCGGCGACCGGGTGACGAGGGGTGGTCGCCGATGGCCCGGTGACGGGATCAGAGAACTTGCATGACGATGGCGTTGGTGAAGACGTAGTTGCCGCTCGGCGACTGCGAGTCCTGCACCACGGCCATCAGCGTGAACGTGCGGCCGCGATAGCGCGCGGGCACGCGCGGCACCGCGAGGATGGCGCCCGGGCCCGCTGGAGTGCCCGGGAACATCGCGCTGCCGAACTGCGCGTCGCTTCCGAGGACGTTGGTCACGACCGTGGACCTGCCGCCGCTGATCGGTGTCGCGAAACATCCGGTGCCGAGGCCGAGAGGATGCGGCGTGAGATCCGCCGCCGTGTTCTCGCGATTGAGCGCGTAGACGGCGTACGGAACCGACGCCGGCGCTCCGGGATACGCGTTGATCTCGAGCGAGAACGGCTGCCCCGTCTGCACGCCAAGGTGCCGCATCGAGTCTCCCGCGCCGCCGCGGATCGTGAGGACGTCGACGACGTTGTCGATTCCCGAGGCGGTATTGACGGCGCCGAGCCGCGCGAGGATTTCGGCCGGCAGGGAGTTGAAGATCACGCTCGTCGTGCCGATGCCGTCGCCCGTGTCGGAGTTGTTGTTGTTCGCGGAGTTCACGGCGAGCCAGAACGTGACCGGATCCGCCGTCGCCGGCGCGATCCAGTCGTAGCTCCAGGAACTTTGGTGAGTGCCCGCGGTCACGTGCGTCACTTCTTGCGGTCGCGTCGTCGAAACGCGCGTGAGCGTCGGAGACGTGAGAACGGCGGCGCCCGCGCTGGCGTCCGCGTCGAATCCCCATCGAAGACTCGGACCTCCGGTGACCGAGATCGACACCGTGTATCGCGCGCCGGGCACGATTCCCACGGACGTCGGCGGAAGAAGCGGATTCACGGGAGCGAGCGCGAAGCTTGCCGTCGGAACCGCCGCGGTTCCGCCATGGCAGGAGCGACAGGTCGAACCGGTTCGCCCGCTGCGATTGAGTTCCCCGTTCGGATGCGCAACGACGGTGGTCGCGAGAACCAAGTTGACGAGCCAGGTGAGTGACAGGTACCGCGATCGAGTCGACATGAACGACGCCTTTCTACCCCGGTTCGCTCCCCAGCCGTTTCCAAGGGGCGCGGCGCGGATATCAAACGACGTGCCAGGGGGTTTCTCGGCGGCTCCGGCCCGAGAACGACACGTAGGCGCGAGTTTCTGGTCCCGATCGCGGACCGCACGCGTGCTCTTGCGTCTCACGATTCTGGAAACTCGAAACGTCGCTCGACGCAGAGAGCGAAAGGGCTCTCAGCGATTTCAGCCGCGGCCACCGGCGAGACGGGCGGCCTCGGGTCGCGCGCGCAGGCGTCGCATCGACTCGAGCGCGAAGAGCGGTCCGGGCACGAGCGCGAGGAACGCAATACCCCAATGGCTCGTGCCCGCGATGATCGGGGTCAGTCGGATCGAGATCATCGTGAGGAGGAAGCCGACGCAGGTTTGGATCGTGAGCGCCGTGCCGACGTACTCGGGCGGCGACAGCTCGGTCACCATCGTCGAGAATTGCGCGGAGTCCGCGACGATCGCGAACCCCCAAACGAGGGCGAGCGGCACGAGCACGGCGATCCCCGATCCGAACGCGCCGGCGGAGACGATGCAGCACGCGCCGCTGACCGCGAGCGAAGCGATCGCGATCCGCGTCCGACCCACTCGATCCGCCAAGAGTCCCGCGAATGCGCAGCCGAGCGTCCCGGACACGATGAACGCGAACGCGACGAGACTTCCCGCGCGCTCGACGCCATCGGTCCAACCTCGCGCTCGAAGGCTGTTCATCGCGAAGACATTCATCCACGTCCATGCGGCATACAGCTCCCACATGTGCCCGAAGTAGCCGAAGTTCGCGAGCCTGAGCGCGGGCTCCCGGAAAACGCGCGCCACGAACTTTGGTTGGAACGGCGCGCGTCGCGACGCAAACGGACCCTCGCGAACGACGGCGATCGCGAGCACGGCGCCGGCGATTGCGCCCGCCGACGATACGTACAGCACGGTGCGCCAATCCTGCCGCGGGATCGCCGCCAAGAAGTGCGGCGACGCCGTGCCGATCGTCAGCGCGCCGACGAGCACGCCGAGCGCGAGCCCTCGCCGCTCGCGAAACCAAGTCGACGCGACGAGCATGCCCGGCGGGTAGACGCCGGCGAGACACACGCCCGTGACGAACCGGAGCGACATCGCGAGTACGGGCCCGTGTGCGAATTGCGCCACGGCTGCATTCGCGGCGGCGCCGAGCGCACACGACACGGCGATCAACGTGGTCGGTCGCACGCGGTCCGGCAGGTTCAGGATCGCGCTGACGAGCCCGCCGACGACGAAGCCCCCCTGCACCGCCATCGTGAGCCCGCTCACTTGGCCGCTCGTGAGCGACCACGCGTCGCGGAGCGAGTTCGCGACCGCCGACGCGGAAAACCAGAGCGACATGCCGGACAACAGCACGAGCGAGAGGAGTGCGAGCTGGCGCCAGGCTCTCTTCGGCGACTCGCTCGTCACGACGCGAGCGGTCGCGAATGCGCGCGGCACGAACGGAACGCGATCATCGAGACGAGACCTTCCCAACGGTTTCGAATCCGAGCGACACCGAGTGGGCGTCCCTTGTAGTCGCCGGGCGCACGGGCGGTCAAGTCGCGCCGACATTCACCAGGGATTGCCGACGCCTTTATTTCACCTTCATCGTCACGATCGAACGTGGCGGCACCGAACACGAGGAGGCGAAAACATGAGAAACGAATCCGATTTCCGCTGGGGTCCCGAGCCGCGCACGAGGTTCGGTGGCCGAATTCGACGACTGTTCGCACACGATCGATACCGAGAGCTCGATCGCGGACGATCGCCCTTGGAGCCGCGCATGATCGAGCGAACCCCCGAGATCGTGGTGCTGAGTGGCGATCGCGCGCAGCGCTGGTCGCGGAGGTGATCGAACGAGGGGATGTCTGTAGAGGATGAGCGGACCGACCCAACCGCCTCCACCCTTTTCAATCGAGCAGGCGCCGTCCCGCGGCGCCTGCTCGTCTATGAAGTCACGAACCCGGCCGCACGCAACCGTCCGACGACAGGACGTGCAACAGCACGGCGTTCGTGGTGCTCACTCCGAAGCCGTTGGGCGCAGCGTCGTCCTCGATGATTCCCTGAAAGGCGAGCCGCGCGTCGCCTCGAACTCCCGCCGCACGTCGAAAGATCTGTGATGGAGCCGGAGTCGACGGAATCGTCGCCGCCCCGAGTGCCCGAGGACGGCCGAGATTGTTGAACGTCGCGCGCGCGTCGCGCAGCGGAAAGACGAGTCGGCCGACGCCGAACGGCAGCGGCGAAAGCGTAGACGAGTCGGGCTCGCCGACCCAAACCCAGAGTGCGAAGCGCGCCGTCTTCCGGCTTTGCGGCGCTTTGACGTAGACCCAGATCGGTTCGCCGGCGGCAACCATGAGCCGTCGCTCGAGATCACCGACGCCGCCGTTGACCAGCACGACGTCCTCGGCGGTGCCGTTCGCGCTGCCGACGTCGCCGCGTCGGGCGGCGAGCTCGGGCGGCACGTAGGTGAAGCCCGCCGGCAACGTGACCCGCCGCGTCGACGAACGAACGACCACGTCGGCGACTCCTACGCCGGCCGGAGTTCGCACGCGAATGCGACTGCACGAGACGTCGACGATTTCCGCGTCGCCGCCGCCGACGGTGACGGACAGATCGCTTGCGTTGTCGAAACCGGCTCCCTCGATGACGAGGACGTCACCGCCGGCCTCGGATCCGTGATCGGGTCGAATCGATCGCACGTTCAACTCCGGCGCAAGCGCCCACGTCTCGAGCGTCGTGAGGAGCTGATCGTCGTAAGCGACGAGCAGCGTTTCCGCGCACGTCGGATCGAAGGCGAGCAGCGGCCGTCGCGTCGCTCCCGGGACGTCAGACGTTGCCGCGCGATGCCAGGCCGATCCGTTCCATTCCCAGGTGTCGTCGTCCGAGTCGAGGACTTGTCCCGCGGCGGTTCGCGACTCACCGCCGAAGAGCACCGAGACTCCGCGCGAATCGTCGTACGCAAGGGCGCCGTGCTCTCGCGGCGACGGGGCGCCGAACCCGGTGACGTCGCGCCACGTCGTGCCGTCCCACAGCCAGGTCTCGCCGAGCGAGCCCGCGACTCCGTCGTTTCCGCCGAAGAGGACGACCCGTTGCCGCGCGGCGTCGAACGCCATCGCGTGGCCAGCCATGGCGACCGGACTCGTCTCCGGCGCGAGCGACGTCCACGCCGAGCCGTCCCAGGCCCACGTGTCGGCGAGCAGCCGATTCCCTCGGCCACGGCCTCCGAAGAGCACCGTCTGACCTCGCGTGCCGTCGAAGGCGAGCGCGTGCTCGAACCGGACGTCGGGTCCGGAATCGGAATCGCTCGCAGCGCGCTCCCAGTCGTAGCCGTCCCACTCCCACGTGTCCGCGAAGATGCCGCTCGCGTCCAGGCCGCCGAAGAGGACGACGCGGCCTCGCAACGAATCGTACGCGAGAGCGTGTCCGCTGCGCGCGGCCGGACGATGCGCCGGCTCCATTCGTCTCCAGTTCACGCCGTCCCACTCCCACGTTTCGTCGCTCGGCCCGCCCGGTCGGCGAGTCACGTTTCCGCCGAACAAAACGAGGCGATGTCGTGCCGAGTCGAACGCCACGGCTGCGCCCAACCGGGCGGACGGATTCGACGCCGATGGAATCGGAACCCAGTCCACTTGTGCCTGAGCCCGCGCGACGAGGAGCGACGCAAGAGACGCAAGCAATGTGCGAAGAAAAGAGCGCACGGGATTTCCTTTCTGTTTCCTGCTTCCGGCTTGGCGCCGCCCGTCACGACGGCCTGGGAGTCATCGCGGTTGGGGAGCGCAAACGCCGGTCGAGCCGATCGACGCGCCGAGCCTGGTGTGGGAGGGAGTTCGGGTCAGGAGACGTCGGAACTCGCCGTCTCGCGCGCCGGCGCGCCGAATTGCCAGATGCCCGTCGTTCCGGTCAGAAAGGTGAGTCAGCTACTCCTTGAAGTTCGTTTCGAGACGACACGTCGATCGTCGAGCCAGTCGCCGCGTCTCCGCACGCGGCCCGCACGTCGCTCGAAGCGTTACGCGCTTGGCGCATCGAGTACGCGCGTCGGCATCGATTGTTGCGCTTTCCGTGAAGATCGATCTGCAAGGTTCGTCAGGGATCGTTGAGCGTGTCGCAATCGAGACCGACCACGCGAAGCACGACCGCGTTCGTCGTACTGACGCCAACGGCGTTCAGCGCGCCCGGGTCTTCGATGATCCCCTGGAAGGTCAGCGTCATCGCGCGGCGGACGCCGCTCGATTGGCGGAAGATCTCCGTCGGTGCCGGCGATGACGGGGCGGTAGGCCGGCCGAGAACGCGGGGCCGGCCGAGGTTGTTGAACGCCGTTCGCGCCGCGTCGATGGGAAACACCAGGACGCCCGCGTCTCGCGGAAGCCTCGAAATCGTCGTCGCGTCGGGTGAGCCGACCCAGACCCAGAGTGCGAACCGTGCCGCCGTTCGGCTCTCGGGAGCTTTCATGTAGATCCAAAGCGGCTCGCCAATCTGCGTTTCGAGCCTGCGCTCGAGATCGCCAGTGCCGCCGTTGACCAACAACACGTCTTCGGGTCCGAGCCCCGCTGCATCGACCGCGCCGAACCGCGCGGCGATCTCCGCGGGGACGAACGTGAAGCTCGACGACAGCGATGCCTCTCCCGCGGGACTCCTCACGTCGACGTCACCGACGCCAGTGCCCGGCGGAACTCGGACGCGAATGCGCCGACAGGAAAGATCGATGATGGAGGCCGTCGCTCCACCGATCGTGACCGAGGTGTTGCTTGCGTCGGTGAATCCGGATCCTTCGATCGTCATCACGTCGCCGCCTGACTCGGACCCGCGATCGGGTCGAATCGTGTTCACGCTCAGCCGGGGGCCGAAGCTCCACGTTTCCGCTTCGCGTGCGGGGTCGTCGCCGCGCGTCGACCCCACCAGGATCGTGCGTTCACATCGGGAATCGTACGCCATGACGTGCCACGCCTGCGCAGGCGGCGGCGCCTCGATCGGAATGCGATACCACTGCGATCCGGTCCACTCCCACGTGTCGTCGAACCCGGTGATGCGTCTCCCGAACGTCGAGCGCCATTCGCCGCCGAAGAGCACGGTGACGCGGCTCGCATCGTCGTAAGCGAGCGTGTGATGTTCGCGCGGCACCGGCCCGCCGAACGTTGTGACGCCCCACCACGATTCGCCGTCCCACTCCCAGGTCTCGGCGCGCGAGCCGAGGATGCCGTCGTCGCCGCCGAAGAGCACGATGCGTCCGCGCGCGGCTTCGAAGGCCATTGCATGACCCGCGAGTGCGGGCGGGCTCGACGGGGTCGTGCGCTCGCTCCAGGTCGAGCCGTCCCACTCCCACGTGTCGTCGAGGACGCGCCCGCCTGCGGTCCGGCCGCCGAAGAGGATCGTTCGCCGGCGGATCGAGTCGTACGCGAGTGCGTGCTCCGTCCGCGCCTCGGGCCCGGATTCGGTCGGGACGACGCGCCAATCCTCGCCGTCCCACTCCCAGGTATCGGCGAGCACTTCGTTGCCGGCGTTGCCGCCAAAGAGCACGACGCGACCGCGAGTCGAGTCGTAGGCGAGCGCATGCCCGGTCCGCGCCGCGGGATGATGATCGGGGTGCTTTTCCTTCCACGACGAGCCGTCCCACTCCCACGTTTCGTCCGTGAGGGCGAGGGCGCCGCGCGTGAACTCACCGCCGAAGAGGACGACCCGATGGCGATCGCCGTCGAAGGCCACGGCTGCGCCTTGACGCGCGAGCGGGCTGGTCCCTGGATGAAGTCGAACCCAATCGGACTGGGCAATGGCAGGCGCTGCGAGGAGGCCGAAGACGAAAACACCCGATGCTCGGTGATGAGCGATCACGGTTTTCCCTTTCCGTTCTGGCTTCCCTGGGCCGCGATTCGGGCTCTGCGATCATCGTGCCCGATCCACTCATGCCGCGCAACGCCGATCGTTTCCAGGATGTCGATGCGCGACCGCACGCCCTCGCGGGCGAGATCGATCGGCGGTAGCATCCGCGAAATGGGGCGTCGCGACCGACGAGGCCTGAAGTCGTGGGTACCTTCTCGATGCGTTGGGCTCGCAGTCGAGAGTCCCGCCCTCATGGCTTCGCTTGTTTGTTGCGTGATCGTGAACGACCCGCCGACCCGGCCGGGTTTGCGGACGACCGATCTCACCGACCTCTCCTCGTTGGCGTCGTTTCAGGACGGGAGCTGCCACCAAGTTTCTTCGTACGACCGCAGCGGCGGCAACGCCGACGGCTCGGGCGGCGACGTTGCGTACGCTCGCGCCGACGCGCGAGGCGAACACGTGCTCCTCGAAGTGAAGGGGCCGGGTGCGATCGAAACGATGTGGTTCACGGATCTGCGCACGATCGGCGACCTTCGCTTCTACTTCGACGGCGAAGGCGAGCCGCGGCTATCACATCCGGCTCACGAGTATTTCGAGGGCAAGCTCTTCCCGTTCGTCGCACCGCTCGTGGGCGACGACCACGCGTCGAGCGGCGGCTTCTACTCGAATCTGCCGATGCCCTTTCGCAAAGGATGTCGCGTCACGACGACCGGACTCGCGCGCTACTTCCACATCGACTACCGGACGTTCACGAGCGCCGAGGGAATCGAGACGTTCACGACGGATCTGTCGCTCGACGCACTGCGCGGGATGGGAAAGGCGCTCGACGACTCGCTCTTCACGCGGAAGATCGAGTTCGACGCAACGGCGAAGCCGATCCGGCCGGGCGAGCGCGCGACGCTCGCCGAAGCGAGCGGGCCGGCGGTCGTGCAAGCGATGCACCTGAAGATCGGCGAGGGCGACGCGAAGCCGCTGGTGCTTCGAGTGTACGTGGACGACGCAGAGTCGCCGTGCGTCGAGGCGCCGATCATGGACTTCTTCGGGAATGGGTTCGAGCGCACGAACTATGCGCGCGGCCTTCCGATCTTCGCGGACGATCCGTTTTTCCTGTGCAGCTTTCCGATGCCGTTCGGAAAGCACATTCGAGTCGAGTTGGAGAATGGCGGGCACGCTGCGATCGACGCGTGTGCTCGGCTCGATCTCGCGCCGCTCGCGAGCGCGGACGATCGCCCGCGCTTCCATGCGCGGTATCGCGAGGCGCGCACGCGCGAGGGCTTCCCGTACGAGATCTTGCGCGCGGAAGGCGAAGGTCACTTCTGCGGAGTCTCGATGGCGATGCAAGGCAAGGGCAACGTCGAGTTCCTCGAGGGCGACGAGCGGGTCATCGTCGACGGAGAAGCGGTGCCGTCCTGGATCGGCACCGGAACCGAGGACTTCTTCCAAGGCGGCTGGTACTTCAAGGAAGGGCTGTTCCAGCGACCGCTCCACGGCTTGACGCTCAAGGACGAGGCGCACGGTCGCATTGCGGCGCATCGATTCCTCACGCTCGACTCGATTCCGTTTCGACGGCAAGTCCGCGTCGAGATCGAGCACGGCGGGCGGAATGACTACCCCGGCGCTCTCTACTCGAGCGTTGCTTACTGGTACCAAAGCGAACCGCACGTCGCGGAGGGGCCGCTCGACGCCGCGACGCTGCGCGTCCCGCGCCTGTCGTTCGCCGAACCGCCCGGATTCGTCGCGCTCGCCGGCCGCCATCGCACGGAGGGATTCACCGGCAAGAGCCTCAGGGTCCGACCTTGGTCGGCGATCAGCGACGAATGGGAGGGCGTCGATCAAGTCGTCTTCGACGCGGACGGCGAAGGACAAGCCGTTCACTTCACGCTGACGGTGCCGTTCGCGGATCGATTCGACCTTCGACTCTTCCACACGACCGCTCGCGAGTTCGGTTCGTATCGCGCGTCGATCGATGGCGAGGATCTCGGCGACGCCATCGACGCGTACTCGCCCGAGTTGCTGGTGAACCAGCGCGCGGGCGCGTGGACCGTGCCGCTCTCCGCGGGCGCGCACGACTTCGCCGTTCGTGTGGTCGGGCGGAATGCGCGGTCGAGCGGCTTCGGCGCCGCGCTCGACTACGCGACGATGAGATCCGCAGCGCCGTTCCTCGCCGAGTGGAGCGTCGCGGGGCCGTACCCGAGCGCGAACGGCGAAGGGCTCGACGTCGTGCAAGGACCCGAGTCCGCGCATCTCGGGGACGTCGCGTGGAAGAAGGTGCGCGCGGGAGCCGACGGCTACGTCGATCTCGCCGCGATCCTCGATGGCGCGGAGAACGCCGTCGCGTACGCGGCCGCGACGATCGAGTCACCGGACGATCGCACCGCCTCTTTGCTCCTCGGCAGCGACGACTCGGCGAAGGTCTTCCTCGAAGGAAAGGAGATCTTCCGCCATGCGATTCATCGCGCTTCCGCTCCGGATCAGGACGTCGTGCCGCTCGCCCTGAGAAAAGGCGCGAACCGACTGCTGCTGAAGATCGAAAACGCCGACGGCGGCTTCGGGTTCCACGCCCGGATCACCGACCCGACGGGCGACTTGCGGGCGAGACCCGGGGCCTGAGTCTGATCGCGTCGCGCCGTCGAAGTTCGACTTGCGTGAACCTTTTGGCCCGACTTCGGGATCTGGGCACGAGAACCGAGATGAAGGCAGCCACGTGGACGTCATCGCGATCCGCCCGCGCCGGCCGCCGGCGTGTGCCAGTGGCGTCGTGATCCTTCACGGCGCCGGCGCGGGCGGCTTCGCGAGTTCGAAAACAATGGTCGTGGGATCTTCTCGGACGGCTGTCGCGGTGACGGGCGAGATCGAACCGAGGCATTAGGGAGGTCAACCATGCGTAAGGCCGCTCAGTGGACGCTCATCGCGGCATGGTTCGGCGCATCCGGACTCTCCACGGCGCAGGTTCGTTTTGCCGGCGTGGCGGCCCGCGATTCGGGCGGAACCGGCGTACTCGTCGCCGACGTCGACGAGGACGGGCGAGGCGACGTCGTGTTGATCGGCACGTGCTCGCCACCTTCGTGCACCGGCGGATTCGAAGTGCTTCACGTCGATGAGGCCGGTGGCATCGCCCGCGCGACCGCGACTCCGGGAGGCAGCGGATTCGTGGACGCCGTGGCGGCGGACTTCGACGGCGACGGCCACGTCGACCTGGCTGTGACCGACTCCGTGGACGGCAGCGTCATCGTCTTCCGCGGAGATGGTCACGGCACCTTCGTCGCGGCTGGCGCCACGGCAGTGGGGATGCGCCCTTATCGAATCGCAGCAGGCGACTTCGATCGTGACGGTCGCGTCGATCTCTTCGTGTCCGAGTTCAACGGCTTCGACGATCACGTCCATCTCCTTCGCGGCGATGGCCTCGGCGGATTCTCGATCGCGCAAAGGCTCGCCGTCCCCGACGAGCCCGACCATCCGGTCGTCGTCGACGTCGATCACGACGGTTGGCCGGACGTCATCGTCAGCGCGTCGAGCGGCTGCGGACACTACGGCTGCGACTTGCTCAGCTTTGCCGTCCTTCGCAACGACGGAACGGGGATGCTCGCGCCGCCGGCTCTTCACGATTTCTTCGGCCCGCTGAACGGCCTGGTCGGCGGCGATTTCGACGAGGACGGCAACGTCGACGTGGCGCTCGAATGGGGGAGCAGCGTCGCGGCGATCACCCTCTTCCGCGGTGACGGCGCGGGTGGTTTCACGCAGTCGACGACCGTTCGAACCGGCGCATATCCGTTCGGTCTCGCCCTCGGAGACCTCGACGGCGACGGTCACGCCGATCTGACACTCTCCGAATCTTCCGACACGTCCAATCAGCCGGCGTCCCAGCCGCGGCGGCTGTCGGTACTCCTCGGCGACGGCCACGGCGGTTTCTCGGCGTCACGAACCTTTTCAGGATCGGCGTCCTCGAGCGTGACGGGCGATGTGAACGCGGACGGGCGCGTCGACCTCATGGCGATCGGCGCCGCGGGCGTCTTGTCTGTTCATCTCGGTGACGGTACCGGCAATCTCACGCAAACGCCGACCGTCGAGCCGGGGCGACGCCCCTTGGTGGTCCTCGCCGCGGACTTGCGCGAGGACGGTTTTCCGGATCTGGTGATCACGACCGCGGCCAACCCGTCACCGCAAGGCAATCTGTCGCTCTTCCTCGGAACCGGTGGCGGTGCGTTCGAACCCCGGCGCGACATCGACGCGACGAATCATCTGCTCGGACAGACCGTGACGCCCATCGCCTCCGGCGACTTCAACGAGGATGGACATGCTGACCTCGTCGCTCCGATACCGACGGGCTTGGGCATCCATCTTGGTGACGGAATGGGCGGATTCACCGCGGCGACGACTTTGGCCAACAACATCCAGTCGTCGTCGTTGGCCGTCGGCGACTTCGACAACGACGGTCACCTCGATCTCGCCGCGGCGTCCAGCAACGTCGTCTACTTCCTTCATGGCAACGGCGACGGATCCGTCGGCTCGCCGACGTTCGTGCAGACGTTTCTCGGGCTCGGCTACATCGTGGCCGCCGATTTCGACGAAGACGGCGAACTCGACGTCGCGGGGGTCAGTCAAGGCTATTCGAGTCTCCAGCCTCCGCGGTATTGGTTCCTGCTCGGCGACGGCCGCGGCGGATTCTCGTCGCCCGTCGGCACGACCGCGCTCGACTCGCTTCCGAGTCAACTCGTGGCCGGAGACGTCGACGGCGACGGCCACCAAGACGTCGCGATTCCGATGCGAGGGAACTGCTGCACCTTCGCGGACGGCGGCGTTCTCCTCCTGTTCGGAAACGGCAATGCCACGATGCGACCTCCCGTGCGCGTGTTCGGCGGCGCGATGCGAAGCGGCGTCGCGATCGCGGACTTCGACGGGGACGGGCGGGCGGATCTGGCCGTCACGAGCGAGCAGCACGATGTCGTGTCCCTGCTGCTCGGGACCGGCGGCGGCCACTTCGCCGAGGCATTGAGCTACGAGGTTGGGTCGACGCCGCGCGCCGTCATCGCGGCCGATCTCGATGCGGACGGCGATCCGGACGTCGCGGTCGCGAACTCGGACGGTTCGACGGTCTCCGTTCTCGTCAGCGAGTCGTTCGTGCCGTGGCTCGATGCTCGTCGCGGCAACGTGAACGCCTCCGCAGGCCCGATCGCAGACGTGCTCTTCGTGAACGGATCGGCCGGCATCGGTCGCGAGCGTCGCGTCGACGTTCAGCGTGGCGTGGCGCTCGAGATTCGCGTCGCCGGTCCGCCCTCGACCGTGACCGGTCCTGCGGGATTCGTTCTCTGGGATTGGCGCGCGTGGCCCGCGCCCGGATCGGCGACGCTTCTACGCGGCGGTCTCGGGTTCATCGCGATGCCGACGCCGATGAATCCGCGGCGCTCTCCGCAGCCGAGGTTCATCGCGAACAACGTGGGTCATCCCTTCGCACTCGGCGTCGAGAACTGGCCGACCGGACCGACGAGTCCGGCGCCGACGATCCTCCTCAGCCGTCCGAACGGGGTCAATCGAGGGGGGAGCTTCTATCTCCAAGGGCTGATCTTCGATGCGGCGGGCCCGAACGGCCGGAGCGCGGTGACCAACGGAGTGGCCGTCCGAATCTGGTGAAGCGGCGACGACTACCCGAGCGCGCGGCGAATCGTGCGAGCGATCGCGCGCGCGATCATCTCGTATCCGACGTGATTGAGGTGACAGCACGAATCCGCATAGACGCGCTCCTTCACGTCGGCGAACACTTGCGTCAAGTCGGTGAATGCGACGCCGCTCGCCAGCAGCTCCTCACCCTTTCGAATGAGAACGGGATAGCCGAGCTCGACGCCGGTCTTGTAGGGATGGCTCGTGTTGTAGGCCTTCTCCCGCTCTTCGTCGGTCAGTACCTTCGAGCCGGCGACGTACT
The DNA here is from genome assembly GCA_016178505.1 of Planctomycetota bacterium. Taxonomy (GTDB): domain Bacteria; phylum Planctomycetota; class JACOTG01; order JACOTG01; family JACOTG01; genus JACOTG01. The sequence goes on from JACOTG010000125.1 coordinate 16,836, forward strand.
GGTTCGGCTGGAGGAAGTGGAAGTACGCGATGCCATTGCCGCGACACAGCCGATCGAGCTGTGTCGAGCAGCGTTGCCAAAGCGCTGCGAGATCGTCGTACCGTTCCGCGTCCGTTGCGTACGAGCGTGACGGGCCTGTCGCAACATAGCGCCGCTCGTCCGGGCGATAGGTGCGTAGCGCCAGCTGCTTGTCGGCGATCGATCGATCGAGCCATCGATCGCGACACCGCCACACGAGATTGGCCGTCGCGGATATTCGCAGCAGCGTGTGCGAGAAGAAGCGCGCCGTCTCGATGCGCTTCGTGCGAAGCCACGTCATCTCGGCCAGCGTCGAGCGCACTACCGGGTCGGGTACGTCCACGACGCGCAGATACCACGCGCGTGGGTACGCTGCGAAGACGCCATGCGGCTCGTTCTCGCTCGCGAAGAGAGCGACCTCGTTGAAGCCGTCGAGGTTGATCACGACGTCGAACTCGGCGCCGAGCGCGAGGAGATAGTTGAGCGTCATGAGCTGCTGCGGTTGCTTGAAGCCCGCCAGCGCGGCTCGCACGAAGACGATCTTCTTGCCGGCGAAACGAGGGCAGTCGGACAGCTCGCGTTCCAACGTCGCGGCGCCTTCAACCGAGAACATCTGCGCGAACGAACCCCCGAGAATCCCCACGATCATCGTGTCGGGCGATCGACGATGCAGCGGCGACTGGTCGTCGACGAACCCGAGGTCGTTCCCCGTCGGAGTGCGTTGCGGGTCGTAGACGTAACCGAGGTAAGGATGAAGCACTTCCTCCGAGAGGAATCGGTAGGCGTCGTCGCGGGCCGTTCCAGGGAGGACGTCCTTTGGGATCTCGTCGAACCGCGACTGACGCTCGGCTTGAAGTCGCGTCCACGAGAACGACCGGTGATCGACGATCGACAGCGCGATGAACGAGAGAATCTCCGCGACCAGTGCGAGGCTGACGGCGACGATCGTCATGAAGAGCAGTCGTCGTGCGCGACCTCCGTTCGCCATCGTCCTCCTCCCGTGTGTCGTGTCCGCGTGAAGCCGCCCGAGCGTATCCCCGGTCCGGGCGCGATTCCACTCGTTGACGCCGTCTCTCCATGAGTCCAAGATCCGTCGACGATTCACATGAGCGGCATCCCTCTCGCCTACAACGTTCGCAATCTCGCCGTTCGACGCGTTTCGACCGCGATGACGGCGCTCGGAGTCGCGCTGCCGACGACCGTGTTCTGCAGCGTGCTCGCTCTCCGCAGCGGACTCAAGGCGGCGTTCGTGCGCACTGGAAGCCCCGAGACGATCGTTTTCCTTCGCAAGTCGTCGATGACCGAAACGAACTCCACGATTTCACGCGCGGATGCGCCGATCATCGAGGCGCTCGGCGACGTCGCGCGCGAGCCCGAATCGGGGCGGCCGATTGCATCGAGCGAGTTGGTCGTGCTCCTGAACTGTCGCCGTCGAAGCGGGAGCGGCTCGAGCAACGTTGCGATTCGCGGGACGACGCCGCTCGGGCGGGGACTTCGCGAAGGCGTGCGTCTCCTGGACGGACGATGGCCCGGTGTCGGACTCGCCGAGGTTGCCGTGGCGCGCGGCATCGCCGAGCGATTCGAGGGTTGCTCCATGGGCTCGCGCCTCCCGCTCGGCAAGCGCGATTGGCGAGTCGTCGGTACGTTCGACGCGGGCGCGACCGCATACGGATCCGAAGTCTGGGCCGACGCCGACACGCTCGCCGCCGAGTTTCATCGCGACGCTTGGTGGAGCGCGGTTTGGGTCCGGGCGAAGCCGGGCGAACTCCGGCGAGTATCCGAGTGGGCAGCAGCAAAGACGCTAGACCTTCCGGAACTCGGAATGACGCCCGAATCGTTCGTGTCGGAGGCGGGACTTGCGCTTCTGCTCGCTCCGTCGCGCGACGCGCGCCTGAAGACGCTCGAGGCGATGACGGAGCGCGACTACTTCGGTCGTCAAACCGAAACAGCGAGCCCGATCTCGGGGATCGGCGCGTTCATTGCGCTCTTCATGGCGATCGGTGCCGCGTTCGCCGTCATGAACACGATGTACGCCGCCATTGCGGGGCGCGGCCGCGAAATCGCGGTCCTGCGCGCGATGGGATTTCGGCGCCGAGCGATCCTCACGTCGTTCCTTCTCGAAGCGATTCTGCTCGCGGCGATCGGTGCGCTCGTGGGCGCACTTGCGTCCTTCGCGGTGAATGGCGTGTCGACGGGGACGGCGAACTTCGCGTCCTTCACCGAGGTGACTTTCGCGTTTCGAGTGAACGCGAGCGTGATTGCGCGCGGATTCGGCTTCGGGCTCCTCCTCGGCGCATTCGGCGGGCTCTTCCCCGCGATTCGCGCCGCGCGCCGGCCCATCGTGTCGGCAATGAGAGCGGTCTGACGATGTTCGGCAGATACGGATCGCTGGTTCGCCGAAACCTCGTTCGGAATCCCCGACGCTCCGCGCTGACGTCGTTGTCGCTCGCGGCGTCGACATTCCTCGTCGTGACGCTCGAGGCGCTGCTCGCACATCTCGACAATTTGCCGAGTGCCGAGGGGTCGGAACGACGCCTCGTCGTTCGCCATGCGACGTCGTTCATGGAAACGCTGCCCGAATCGTTCGGGCCGCGCGTGCTCGACGTGCCCGGCGTGCAGGGCATCTGCTCGATCGTGTTCTACCTGGCGATCTGGAGAGATCTCCGGGCCGAGAACTTCTTCGCGAAGATCGCGCTCGACCCGGATCGGCTGCGAGAGAACTACCCGGAGACACGCGTCGTCGATCCGGAAACGGGGGCCGACCGCGTCGAGCTGTTCGAAGACTTCAAGCGCGAGAAACGCGCGGCGAGCGCCGGCATCGCGCTCTTTCAAAAGTACGGATGGAAGCTCGGCGACACCGTCTCGCTTCGCGGCGTCGGGTTCCCGGACGTCGAGCTGACGCTGCGATCCTGCTACGACGGGCCCGAGCACTCGACGCTCTTCTTCCATCGCGATTACCTCGACGACCTGTGTCGCGAACAGCTACCGGAACGGGCTGGCCGCGTGAGCTTCATCAACGTCATCTGCAAATCGATCGACGACCTCCCGATCGTTTCGGCGAAGATCGACGCGATGTTTGCGAACAGCGACGCGCCCACCGTTACTGAAACCGAGAAAGCCTTTCAGGCCGGCTTCGTGCAGCTCCTCGGAAACGTCCGGTTCCTGCTGCGTTCGATCGCACTCGCGTGCGCGTTCGCGATGATCTGCGTCGCGGCCAACACGCTGGCGATGACCGCGCGCGAGCGGGCGACAGACATCGCCATTTTGAAGACGCTCGGTTTCACGCCCGGCCGAGTTCTCGGGCTGTTGCTCGTCGAGGTTGCCATCCTGTGCGTCGTGGCCGCCGCGGTCGGCGCGTTCGGCGCCAAGCTCTTGTTCTCGTTCGAGGGACCTTGGCTGGACATCGGCGGCGGATTCCTGCGCAGTTTCCACATGTCGCTTGCGCTGGCATTCGCTGCGCTGCCGTTCGGCGTCCTCGTCGGCTGGGTTTCGGCGATCGTCCCGTTCGCGCGCGTTGCCTACGCGCCGATCGCTGCGTCGCTTCGCCGCTCGGGCTAGGATCCCGACACCTCGCGCGGTTCCGCGGCATTGCTTCTTTGTCGATTCGAAACGGATCGCCGACGGTTGCGTAAAGGAGTGGCCATGAGCGATTCGAACGGGCAAACGCGGCGAGGTTTCATCCAGACGACGGCGGCCGGCGCGCTCGCGTTTGGGTTGGCGCCGCTCAGCCGGGCGCTCGCGAACGAGGGCTCGAAGGACGCGAGCCGGGGCATCCTCCACCTGCGACTCCACACACGGAAGCTCGCTTTGCTGCGAGCGTTCTACGTCGAGAAGCTCGAGTGTCCGATCCTCGAGGAGTCGAAAGAGTCGATCACGTTCGGCGCGGGCGGCACGAAGATCACGTTCACGTCAGTCGACGCGGGCGATCCCTACTATCACTTCGCGTTCAACATTCCCGAGAACAAGCTCGCGCTCTCGAAGGACTGGATCCGCCCGCGCTCGGCGATCCTCAAGCGGCCCGACGGAAGCGAGGAGTACTTCTTCCCGTCGTGGAACGCGAACTCGATCTACTTCAACGACCCGGCGGGCAACATCCTCGAGTTCATCGCGCGCCACAATCTGAAGAACGCCGACAGCGGCCCTTTTTCGGCGAAGGACATCCTCTACGCGAGCGAGATCGCGCTCGTCGTCGACGACGTCGTCGCGACCGCGAGTGCGTCGAAGGCGGAGCTGGGGCTCTAGCCGTTCGGCGGCGCGCCGTCGGCGGATTTTTCGGCGGTCGGCGACGATCACCGGTTGCTCATCATCGTGAAGAAAGGGCGCGCGTGGAACTCGGGTCACGGAAGAGTCGCCGAGGTCTATCCGACCAACGCGCTCCTCTTCGGCGAGCGCAAGGGCCGCCTCGCGCCGCCGACGCATCCTTACGAAGTCCTGCAACAGACCCGCTAGCCACCGCCTCGCCCTTGCGCCATTCCCCGTCGCGGACGACGATGATGCCGTCCACCGAGGGACGTCGAAGCCCGCGACGTCCGGAAGGAGATCCTCATGCGCACCCCGCGCTCGTGGATGGGAGGCGGCATCGTCGCGGTGATCCTCGCCACTGGCTGTGCGGCGAGCCCCTTCGATCGCGTCGCATCACGCTTTCGCTATCGCGTCCCCTTCGAAATCGGGTACACGCAGTTCGTCGAGGGAAACTGTCTCGAAGTCACTGAGCTGTGGGGGACGCGGCCGACGATCGAAGTCGGCGGTGACTACCTCGTCGTCGGCCGATGTCGATTGGAGTCGAGCGATCGCGGTCGAGTCACCTTCTACGAGACGGCAGAGCACAGCATCGGACCGGATACCGACCTGTTGAACGGCGAAGTGAATCGTGGAAATGGCGGTTTCGCGCTCGTTCACTCCATGCCCGAGCCGGGGTGGTTTCACATTTCTCTGTATCGGCTCGACGGCGTCGAGCCGACCCGGCTCGCAAACGTCTACTTCGGCTGCGGCGAGTCGCTTCGTCGCGAGGCTCCTTGACCGTTCGACGTGACGACGACGGCACGCGAACCCACTCGGTCCGTCCGCCATGTCGTTCCTTGGCTCGCAAGTGGTCACGCAGAAGAAAAATCGCGCCCGACGTTTTGAGATCCGAACGGCCGGCGGGCCCAGCACAGTGGTGATGACGAACATAGAAGAGCGGCGACCATCGCTCGTGCACTCACCATGGGTGCCGATGGTCATCGTCGGGCTGGCGCTCGCGTGCCGACTCCTCGCAGTCAGTGCCGGCACGGATTTACTGATTCACGACGAAATCACCTACGTGAAATACGGGCGCGAAATCGCCGACGGCTCGGGCTCGTTTCCCACGTTCTACCAGCCGCTGTATCTCGCGTTCCTCGCATCCATCTTCAAGCTGTTCGGCCCAGGACTGCTCGCCGCGCGGATCGCACAGTCGTTGCTCGGCGCGTTGACGACGTGGCTGGTTTATCGAGTCGGCACTGAACTGTTCGACCGATCCGTCGGGCTCGTTGCGGCAGTGATCATCGCGACCTTTCCGGAGATCGTGGGGTTCACCGCGCTCTTCTACACGGAGAACCTCTTCCTCCCGATCTTCGTCTTGGCGCTTCTGCTCACGTGTCGGGCACTGAGGTCGCCGAGTGCGATTGGTGCATGCGCCGGCGCTGGATTGGCTTTCGGCTTTGCGATGCTCACTCGCCAGATCGATTGTTATTTCGCCCTCGCGGTCGCCGGCTTCGTCACGGTCGTTCCGGCCGCCACGACTCGCGCGCGATGGCTACGCGCGTCGGCGTATTTGTCCCCATTGTTGTTGGTCGGCGGACTGTGGATGACCGTCAACTACGCGAGAGTGGGTCATTTCGTCTTGACGACGAATCAATGGAATCTCCTCTTGGCGGGCAATCACCGGGCGGAGGACTTGACGGGATACGCGTCGATCAAGGATGACGCCGAGCGCGAGGCGTACGCGCGCGACCGGGCCCTCGACGAGATCTGGCGAGAGCAGCCACAGTGGATCCTGCGTAAAGTCGACACGTTCGTCAGCCAGATGTGGACCCCTCGTAACTTCGTCTTTCGCCAGGCGGACCGAAACGGATCCTCGAAGATCGCAGTCTGGATCTGGTTCGCGATCTCGAGTCTTTTCCTGGCAGTCTTGATCGTCGGCGGTGTCATCGGAATCTGCGTCGCGCCGGCCGACGCGCGTCGCGTCCTCCTCGTGAGTCTGCTCGTCTACATGAGCCTCGTTCACCTAGCGACGGACGCGGTGTCGCGGCATCGGCTCCCCTACGTTCCGATCCTTGCCGTCTACGCGGCATTCCTGCTCGTCCGGGCGCGGACGATGACTGCCGTGCTGCCAAGAACGATACCGCGTGCTCGCATCGCGGTGATTTCCGTCGTTCTCGCCTGCGTCGGTTGGGGCTGGTTTCGGTTCTTTGCGTCCGTGCTCTGATCGGCTTTCGCGAGCGATTCCGGTGTCGAATGCGTCCTTCGACCCCGTCGAATTCTCGGACCGTGATTTCTTGTTTCCGATCGAAGTCGACGCGGGTGAGGGGCCTCGGGTGTTCGCCGGAGCCTCTCGCCTTTTCTTCGTCGATTCCGCACCGGGCGCGACGGCGTGGTCGCGCCACGTTGCCGGTGGCACCCCGACGAATCTCTTGAATGCCCTGCTGAACGCGGCTTCGCAGTCGTAGCCTACGTCCACCGCGACCGTCGCCACCTTGGAGCCACGCGCCAACAGTCCTGCCGCGATCTGCATTCGCCACTGTGTGATGTAGAGCATCGGTGGCTGTCCGACGAGCCGGCTGAATCGATCGGCAAACGCGGAGCGCGAAAGCGATGCCTCGCGGGCAAGCTCTTCGAGACTCCATCCGTGAGCGGGGCGCTCGTGCATGAGTGCGAGCGCACGTCCGACGTGCGGATCGCGAAGCCCCGCGAAGCGTATCGGAGCTCACGACGTTGTCCTCACCGTCGACGGTCTTTGGTCGGTTCCCTCCGAGCGAAGTGCAAATTGTAACGGATCTCGCGAATCGCGACCGGCGTCGCGATCGCGCTGACCGCCCCACGCGCGATTTCGGACGACTGGGTCTCGGCGAACGGCCGACTTTTCCAGAAAAACTCGAATTCGCTAGCCGGACGCCGCCCCATTGGCGCATTGACCCTTGCCGAGTCAAACGGTGATGACCACGGCACCGACGTGAATGCCAGCAGACAAAGGAGGTGGATCATGGCGACGAACCTGAAATCGTGCGCGACGAAGCAGTCGGCGTGGAGACGACGGATCGGCATCGTGTTCACCTTGGTGTGCGCTGCGGCGGGCGCTGCGCGCGGCAACACCAGCTATGATGCGACGCTCGACGGCGCGCAGGTCTCGCCGATGCCGCTCACGGTGCCCGGAACGGGTCTCGGGACATTCGAGCTGTGGCCGGACAACACGCTCATCTACGAAGTCAATGCCTCTCCGATCGATACCAACGTCGTTACGACGACGGCCGAGATTCGAGTTGGCGATTGGGGAATGCCCGGCACGCTCGTCGTTCCCCTCCTCAGGGTCATCGACATTCGCTTCGTTCGCTTTCACGGTCAGACTCGCGTGCTCACGTCACAGGAACTCGGCTATCTGCTCGACAATCGGCTCTTCGTCACGATCAAGACGCAGGCGCATCCGGACGGCGAGATCCGCGGGCAAATCGTGCGCGACGAGGTGCTCGTCGCGCGGCGCGGAAACGTGAATGCCGCAGGGGTGGGACCCCTCGATACGACGCTCTACGTGGGCGGAACGGCGGGTGACCCGACTTACCGTCGCACCACGCGCCCGGCAGGGCCGACGAACATCGGCGTCAAGTTGCCGACGGCCCGCGGCAACGGGCTGTATGCGATCTGGGTTTTCCCCGGTGAGCCGACAGTCAGCCAATACACGAGCGTCCGCATTCCAGACGGGCGGGGCGGCGTGGAGTCGATCGGAGGCGGAGTCTTCTGCTTGCCGGTCATGAACGCTTTGCAGCTCGGGACGTGTGCTTGCCCCGCGGGCCCGTTCCCGAGGGGATTCACGTCGATCCGCTTGTCGCTGGGCGCAGCCGCCAACGTCTGCTTGAATTCGCCGCCGCCCTATCCGCCGGCGCAGCAAGGCTCGCTCGTGAACATCCCGATCACCTTCCCGGTCGGCACCTACACCGTGTGCGGGATCATCTTCGATCCGGCGTCCTCGACCACGGGCCCGCGCAAGGTGAGCCTGACGAACGCGGTCATCGTCCGAGCGACGCCATAGTCCACAGAACGCAGCTCGTAGGCTCGATCCAAGGCCGAGTGATGCCGTCGCCGACGGGATCACCCGGCCGCCTTTCGAGTCTCGATCAGCCGCGATGCTCCCTTGCCCCCAGCCACCGATCTCCGATAGGCTTCAGGCCGCTTCGAGATGTTGAAGGGGTCGGCCATTTCAGGGAGTGATCGAGGACGCCGCGGCTGGAAACACCGAGGGCTTCAGCATCACGAACGCGGTGACGCTGCAGATCCAGTGACGTCGCCGCAAGCGACACCTGCCTGTAACGGAAGCCGGGGCGAGCCCGTATAATCGCGCCGCCTTTCGAACGCTCCCTCAACCCCGGAGGATTTCGTGATGAGATCGCTGGTACGCCTCGTCGCGGCGCTCGGCCTCGCGGCCGCCGCGTTCGCGCAGACTCCCGCACCGACGCAAACGCCTGCGCGCCCGTTCGACTTCAAGATGACGACCCTCTCGAACGGCATGCGCGTGATCACGCTCGAGGACTTCTCGTGCCCGACCGTCGCCGTGCAGGTCTGGTACCACGTGGGCTCGAAGGACGAATCGCCGGAGCGCCAGGGCTTCGCGCACATGTTCGAGCACATGATGTTTCGCGGCACGGACCGCCTCGGCCCGAAGGATCACTTCGAGCTCATTCGGCGCGTCGGCGGCGATTGCAACGCGTTCACGATCTTCGACAACACGACCTACGTGAACGAGCTTCCCGCGAATCAACTCCCGCTGATGCTGTGGCTCGAGAGCGAGCGCATGGCCGCTCTGAAGATCGACGAGGGCGGATTCCAGACGGAGCGCAAGGTCGTCGAGGAGGAGCGGCGCCTCGGCCTCAACCGGCCCTACGGCACCGTGCTCGAGAAAGTGCTTGCGGGGATCTTCACGCAGCACCCGTATCGCTGGTCGACGATCGGCCAGATTCCGCACCTGCGCGCGGCGACGGCGCAAGAGCTTCAAGACTTCTGGGACAAGTACTACGTCCCGTCGAACGCGACGCTCGTGATCGTCGGCGCCGTGAAGAATGCGGACGCGCAGAAGCTCGCCGAGCAGTACTTCGGCTGGATCCCGCGCTGCCCAGACCCGCCGCGCATCACCGGCCTCGAGCCGGAGCAGAAGGCGCCGAAGGATCTCGCGATTCAAGAGGACAAGGGCCCCGTGCCGGTCGCGGGCTTCGTCTTCCGCACGGTGAAGTCGGGCGACCCGGACGAGGTGCCGCTGCAGATCCTCTTCTCGGTGCTCGGCGGAGGTGAGAGCAGCCGGCTCTACAAGGATCTCGTTCGAGACAAGAAGGTTGCGGTCGTGGCGCTCGCGGGCCAGTTCGGACTCGAGCAGGACGGCCTCGGTGGAATGGGCGGCGCGCTCATGCCGTTTGGCGACACGCAGAAAGTGCTCGATGCGATGCAGGAGCACATCGACCGCGTTCGCAAGGACGGGATCACGGACGCCGAGCTGTCGAAAGCGAAGAACCAGATGCTGCGCGGTGTCGTGACGACGGCACTCACGGTCGCCAGCAAGGCGAACCTTCTCGGTCAGGCGGCGACGATCGACGGCGATCCCGAAACCGCCAACCGGCAGATCGCCGACATTCGCAAGGTCACGCTCGACGACGTGAAGCGCGTCGCGAACGAGTACCTGGTGCCCGAGCGCCGGACGACGATCACGGTCAAGCCGTCGCTCGTCGGCATGGTAAAGGGACTCTTCAGCGGCAAGGGTGCGAAGGAGGACGAAGGCGCACCCGAGCCGGAAGCCGCGGCCGGGGAACGTGCCAAGCCGCACAGCCCGAAGGCGACCGCGAAGCGGCCATCGAGCCTGCCGGAGAAGCCGCCGCTCGCGCCGGTCGTGAAGTCGCTTCCCGAGCTGAAGACCGTCGACGAAACGCTGCCAAACGGCCTTCGAGTCGTCGTCCTCGAAAACCACGAGGTGCCGTTCGTCACCGCGACCCTCGGTATTCTCGCGGGCGCGTTCACCGAGGACCCGGCGAAGCCCGGCGTCGCGGAGATGGCGTGCTCGATGATCACCAAAGGAACGACGAAGCACGACGCCGTCGCGCTTGCGGAAGAACTCGAGCGAAACGCGATCTCGATCGGCGCCGGCGCGGACCTCGACGCCGCGTCGGTGTACGCGAGCGCGGTGACCGATCAGTTCGCGACGATGATGCCGCTGATGGCCGAAGTCGTTCGCGAGCCCACTTTCCCCGCATCCGAGTTCGAGACGCTGCGCAATCAGTCGCTCACGGGGATGTTGATCGCGTCGAAGCAGGCCGAGTACCAAGCCGAGCGGGAGATGCGGAAACGTCTCTTCGGTTCGCACCCGTACGCGCGCACGGCGAGCGGCGAGGTCGAGGACGTGAAGCGCCTCAAGGCCGAAGACCTCGCGCCGTGGTGGAAGAAGTTCGTGCGGCCCGACATGTCGGTCCTCTACATCGCCGGCGACGTCGATCCGAAGGCCGCAATCGCGCTGTCGAAGTCGGTCTTCGGCGATTGGAAGGTCGAGGGTCCGACGCCCGAGACGACGACGCCTCCCGTTCCCGATCCTCAGGCCACTCACATCTATCTCGTCGATCGCCCGGGCTCGGTGCAGAGCCAGATTCGCGCCGGCCACGTGAGCGCGACGCGAACGCATCCGCGGTATTTTCCGACGATCGTGCTGTCGCAGGTCTTCGGTGGCTCGTTCGGCAGCCGTCTCAACGATTCGATTCGCGTGAAGAAGGGGCTCACGTACGGCGCGGGCGGCGGATTCTCGGCCGGACGCTTCGCGGGCACGTTCCGCGCGAGCACGTTCACGAAGACGCCGACCACGGGCGCGACCGTGAAAGCCGTCATCGAGGAGATCCAACGCATCATCTCCGAGCCGCCGAAGGGCGACGAGCTCGAGATCGCCCGCTCGTACCTCGCGGGCAGCTTCGTCGGCGATCGCGAGACTCCGCAGGCACAGATCAGCGACCTCTGGACGATCGAGCGCTACGGGCTTTCGAAGGACTACTTCGCGAAGTACCTCGCCGCCGTCTCGTCGATGAGCACCGACGATCTGGCCGCGGCCGCAAAAGCGCTGGTCCACCCGGATCAGCTCACGATCGTCGTCGTCGGCGAAGCCGACCGCATCAAAGACGACCTCGCAGCAATCGCGCCCGTGACGATCATCAACGAGAAAGGCGAAGAGTCCGCGTACACGCCCAAACTCAAGCAATAGCCGCGTACGGAGCCAGACTCGAATCCGGCGGATTATTTCGCACCGCCGGATTCGACCGGCGACTCGAGCCGTGAGGATCTGACGCGTACGGAGCCAGGATCGTTTTTCCCACTTGCCATGTCTCGACGTGCGGTCCGCGCTCGTTCCGCCGGGACGCTATCGCGTGATCGCGACGCTGCCGGATGGGAAGCGCGTGACACGCAACGTGGGGGTCTCCACGGGATTCGAGGCTAAGGCGGAAGTCACCCCGCGTCCCGAGTGAAGCGCGCCGATCCGACTTCCGGATTTCGTTCGTAATTGACCAAGCCGGCGGCCGAATCCGCCCGCGCCGGACGTCGAAGGACGTGATCGTTTTCGCAACGGCGATGAAGGAGGAGAAGACATGAACATTCTGAGCAGCCTCGTTATGTGCGCGGCGATCGGGTGCGGGGACGACCCCTCCGGCGCGACACTTCTGAACGGCGATTTCGAAGCGGGAAAGGTCGGCGAGGTGCCCGACGGTTGGCGGGTTCCGCCGGCGTGCGCTCAACTCGGCTACACCGGAAAGCTCACCGAAGACGGTACGAAGTCGGGCAAGCGCTGCGCGTGCATCGCATTCGAGGGAAGCGGCACGCCGAGCCAGTTCGGCAATCTCATGCAATCGTTCGACGCATCGCCCTACCACGGGAAGATCTTCACGATTCATGCGAGCGTTCGCACGAGTGCGACCTCGCGTTTCGCCGGGGGTGCCCAGTTCTGGGTTCGCGTGGATCGCCCAGGCCAGAAAATGGGATTCTTCGACAACATGGACGACCGTCCGATTGCGTCGGCCGAATGGAAGGACATTGCGATCACCGGCGACGTTTCTCCCGACGCGCTTCGAATCAACGTCGGTCTGATGCTGTTCGGCAACGGACGGGCGTGGCTCGACGACGTTCGCTTCGACGTCGTCTCGGATGGAGCGACTGCGATTGCGCCGCCGCGGGCGCTCGAGGGTCGAGCGCTCGACAACCTCGTCGCGTTCACCCGGCTTTACGGCTACGTCCGCTACTTCCACCCGAGCTCGGAAGCCGCCTCGGCGGACTGGAAGGCGATCGCGATTCAGTCGATCCCGAAGATCGAAGGAGCGAACGATCCGGACGAACTCGCGCGACTCCTCGAGGACGCCGTTCGGCCGGTCGCGCCAACCGTGCGGATCCAAGCGACAGGGAAGACGCCGGCGAAATCGGCCGACGTCGGTCCGCCCGCCGGCATGGATTCGCCGTCGGTCGTCTCGTGGGAATACCACGGCATGTCCGTCGACAACGCTGCGGCGCCGATCTACTTCCGCACTCTGCTTCGGAAGCCCGCACCGCAGGGCCAGGTGCCCGAGGGGTTCGCCGATCCGCGCACGCCCTTCACCGCGGACCTCGGCGGCGGAGTCTCGTGCTCGGTCCCACTCGCTCTCTTCGAGGCCGACGCAAAGACGTATCCGCGACCGACGGAGACCTTGCCGGGCTCACCCGCATTCGCGACGGGGAACGATCGAACGACGCGCCTTGCCGACGTCGTCATCGCGTGGAACGTCTTCCAACATTTCTATCCCTATTTCGACACGGTGACCGTGGACTGGCCGGCCTCGCTTCGCACGGCGCTCGCGTCCGCGGCGACGGATCGCGACGAGCGAGCATTCCTCGACACACTTCGATTGCTGGTCGCTCAACTGAAGGATGGGCACGGCAACGTGGCTCATTCGAGCGACTCGCGCTTCGCGACACCGCCCATCACGTGGGATTGGATCGAAGATCGTCTCGTCATCACGAGCGTGAACACGGCCGAGGGCGGTACGAGTCAATTTCATCCCGGTGACGTGATCGAATCGATCGACGGCCGGAAGGCGCTCGACGTGCTGCACGACTGCGAGCGACGCATCGCCGGAGCGACGCCGCAATACCTCCGCTACCGAGCATTGGGCGAGGCAGCGCGCGGCGACGTCGACTCGACGCTCATCCTCGGAATCCGGGCGCAAAAGGGTCAGCCCTTCACGATCGGCGCGAAGCGCGAGCCGTCCAAGGGGAACGATTCGTGGAAGGAGCCACGTCCGAAGAATCTCTCCGAGCTTCGACCGGGCATCCGCTACGTGAACTTGGACGTGATCGGGAAAGAGGAATTCTCGGCAGCGGTTGCGGATCTCGCTCAGGCGAAGGGAATCGTGTTCGACCTGCGAGGCTACCCGTCGCGGTGCGGGACCGAGTTCCTTCAGCACTTGACCGACAAGCCGATCCAGTCGGCGTATTGGAACATCCCGGTCGCACGCCGTCCGGACCGGGAAGAGTGGACGTTCGCCGAGAGCCCGCGGTGGAATCTGACGCCGCTCGCTCCGCAGTTCAAGGGAAAGATCGCGTTCGTCACCGATGGTCGCGCGATCAGCTACGCGGAGTCCTGCCTCGGCATCGTCGAAGCTTATAAGCTCGCCGACATCGTCGGCGGACCGACCGCCGGCACGAACGGCAACGTCAACCCGTTCACCGTGCCCGGCGGCTACACGATCCGCTGGACCGGAATGAAGGTGCTCAAGAACGACGGCTCGCCGCACCATGGCGTCGGGATCAAGCCGACGGTGCCTGTTTCGCGCACGATCGCAGGAGTCGCCGCTGGACGCGACGAACTCCTCGAGAAGGCGATCGAGGTCGTGTCGAAGGAGTGATCTCTCATCCATCAAACGCGGTGAATGCGCCGCCGAGTCGTCGCGAACAAGGCGACTCGGCGGCGCGCGTTTCCAGCCCCGCTACGGCGTGCGAATGAGGACGCCGTCCGCGAACGCCGTCGTGCTGCCGTTCCCGGGCAAGGTCTGGCCAGCGATGTAGCCGCGCCCGCTCGATGGGAACGAAATGCCGAGGACGTCCTTCGACGTGCCGCTTTTCGGCAGCGTCCAGCCGCCGCTCGTCGCGAATCGCAACACGGTTCCGAAGTCACCGCCGATCCACACGTCCGAGCTTCCGACGGGTAGCTCCACCGCGTGGAGGTCGCTGGTCGTGAGCTGGGCCGCGGGCATGGAGATCGTCGCACACGAGGCGGGCACGTAAGCGTCGGGCACGACGGCGAAACGATCGGCCGACCGGTTGTACTTGAAGATCGCTCCGCCGAGTCCGACGGCGTACGACGTGATCCCGCCCGCAGACCGCACGGCGACGTCTTCGAACGCGGGTGCCGTCGTCGGACACGTCGGAGTGACCTCGACCCAAAGGGGTGCCGTGACGGCGTTCTGCACGCGGAACGCTCGCCCGGCCCCGGTCGCGTCGGAACCCACCACGAACCCGGAACTCGAGTTGATCATCGCGACGCTCTTCAGCGCGAGTCCCGACGCGAAGCCGTTCGACGTGTCGACCGGATTCCACGTCGTGCCGCCGTCGAGCGATCGAATCACGGTCGAGTTGCCGCCGACCGCCCAATACTCGTTTCCGGAGGCGTGCGAAACGGCCGCAAGGCCGCCGCTCGCCGGATTGGGGACGACGAGCACCCACTCGGCCGGGGTGTTGGGATCGCGACGATACACGCTTCCTCCGACCGCGACGCCCGTGCTGCCGCTCGCCGCGATGGCGGCAAGGTTGGGTCCGAGCGCGGGACAGAACACGCTCGTCTGAACGGTCCACGATTGCCCGCCGTTCGTCGTCTTC
>JACOTG010000126.1 GCA_016178505.1 Planctomycetota bacterium
ACTCGTGGGCGCGCGCGGCAGCGATCCTCCCGAAGATCGGCGCCAGTGGATCGACGAGGCCATCGAGCAGATCGACGAGAATCTCCCTAGCGACGCCTAGGACGCGACGCGCACCTTCGGCGACGAGGAACTCGACCCACCGCGGCCTTCGCGTCGATCGTCAATCGTCGATCGCCAGACGATTGGACGCGAGCGATCAACCGCCGTTCAAGTGAAGGTATGGATACTTGCCGAGCTCGGCTCGGAAGTCGGAGACGATCTTCGCGGCGTCCTTGTCGGTGATCTTCCCCGCCTTGGCTTCGCGCTCGGCCATCACCGAGAGCGCGGTCGCGAGCGTCTCCGGCTCGTAGCCGAAGTAGCGCTGCACCTCGGCGACCGAGTTCCCCTTGACGACCTGACGGATGAACCGCCTGCCGTCCTGTTCGACCGTGACGTGCGCCTCGTTCACGCTGCCGAAGAGATTGTGGAAGTCGCCCATGACGTCCTGGTACGCGCCGACGAGAAGGATGGCGATGTAGTACGGCCTCTTCGGATCGAGCGGGTGGACCTCAAGCGCTTCCTTCACGTCCTTGAGGTCGACGAACCGATCGATCTCGCCGTCCGAGTCGCACGTGATGTCGCAGAGCGTCGCCTGGCGCGTGGGTCGCTCGTTCAACCGATGAATGGGGATGATCGGAAAGAGCTGGTCGAGCGCCCAATGGTCCGGCGTCGACTGGAACACCGAGAAGTTCAGGATGTACTTCTCGGAGAGCTGCTTCTCGAGGTCTTCGAACTCGTCGGTGGTGTACTTCTGCGTGCGGCCGTACTTCACGGCTTTCTTCGCGATCTCCCAGAACAGCATCTCGCCCTTCGCGCGATCGTCGAGCGACAGATAGCCGAGGTTGAAGAGCGTGAAGAGCTCGTCGCGCTTCTCGAGCGCGTCGTGATAGTACTCGCGGTGGTTCTTCGCGTTGATCGACGTGCGGATGTACTGCAGCTCTTGGACGACTTGGGGCTCGTTGCCGGAGAACGCGAGGTCGAGCGGAGGCGAACCGCCCACGTCCGCGATGACGTTCGTCACCATCATCGAGTGGTACGCGGTGAGCGCGCGGCCGCTCTCGCTGACGATCGTCGGCTCGGGAACGTTCTCGTTCTCGCAGACGTCCTTGATCGTGTAGACGACGTCGTTCGCGAACTCCTCGATCGTGTAGTTCACGCTGGCGTCCGACGACGTCTTGCTTCCGTCGTAGTCGATGCCGAGCCCGCCGCCGCAGTTCAAGTACTCGATGTCGACGTTCATCTTGCGGATCTTCGCGTAGACGCGCGACGCTTCCTTGATCGCGTTCTTGATCTTGCGGATCTCGGTGATCTGAGAGCCGATGTGGAAGTGCAGCATGCGGAGCGTGTCGAGAAGGTTCGTCGAGCGCAGCATCGCCACGGCGTGGATCAACTCGGCGGTGGTCAGCCCGAACTTCGACGTGTAGCCGCCCGACTTCTCCCAGCGTCCACTTCCCTTCGCGTAGAGCTTCACGCGGAATCCGATTCGCGGGCGAGCGGCGATCTTCTTCGAGATTTGGATGAACTCGTCCAGCTCGTGGAGCTTTTCGATGACCACGATGACGTTCTTGCCGACCTTCGGTCCCATCGCCGCGAGCTGGATGTAGTTCGCGTCCTTGAATCCGTTGCAGACGATCAGCGAGTCCGGCGATTGCTCCTGCGCGAGCGCAACGAGCAGCTCCGACTTGCTTCCCGCCTCGAGTCCGAGGTTGTAGCGGCGACCGGCGCGCAAGAGTTCTTCGACGACCTCGCGCTTCTGATTGACCTTGATCGGGAAGACGGGCAAGTACGGCTTGCGGTAGTTGAACTCGGTGATGGCTCGGTTGAACGAGTCGCACAGCTCGCGGACTTGACTCGACAACAGCTGCGGAAATCGAAGCAGCACCGGTAGCGAGACCTTCTTCGCCACGAGCTCGTCCACGATCTCTTTGACGTCGATCGTGTGGGGCTCCCCCTTCACGGGGCGAACGATCAGATTGCCGTTGTTGGAGAAGTCGAAGTAGCCGGCGCCCCAGTTGTCGACGCCGTACAACCGCCGCGCATCCTCTACGGCGAACAAGTCCAGAGGAGTACCCGGCGCACGCTCAGTTGCCATCTCTTCTCATTCCCTCATTGGCGGAGGGACCCCCGCCCGCAGCAAGTGGTGCTCGATTCGGGCCCGCCCGTGATTCGAGCGCTGAACGATACCGGACTCGCGAGTTCACGCGCTGCCGATGGAAGCGGCCGATTCTAGGAAGCACGTCGGTGAAGTTCAAGGAGCCGGCTCGAGTCGGCTCTCGGTGCCCGGTGACTCGGAAGGACGCAGCGCCCGGCACGCCAGCGCCGGGAGTGTTGCATCGGGCCGGCAGCATTTTCCGACCGTATTGCATCGAACCGAATGACGGAAAAACGCCCGGGATTCTCCCTTACTGCGCTCAACTCGGAGGGCCATTCGACCGATGCTATCGGTACCCCTTCTTTTTACCCCGTAGCCAAGGTTGCGAAAGCGTAAAACCTAGCCTCCACACCTATCCAGGCTTGGTTGCCTTGGCTATTTATCTCCGACGCAACCCTTCCTCGCAACTTCATCGAGACGTCATCCGTCCTTCATCGAAACGATCGAACTCGGCGGTCGAAAATTACTGCTCATATCCGCGCAACGGTTTCCGTATACGGGGCTCGACTTTTCGAGCATTGGAGAAGTGGAGCTCGAATCGGAAGGAAATCGAGGGGTCGGGCGTCTCACGACCCACCAAGTGTTGAAAGCCGCACGAGAAGTCTTTCGAGGAGTGGCAAGGTGGTCACGGTGGAGTCGCTGAGCGGCAATCGAATCGGGCCCTACAGCGTCCGGCGGGAGATCGGGCGCGGCGGCATGGGGATCATCTACGAGGCGCACGACGAGGCCCTCGATCGCGAGGTCGCGCTCAAGGTGATGCGTCCCACCGCTGGAGCCGAGGGACTCGTCGAGCAAGAGCATCGGTTCCTGCGCGAAGCCCGATCTCTCGCGAAGGTGGTGCACCCGAACGTGACACCGATCTACTCCTATGGCGTGCAACGTGGCCTTCGCTACATCGCTTGCCAAATCGTCCGTGGAGAGAACTTGAGCGATCGGCTCGCGCGAACGGGCCCGTTGGGCACTCGGGAGGCGCTCGAGATCGCCCGGTCGATCGCGTCGGCACTCGAGGCGATCCATCGCCTCGGATTGGTGCACCGCGACATCAAGACGTCCAACATCATGATCGACGAGAACGGCCAACCGAAGGTCGTGGACTTCGGTCTTGCGCGCGAGACCACCGACGACGCGCGAATCACGCGAAGCGACTTGTACGTCGGCACGCCGGAGTACTGTGCGCCCGAGCAGCTGCGCGGCGAGGACGTCGACGGCCGCGCAGACCTCTATTCACTCGGCGTCGTGCTCTTCGAAATGCTCGCTGGCCGTCCACCGCACGCGACCGAGAGCACGCGAGTGCTCACTCGTCAGATCCTGTTCGAGCGCGCGACGCCGCTGCGCCAAGTGCGTTGCGATGCACCGAAGAGCGTCGAACGTCTCGTTGCCCGCCTCCTCGCCAAGGACCGCGACAAGCGCGTCCGTTCCGCGCTCGACGCGGTTCGCGAATTCGACGTTCTGCTCGATCCACGAACCGCGGAGTTCGAGGCTCGACGGCGCGGCGGCCTCGTCCGCCGGTTCTGGCGGTCGCTCTTTCGTCGCTGAGACTCGTCGAATCCACTTCTTTTTTCGGCCCGGAATGACGAAAAGAAATGTATATTCACCGGGTTCCGACGACGGGCAGCCGAAAACGCAACGGTTCAAGAGGCAATTCATACCCAATCCCAAAACGGCCAGCGACGCATTACTCACGGCCCTCGAGACCTCCTACCGCTCGTCTCCCTTACCGTCACCGGTGATGGTTTTCCGCATTCATCCCGCAGAGGCTTTGGTCGCAGACTCGGGTACGTGATCCTCGATCCCTCCAGGTGGAGGTCGCCGCTGGCGGCGAGATCGTCATGTGAGTCTTGACGAGGAGACGGCCCGACGACGCAGGAACGTTCGCCATGTTGTCATTCCATTTCGATTCCGTCCGGATCGAGTCGTATGCGATCCACCTTCCCCCGTCGCGAGTGACGTCGTTGCAGCTCGAAGACGTACTGGCACCCCAGTACGATCGTCTCGCCATCGCTCGCGGAACCCTCGAGAGGCTCACGGGAGTTCAATCGAGGTACTTCTGGGGCGACGACGTCACGCCGAGCAACGTGGCTACCATCGCCGCGCAAACCGCCCTGGATCAAATCGGGTTCGATCCCTCGAACGTAAAAGCGCTGTTCAACTGCTCGATCACGCGTGACTTCTTCGAGCCGGCGACGGCCTGCATCGTGCACCACTCGCTGGGGCTGTCGGAATGTGCTCTGGTCTTCGACATCACCAACGCGTGCATTGGATTCATGAACGGCCTCGTGCTGCTCGCCAACTTGATCGAGTCGCGCGTGATCCCGGCGGGGATCGTCGTCTCGGGCGAGACGAACTCGAGGCCCGTGCACATGTGCATGGAACACATCCTGAAGAGCAAGGAGTTGACGCGCGAGGGGCTTCTCAAGCTCCTTCCAACGCTCACGCTCGGCTCCGGGGCCGTGGCGTACGTGTTGTGCCACGAGAGCATCGCGTCGAACGGCCACCGGTTGGTCGGCGGCGTCGGTAGGGCCGGATCACAGTTCCACGATCTGTGCAGCGGCAACGGTGACTTCTGCTTCCAGCAGCCCGCCGACAACGACCCGATCATGACGACGAGTGCGAAAGAGCTGATCAGCTCGGCGGCGCAGGTCGGCGGTCGGACATGGACCGAGGCATCGGCCGCTCTCGGATGGAGCAACGCAGACATCGATCACGTCTTCTGCCATCAGGTTGGCAAGCCGATCAACGATGCATTCTATCGGGAGATCGGCGTCGACAACTCGAAGGAGTTCACGATCTACGAGGAGTTCGGGAACCAAACCTCGGCTGCACTTCCGATCGCGGTCGGGAGAGGCGTCGAGGCGCTGCAGATCCACGCGGGCGAGAAGCTCCTTCTCCTCGGCTTCGGAAGCGGCATCAATTCGCTCTTTGCCGGAGTGGAGTGGTAGTCGGCAACGCGACGTCAGCTCGAGCCGAGGAGCGATCGCAGCGGTTCGAGCGCGTAGCCCGCCTCACGCGACGCCACGAGAAACTGCCGCAGCGCGGGTCGCATGTTCTGCACGGCGCCGGGCGTGCCGCCCGTCCCTTCGCCGTCGTGCAGCAGAAAGACCGCACCCGGCTTCAGGCCCGACGTCAACGAAGCGAGCATGTCGGTCGGTCGCCGCTTCCTCCAGTCGCGCGCCCAAGCGCTCCAGAGGTAGGGCTGCAGCCCGTGCGCGCGAGCAGCGCGCGAAGCCGCGGGCGACAGCATCCCGAACGGCGGGCGGTAGAGAACCGGTTTCACGGAGGTGATGCGCTCGATCGCGAATGTGGCGTCGGCCAACTCGCGGCAAAGCGTCGCACTGCGTTGGCGCAAGGTGAATCGATGGCGCCAACCGTGAACCTCGATGTCGTGTCCCGAAGCGGCCATGGCGCGCACGAGTCGTTCGTTCGCCACGACGCGCTCACCGAGAACGAAGAACGTCGCTTTCACGTTCGCAGCGGCGAGATCCTCGAGCACGCCTTCCGTGTTTGCGGGATCGGGACCGTCGTCGAATGTAATCGCCGCGCGACCGGGGCGGTCCGGCACTCGCCAGAGCGCTGGGCGGAGACGCGCGAGGGCAAAGCCGCAACGGAACGCGACGAACGCGCCGGCGAACATCGCGGCGACGATGGCCGCCTCTTCGAACGGCGCCGCGTTGATCGCGACGAATGACGGAGTCGACTCCATGGGAGCATTGAACGACGAACTCGAAGGAACGTCGAGCCCCCGTCGCGCTGGCTCCCATCGAGGCATCGTGGAGTAGCGAGGCGATCGTGTGGCTCGAGCTCGTGGCTGCGGGGATCTGTGCGACTTGGACGTTCAACCTCGCACGCGGGCTTCGAGCGGCTCGCGCGACTCCCACGATCATTCCCGAATCGCCCAAGCCGGGCGAAGTCTTCCCGCCGCTGTCGATCATCGTCGCCGCCCGGGACGAGGAATCGGGCATCCGCAAGGTCGTCGACTCGCTGCTCGCGCAGGAGTACCCCGACTTCGAGGTGATCGTTGCCGACGATCGGTCGCAGGACGCCACGCCTCGGATTCTCGCAGACATCGCGCGGCGCGATGGACGACTCCGCATTCTCCGCATCGAGGCGCTGCCCGAAGGCTGGATCGGAAAGAGCCACGCGAACGCGATGGCCGCGGCCTCGGCCTCCGGAGAGCTTCTCCTGTTCACGGACGGCGACGTCGTTCACGAGCGGGCGTCCACGGCGTCT
Source organism: Planctomycetota bacterium (assembly GCA_016178505.1). GTDB lineage: Bacteria > Planctomycetota > JACOTG01 > JACOTG01 > JACOTG01 > JACOTG01. Next base: position 6,419 of record JACOTG010000126.1, read on the forward strand.
GCCGTTCGCGAACTCGAGCGCCGACAGCTCGAACTCCTCTCGCCCTTGCCCCGCATCGAGCGCGGCGTGCTCGCCGAATCGATCGTGCTGCCGGTCTTCGCCGCACTGATCACGATGCGCTACCCCGCCCACCGCGTGAACGACCCGAAGAAGCCCACGGCTTTGGCAGCCGGCGGGTTCCTCCTGGTGAGTCGCCGAGCCTACGACTCGGTCGGCGGTCACTCCGCCATCCGAGGCGAAATGATCGACGACGTGACGCTGGCGACGCGCCTCAAGAGCGCGGGCTGTCGCATCGCGATCGCCAACGGCTGCCGGCTCGCCAGGACGCGCATGTACGAGAGCACGGCCGACCTTTGGGAGGGCATGACGAAGAGCGCGTTCGCGGGCGTTGGCCGACGAGTGGGCGTGGCGTTCCTCGCGTCGGCTTGGATCGTCATCCTGGGAATCGGCGCCGTCACGGCACTCACGATCGGCCTCGCCACCGGCAATCGGTTGGCGGCCGGCCTGGCTGCCGTGGCGCTCGGGATGCAGCTCCTCTATCACCTCGAACTGCAGCGAGTGCTCGGCCACCCGCGCCTCTTCGCGCTGGCCACTCCGCTCGGCTACGTCTTCTATGCGACGGGCCTCGTGGCGTCCGCCCTTCGCACGCGCTTCGGCCGCGGCGTCACGTGGAAGGGCACGCGCTACCGCTGACGCCACGGGTACTCGCACGACTCGCGAGCGACTCGGCGATTCGTTCGAGTGACCGAGGGGCTGCGTCCAGCGTTTGCCGCCGCCTCCACGGAGAGCACCGCCGCTGGCGCGATCGCCTCCTGCGCAACGGATGCGCCGGCGCCGAGTCGGTAACGAATCCGTCATGCTGCCGTCATCCTAGGAGCCACCCGTCGTCGCGACACTCTCAGCTTCTGCGTTGGATCACTTCCCTCACGCTTGCGCGAGGCATCGAAAACAGCATGCAGCACGGAGCACCGGCGGCGCCCGATGGAATCAGCGCTGGCGAGGCCAATTGGTGAGCACGATCCCTCGAATCACGACGCGGGTGACGGCTCCCGGAACGTGGACCAAGCGCTTCGAGTCCGTCCGCGTCGAGTCTCTGGCCATCCACATGCCGGACCGTCGCGTCACTTCGCTCGAAATCAAACGCAAGATCTTGCCGATCTACGAGCGTCTGGGCATTCCGCTCGGCACGTTGGAGAGGGTCACCGGAGTCGAGTCCAGATGTTTCTGGCGTGACGGCATCGCGCCGAGCGAAGCGGCGACCTTTGCCGCGCGTGCCGCGCTCGATCGCGTCGCGTTCGATGCTGCGTGCATTCAGGCGCTCTTCAGTTGCTCGATCACTCGTGACTTCTTCGAACCCGCGACGGCGTGCATCGTGCACCACGCACTCGGGCTTCCCGAAAGCGCGTTCGTCCTGGACGTCACGAACGGCAGTCTGGGTTTCTTGGACGGGCTCGTTCTCCTCTCGAGCCTGATCGAGTCCCGCGTCGTCCGCGCGGGAATCGTCGTGTCCGGCGAGGCGAATTGGCGGACGGTTGGCACTTGCATCGATGACATTGAACAACTCGCTTTGCTTGGACGTGAAGTGGTAATCCATTCGTGTGTCCGTTCATGAGAGTGCGGATCGCTCCGCGTCGTGCTTCATGAGAGTTCTGCACGTCGACCGCCAGCGCCATTGGTCAGGCCAACAGGCGCGAGCGGTGCTCACCGCGGTGCGGTCGCGAGAGCGCGGCATCGATGTTCTCTTCGTGACGTCTGCCGGTTCGAGTTATCTCACGCGCCCCGAACTGCGAGGCGTGCCGATCCACCTCCTGCGACTCCGCGGTCGCTCGATCTGCGGGTCCGTCGTGCGCCTCGCTCGACTCGTTCGCGACGAGGGAGTCGACGTCATCGACGCGCACGGCGCCATGGATCACCAAGTGGCGGTCGCCGCCCGTACCCTCTCGCGCGGCGTAGTCGTCGTTCGCACGAAGCACAATCACACGCCGCTTCGCAATGCCGCGTCCCGGTTCATCTACAACCGGCTGACCCAACGGATCATCGCGATCTCGGACCACGTCGGAAGCGTCCTCGTGGAAAGCGGGGTGTCGTTCGGGTCCGTCGACGTCATCCCGGACGGGGTCGACTGTTTTCGTTTCTCACCGAAACGGACTCGGGCTGATGCACGGCGGCGCTTCGGTCTGCCCTCCGACGCGTTCGTCGTCGGAACGAGCAGCCGACCGTCGCCCCGGAAAGCCCTTCACTTGGTCGCGGCCGCCGTGGCGGCTTTGCGCGTTCGGGGTGTCCCTGCCGTGTGGCTCGCTGCAGGAATCGACGCGCAAGACGCGAGCCGGTTGTGCGCGCCCGATTTGCTCGATCCCGCCTGCGTGTTCACGCCCGGGATGATCACCGACGTCGAGGAGATCTTTCCCGCGTTCGACGCGTACGTGCTCTCGTCCACCGAGGAAGGCCTCGGAAGCGCGGTCGTCGAGGCTCTTGCGTGCGAAGCGCCCGTCGTCGCATCGCGCGTGGGCGGCATTCCGGAGGTTGTCGTCGACGGAGAGACCGGTCTTCTGTTCCCGTCCGGAGACGTCGACGCCCTGGTCGATGCGCTCCATCGAATTCGAATCGCCCCCGGCTTCGGGAGGGATCTCGGACGAGCGGGTCGACGGCGTGTTCTCGGGCGCTTCGAGGTCGGTCACATGGTCGATGCGACGATCGAAACCTACGAGCGCGCGGCGAGCCGGCGGAAGACTTCACGGGACTGAGGAGCATGGGCGCCGAAGCGCACGGCGCAGGCGTCGATCGCTTCTTCTATCGGTGAGGCGAGCCGCCGAGTAGGCGCCGAAACCAACCGTCGCGTGGTCGCCTGCCCGCTTGCAGCTCCTCGTAGAGGGCGAGCAGCTCGGTTGCATTCTCCTCGATCGTCTTCACGCGCGGTGCGTTCGCGGCAAGCGTTGCAATGAGGCCGGGATCGTCGAGGAGTCGCTCGACTTGGCGTCGCAGGTCGGCCGCATCGCCGGTTCGAAAGAGAAGCCCGCCCTTTCCGTCGCGCACGCGTTCGGCCATTCCGCCCTGGTCCGATGCGATCACGGCCACGCCGGCGAGGAACGCTTCGTTGATCGTCAGCGGCGAGTTCTCGAACCAGATCGACGGGACGATGAGCACGTCGATACTCGAGAAGACGCCCGCGACGTCCACCGGGTCGAACGCGTCGCGAAATTGGATGCGCGGGTTCGTCGCGGCGCGCTCGAGCGAAGCGACGTACGGAGCGTGCTCGCCTTCGCGGAAGCGCTTTCCGAAGACGCGGAACTCCCAATCGCCGCGCGAAAGCGAGTTCATCGCTTCGATCGCGACGTGCACGCCCTTGTAATCGACGAGCGATCCGACGAACCCGAAGCGGATCGGCGCCAGGGAATCGCGTCTCGGGCGCGATACGCTTCGAAACGGCGTCGGGTCGAGTCCGTTGTCGGAGACGAGGATTCGATCGGAAGGGAATCCCGCGCGCACGAACGTGTCGCGCAGGAAGGCCGACGGCGAAACGAAGCGATCGACGTGCGTCACGAGCGCGCGCGCCGCGGCGAGCCGTCCGCGTACCGCATCGGCCTCGGGGTTCGGACCCGTGCGCGGGATCTCGAGATGCGAGAAGCGCTCGCGCAAGCACGCCGCGCAGACCTCGGGCACGGCCTCACAGCACGTCGTTCGATCGGCCTTGATGAGCTGGCCGCCGCGCAAGCAGAGCAAATAGTACTCGTGGAGGGTGAACACCACGGGGATGCCGAGACGCTTCGCGACGGCGGGCAGGCCCCACGAGAACGTCTGTAGATGTTGTAGGTGCAAGACGTCCGGTCGCTCGCGTTTCAGTACGCGCTCGAAGATCGCCTCGACCGCAGTGTTGCGATACGTCTCCTCGAACGTCCGATAGGCGTAGTTGCACACGATTCGTGTGAACGGCAGGCGGTTGAGGCTCCCTTCGTAGACGCTTCCTTGCTTCTCGCATGGGTTCACTTCGGAGTAGATGACGTGGACGGGATGACGCTTCGCGAGCTCCTTCGAAAGTCGGTACGTGTAGATTTCGGAGCCCGCGACGTTTTGCGGAAGGAACTGGTGGATCGCCTGGACGATCTTCACCGCAAGCCGCCGCCACCGCCGAAAATCTTGCGACGCCAACGGCGAGCGCTCATTACGGCTTTGTACCAGGGCTTCGCCTGGATCGATCGCAGCTCGACCTCGAGTGCGCTCAGGCGGCCGATCTCCCCGTGGAGCGAGCCGATCGCGCGATTCATCTCTTCGATCGTCGATTGCTTTCGCTCTTGATCTTCCGTCTTCTTCTCGAGCTGTTCCATCAGCTCGTCGATCGCGCCTTCGTGCTTTTTCACCGATTCTTCGAGTCGCTCGAGGTGGCGATGCATGACGCGCTTCGCGGCGTCGGGGCTCCACAGCCCGTCGCCCGACAGCATGGGAACGAGTCGCGCCGCGAGGTTTCGATCCACGAGCACGTTCACTTGGTCGTCGAACTGGATTCCCAGGCGGAACTTCGCGAAGAGATCGGCGTCGGACGTGCGGCGCGCCGCTTGAATCTTCTCGCGCTTCTCGAGCGTCGCCGGCAGCGCAAGGAAGACTTGCCGCACGGCGTCCAGGTGCGCGAGACCGACGCGCTCGCGCGCGCGATCGGCCTCGTCGCGCGGAAGCGCGGCGAAGTGTGCGAGCACGCGATCCTTCTCGCTCGCGGTCTCGGGGCTGAGGAAGTAAAGCCCGCGTTCGAGCGTGAGGAGGAGCGCGACGGGGAAGAATCGGGAGACGTTCGCGTCGTCGTAGTTCTTGAGCAGCGTGAGGAGCGTGTTGCGATTCCACAGGAGCTGGCGCGATTCGGACGGCGTCTTCGCGAACGAGGCGTCGCCCTGGTGGTAGACGAGCGAACCCGGCGAGTATCGAACGGAATGGCCGAGCACCCACAGCCGCCAGCCGAGGTCGACGTCCTCGTAGAACGCGAAATAGGCGTCGTCGAAGCCGCCGACGTCGAGGAAGAGCTTGCGGCTCATCAGCATCGCGCAGCCGCACGCGAAGAGTGTCTCCTCGTCGTTCCCCCCGCTCGTGCCGGGCGCGACGCGCTCACCGAGCCCCTGCTGGAATCCGAAGCCGCAGAAGTTCATCTCACCGCCGCGGTACATCAAGCGCTCGCCGTCGAACGAGACGATGCGCGAGGCCGCGCAGGCGGCGCCGCGCTCGATGGTCCCCATCAGAGCTTCCAGGAAGCCGGGATCGACGCGCGTGTCGTTGTTGAGGAAGCAGACGTACTCGCCGCTCGCCTCCTCCGCCGCTCGGTCGTTGCCGCCCGCGAACCCGTGGTTTTCGGCGAATTCGAGGAGGCGCACCCACGGATAGCGATCGCGCACGAACGCAACCGAGCCGTCGCGCGAAGCATTGTCCGCCAGGATCACCTCGAGCCGATCCTTGGGGTAGCGCACTTCCTGGAGCGAGTCGAGGCACGGGCCGAGGTGTTGGAGCCCGTTGTAGTTGAGCACGATGACGGAGACGTGCGGCACCATCGTCACGATCCTTCGACTGTCACGTCGCCGTTCGCGGCGTGGAGGTGGATGCTCGTCGCGTCGGGTCCGGTCGTCGTCGAAAACGACGTGGCGCCTGCGGGCACTCGGAATGGAGCCGCCTCGGAGCGGATGGAGCCGTTCTCGACTCGCAAGTTGTAGTGCGCGGAGAGGAATCGCGGCACGCGACAAGTGACGGAGCCGTGTGTGGACTCGAGCTCGACGCGGCTTCCCGGCGCCGGGCGCGAGTCGACGTCGACGTCTCCCTCGCGCGCGGTGGCCCGCACCGATGCGACGCGGCTGCCGAGATGGATCGCGCCGCGTCCCGTTTCGGCGACGACCCGCACCGTCGCCGGGACGCGCGCCATGAGATCCGCGCTCCACGTCGCGCCTTCGGGACCGTCGATCGAAACGCGAAGCGCGCCGTCGGAGTCGCGCAGCGGCACGATGCGGACGCTTTCGAGTTGCTGGCGGGCCGCGGCCTCGTCCTTGCCCGTGACGCGGCGATGGGCCGAGAACACGATGCTGCCGTCCTCGCTCGACTCGACGGTGATCGATCCGGCCCCGAGCGACAGGCGGACCTCCGGAATCGCCGACGCCTCGATCGGCGGCGACGCAACATCGGCTTCGAGGGTCACGGGCTTCGCACAACCGGCGAGCGACACGCCGGCAACCGCGCAGGATGCAAGCGAGAACCTCACGCGGACGTACCTTTCTCGCAGTCTTGCCGCGCCGCTTTCTTTTCCAAACGCTCGAGTCTCCGGCGGATTGCCGCTTCTCCGAGCGCGCCTTCACCGCACGCGCGCGCCAGCGCCCCCATCGCGAAATGCAGCGCCCCGGCGGCGTCGCGAGCGCGATGCTCGCGATCCTTCGCGAGCTCGAGGTACGGCCGCGGATCGTCGGGCTCGGACGAAACGAGCTCGTCGAGTAGTTGCGCCGCGCGCCCCGGCTCCCCGCCGCGCCGCCACTCGCGCGCGAGCCGCAGCGTGGCCTCGACGCGCACGGCCGACGGGCGCGATCCGGCGAGAGCAAGCGAGTCCTCGAGAAAGCCGCGCCCGCGGGCGTCGTCGTTTTCGAGGTGAAGGCGTCCGATGCGGAGGCATTGCGCGGCGCCCGACGGCTCGACGACCTCGCGATCCACGCGTGCAAGTAGTGGCGGCAACGACAGGATGTCACCGCGATTGTGCTCCAGCACGGCGCGAATGCGCGATGGGCCGCCGCGCGCGAAGTCGAAGAACGCCTGCGGGCACTCCTCGCCCGGAAGATCGTCGTGACGCTCGATGCCGAGGATCTCGTGCTCGAGGCTCGTCAGCCGGCACGACTCCATCGTTCCGCCGAAGAGGCGTCGTGCCACGTGACAAAGGTCGAGGTGCCGTTCCCACGGAATGCCGGGCGACGATGGAATCCGCCAGAACGCCAGCTTGTCCTCGATGCGCACGCGGTCGAAGTTCTTGCCGAAGAACGTCACCGTCGCGTCGAAGTCGCGCGCGCGCGCGCAAACGTGGCGCAGCATCGCGGGCTCGTCGGCCGGCGTCCGCAGGAGGAACTGCTCGACGACGAACTCGTCGTCGCGGAAGAACCCGAAGCCGAGGAGGAAGACGAACGTGCCGGCGCCGCCGCCGAGGGCGCTGGTCTCGGTGTCGATGAAGCACGCGCGACGCGGGTCGAAGTTGCGCAGGCGCGCGTCTCGCGCCACGAGCGCGATCCGCTCGGGCAAGACGCGCAGCGCAGCGGCAAACGACTCCTTGCCGCGTCGGGTTTCCAGGGGCACGGCGTGCGTGACGCGCAAGAAGCCGCCGTCGGGATCGGCGACCAGTTCGGCCTCGCCCGGCGCGGGGAACGGCTGGGTTCGCGGATCGGCGGCGTACGGCTCGGCGGTTTCGCGCACGACCTCGGGTCGAGGTGCACGCGCCCCGGCGGCTGCCATGCGACGGCGAAGCTCGTCGATTTTTCGGAGCTTGTCACGCAGGTCGTTCGAAGCCACGGCGTCTACGCCTCCCCTTCCCGCTCGCGTGCGATCTCGTCTTCCCAACGGTCCATCGCATCCTCTTCGAAGCCGACGTGATGCGCGATTTCGTGGATGAGCGTGAGGAGCACTTCGCGCTTCGCTTCGGCGAGCGAGTCGCACGCGGCCTCGATCGATTTGCGGTAGACGATCACGCGATCGGGAAACGCCGGGCCGTCGGATTCGAGCGGCTCTTCGCCGTCCGACCCCGATTCGTAGAGCCCCATGAGCTCCGTCGGGTCGTCGACGTCCATGTCTTCGAGGACCTCGTCGGCCGGCGAGTCCTCGGCGACGATCTCGAGGTTGGCACGTCGAATGTGCTCGGCGACCTCTTTCGGCGCCGTTCGCAGGACCGAGTCGTAGGCGTCCTTCATCAGCTTGTCGAAGATCTTCCAGGGAAGCGACACCATCTCACGCTCCCGCCGCGAGTGTCCGTAGGAGTTCGAGCGCCACTTCCTTTCCGGACGGCCCGACCTCGCCTGGCGGTCCGACGCACGACGGGCAACCGCGGCGGCACGCACATCGTTCGACCTGCTCGCGCACGGCGCCGAGCACCTCGGGCCACAGCTCGTACGTCCGCTCGGCGAGCCCGACTCCTCCCGGCAAGTTGTCGTAGAGGGTGACGACGGGGCGTTCGAAGTGGCTCGATCGAATCTCGCACGTCGTGCGCACGTCCGATGGATCGCAGCGCACGAAGAGCGGAACGATCTGGCCGAGCGCGCGCGCAAGCCCCACGAGCCCGCCGGATCGATTGCCGTCGAGGAGCCGCACCTCGGACGCCAGCTCGGGCGTGAGGGCGATCCAGAATGCGGTCGTGTCCATCTCCTCGGCGGGTAAGTGGATCTCGCCCGCGCCGACGTTCTCGCCCGTGTAGAAGCGGATCTTCTTGTAGACGCTCGCGGTCGTCCGCGTCGTCACCTCTCCGTAGTGGAGCGCGAAGCCGGTCCGCTCGAGCGTCGATTCCACGCGAATCGGCCGCACCTCGGTCTCGGTCATCGCCTCGGTGTAGTACTCGGGGTTGACCTTGCGCGCGTGGGCGCGACGTCCTGCGTAGTCGAGCTTCTCGATCAGGTATTGCTCGCCTTGGTGGCCGTGAATCGCACCTTCGTGGATGAGCGTCATTGCGGAGGGGCGATCGACTTCGGCGAGCACCGTCCGCTTCTCGACATCGACGACGACGAAGTTGTCGATGTCCGCGGCGTTCAAGCTCACGCCTTCGGCTGGATAGGCGCGGTCGGCCCAGAAGTAGCGGTCGTCGACGCGGTGGAGGATCTTCGCCTCGCGCTCGAAGTAGTCGAGGATCATCGCCGTTTCGCCGGTCGCTCCGAAGTTCTCGCCCACGCGGAACGGAATCTCGAACGCCGCGCACTTGAGGTGATTCGTGCGGATCACGAGGTTGTCCGCGTCGATCACTGCGTGTTCCGCCGGGCGATCGAGCAAGTGCTCGGGATGGCGCATGAGGTACTGGTCCGTCGCGCCGCTGCGTCCCACGACGATCGCGGCAGACATTCCGGACCGGCGACCCGCGCGCCCGGCCTGCTGCCACGTCGATGCGACGCTGCCCGGATACCCAGCGATCACACAGCCTTCGAGCGAGCCGATGTCGACGCCGAGCTCCAGCGCGTTGGTCGCGGCGACGGCGAGGAGCTCGCCGGCACGCAGCCGGCGCTCGATGTCGCGACGCAGCTCCGGCAAGTACCCGCCGCGATACCCGGCGACGCGCTCGGGATCGATGCCGTGCTCGAGGCAAAAATCTTTGAGGTACTTCACGAGGATCTCGACCGACGTGCGGCTGCGCGAGAAGAAGATGCACGGCACGTTCGCCGGCAGCATCAGCTCCGCAACCCGCCTCACCTCCTCGAGCGTGTTCCGCCGAATCCCCAGCTCGCGGTTCTCGAGCGGCGGGTTGTAGAGGATGACGTGCTTCTCCCCTTGCGGCGCACCACTTTCGGTCACGCTCGCAAACGGCTCTTCGCAGAGGCGCGACGCCAATTCCACGGGGTTCGCGATCGTGGCCGAGCAGGCGATGAATCGAGGGCTTGCGCCGTAGTGTGCAGCCACGCGCTTCAGCCGCCGGATCACGTTGGCGACGTGGCTGCCGAAAACGCCGGGATACGTGTGCAGCTCGTCGATGACGACCCAACGCAGTCCCTGGAAGAGGTTCACCCACTTCGAGTGGTTCGGCAGGATCCCCGTGTGGAGCATGTACGGGTTCGTGACGATGATGTCGCCCGACTCGCGAAGCGCGCGGCGGGCGGCAGGCGGAGTGTCGCCGTCGTACGTGTGCGTGCGGATCCCGCCGGCGACGGCGCGGTCGAGCGCCCACAGCTCCGAGAGCTGATCCTGCGACAGCGCCTTCGTGGGAAACACGTAGAGCGCGCGTGCCCGTCGCTCCGGATCCTTCAAGATCGAGTCGAAGACCGGCAGGTTGTAGCAGAGCGATTTTCCAGAAGCCGGCGGCGTCACGACGACGACGTTGCGCCCTTCGGCGAGAAGGTCGAGCGCCTGGCGCTGGTGGCTGAAGAGTCGCGTGATCCCCCGCGATCGCAGCGCTTCGACGAGTCGCGGATCGAGGTCCGTCGGAAAGTCAGCGGTGGTCGCCTCTCTCGCGGGCAGGACGCGCCAGGCCGCGACGTTCGCTGCGTACGCGCTGTCCGTGCGCAGCCGGTCGAGAACGCTCTGCACGCTCACAAGAGTTGGATCACCGCTTTCCGATCGCCTCGAACGCGGCGCGAAGGTCTTCGATCAGATCCTCCACGGCCTCGATCCCCACGGAAATGCGGATGAGCGAGTCGGTGATGCCGATCCGTTCGCGAATCTCCTTCGGGATCGACGCGTGGGTCATGATCGCCGGGTGCTCGATGAGCGATTCGACGCCGCCGAGGCTTTCGGCCAGGAAGAAGAGCTTCGTCGAGCGAAGCATCGCCCGCGCGGCCTCGAGCCCGCCCTTCACGCGGAACGAGATGATCCCGCCGAAGCCGGTCATCTGCTCGCGTGCGAGCGCATGCTGCGGATGCGACGGCAAGCCCGGATACACCACCTTATCGACGCGCGGGTGCGACTCGAGGAATCGTGCGATCTCGAGCGCGTTCTTCTCGTGTTGCCGCATGCGCACCGCCAGCGTCTTGAGACCCCGCAGCGCTAGCCAGCAGTCGAACGGCCCCGGGATCGCGCCGACGGCGTTCTGGCAGAACTTGAGGCGCTCGAAGAGACCGCTCTCCACCGCCGACGCCGAGCAAACGATCGCGCCGCCGACGAGGTCGCTGTGCCCGCCCAAGTACTTCGTCGCCGAATAGACGACGAGGTCGGCGCCGAGCGCGAGCGGCTTCTGAAAGTAAGGAGACAGGAACGTGTTGTCGACGACGATGCGCGTCCCTTTTTCTCGCGCGAGCGCCGTCGCTTTGGGCAGGTCGGTGATCTTCAGCAGCGGGTTCGTCGGCGTCTCGATCCAGAGCAATCGCGTGTTGGGTCGAATCGCACGGCCGACGGCGTCGAGGTCGCTCGTGTCGACGAACGTGAAGTCGAGGCCGTACTGGCGAAGCACCTTGTCGAAGAGGCGAAACGTCCCGCCGTAGACGTCGTCCGACACGACCACGTGGTCGCCGGATCGGAAGCAGTTCATCACGGTCGACGCTGCGGCACAGCCCGACGCGAACGCCAGCGCCTGCGCGCCGCCGTCGAGAGCCGCGAGACAGGACTCGTACGCGGTGCGCGTCGGATTCTGTGTGCGCGAGTACTCGTAGCCCTTGTGCTCGCCGGGCCCGGCCTGCGCGTAGGTGGACGTCTGGTAGATGGGCACCACGACCGCGCCCGTGGTCGGATCGGGCTCTTGGCCGACGTGGATCGCCTGAGTTTCGAAGCGCATGCACGCCCTCTCTCGTGAATCGCCGATCGTTGAAGTGTTTCGCTGGGCCTAGCGGCTCGCGCCCGCCCGAGCGCTCACCGGTGCCGGGTCGGGAACCCAACTTACCATTCCGCTCAGGAATTTGGGATGGAAGTCGGTCGACTTCTGCGGAAGCCGGCGCCCGATCTGGGCGGCGGTGCGCACGTCTTCGACGTCGATTGGGTTCACGAGAAATGCAATGCCCTCGCCGGCCTGCGCCCGCTCGAGCGCTCGAGTCGGATCCTTCTCGAATCGAAGCTGCGCTTCGACCGCTTCGGCGCGCTCGCGCGGCAGCCATTCCCAGCTCTCGAAAAGGCGATGCAGGAACGTGACGTCGTCTTCCGCCGAGACACGCGGACGGCTCGCGACCCACGCCGACTTCGACCCCGGCGCGGCGATCGCATACGCGCGGGCGCGCTTCGCCCGTTCGGCCGCGAGCGCTTCCACGAGCCTCGGACCGGCGTCGCCGTCGAGCGGCACCGCGCGGAGCGTGAACTCGGTCTCCAACCGCCGGCGAAGCAATTCATCGTCCGGCGGCGCCGGGAGCTCGAGGATCCGATGCGTCGGGCGGATCACGAGCGAGTCCGAATCGCCGTCGACGAGTGCGACGAGGCGGAACTCGTACGAGGCTTCCGGATTCTCGTCGCCCGCTTCGCGCCGGCGCTCGTCGCGGTACTCCACGGCCGTCGTGTAGCGGTGGTGGCCGTCGGCAACGACGAGCCGCTCGTCGCGAAGCTCGCTCTTCAGCTCGGCCGCGATCTTGGAGTCCGCAACGACCCACAAGCGATGCGTCTCGCGAGTGTCCGTCCGCGCCTCGGCGTCGGCTGGCCGCGCGCACGGCTCGTCGAAGAGTTTCTCGAGACGACGCTTCTTGAAGTAGAGGAGGAAGACCGGACCGAACTGCGCACCGCCGGTCGCGCGCAGGAGGTTCATGCGATCGATCTTCGGGCCGGGTAACGTTTCCTCGTGCGGGAGGATGATTCCGTTGGAGAACGGCGAGAGGCGGATCAGCGCGAGGATGGCGCGCCGGGCGCGACGCACTCCGGGCTCGACCTCGAACTCGAGATCGTAGACGTACAGCGACGGGCTCGAGTCGCGCTTGAGCGTTCCGGTGTCGAGCCAGCCCCGCAGCGTTTTCGCGGCGCGGCCGTAGCGGTCGTTGTCCGGACCGTCTTCCGGCTCCGGGCGCGGAAAGGTGAGGCGAACGGCATTGTGCGGATCGAAGGCGTACAGCTTGTTTCGAAGCGCGTCGGGGATTCGATCGTACGGCGGGCAGACGTAGTGACTCACGTCATGCGATCCCGCGAATCGGACCCCACGCAGCGGTCTAACGTCGACGGTCTCGCTCATGATTGACCTCCAGCGTCAGTTGAATCGCCCGGGTTGAAACCCAACGATGACTTCCGGAACGGTCAGGGCAGTCGCACGGGTTTCACCCAATCGAAGCCGCGGCAGGCACGCAACGCTCGAACGACGTCGGGAGCGGGCGCCTGGTCCAGATTGAGGACGGCCAGCGCCTTTCCGCCCGACTCGAGACGACCGAGCGCCATGCTTGCGATGTTCACGCCATGGTTGCCGAGGATCGTGCCGATGAGCCCGATCATGCCCGGCAAGTCGTCGTTCTGGCAAACGAGGAGATGTCCTTCGGGGGAGGCGTCGAGGACGTAGCCGTCGAGTCGCACGATTCGCGGGAGACTCTTTCCGAAGATCGTGCCGGCGACGGTGCGCGCACCCGCGTCCGTCTCGAACGTGACCGAGAGCAGCGACGCGAAGTCCCCGGTGTCGATTCGATTCACTTCTGAGAGCTGCAGCCCGCGTTCGCGCGCGAGGTGGAACGCGTTGATCTCGTTCACGGGCGCGTCGAGCACGTGCTTGAGCACGCCCTTCACCACGGCCGCCGTGAGCGGCTTGGTCGGGAGATCGCTGAGCGCGCCGTGGTACTCGGCCACGACGCCCTTCAGGCGCCCTTCCACGAGCTGCGCCTGCAAGCTCCCGAGGCGCTCGGCGAGGTCGAGCCACGGTCGGAGCTTTGGCAGCATCTCCGGCTCCACGGGGATTGCATTGACGGCGCTGCGGGCGACGCCGCGAACGAGAAAGTCGAGGACCTGGCGAACGACCGCCTCGGCCACGTGCTTCTGCGCCTCTTGCGTCGAGGCTCCGAGATGCGGCGTGACGACCACCTCGGGCCGTTCCAGGAGCGCGCGGTTCGTCGGCGGTTCGTCCTCGAAGACGTCGAGCGCCGCGCCCGCGACGTGCCCGCTCTCGATCGCGTGGAGCAGCGCGCCTTCGTCGATGAGGCCGCCGCGCGCGCAATTCACGATGCGAACTCCGGGCTTGCACTTCGCGATCTCCGCCGCCGCGAGCAAGTGTCGCGTGCCCGGCACGAGCGGCGTGTGGAGCGTGACAACGTCCGAGCGTCGCAGGAGGTCGTCCATCGAAACCGGCTCGATGCGCAAGCGCGAGGCGGCATCCGGCGAGAGGAACGGATCGAACCCGAGCACCTCCATCCCCATCCCGCGGCCGATGGCGGCGACCTCACGCCCCCACGCGCCCCACTCCGACGACGCCGAGGGTCTTGCCGCGGACCTCGACGCCGACGAAGCGCGACGGCGTCCACTCGCCCGAACGCAGCGAACGGTCGGCGCGCGGCACGTGACGAACCAGCGCGAGCAGGACCGCAATGGTCAGCTCTGCGGTCGACACCGTGTTCTCGGTGGGCGTGTTCATCACGACGATGCCGGCCTGCGTCGCGGCCTCGACGTCGATGTTGTCGACGCCGGTGCCGGCTCGGCCGATCACGCGAAGCTTCCGCGACGATGCGATGAGCGCGGCGGTGACCTTCGTCCGGCTTCGAACGATGAGCGCGTGCGCATCGGCGAGAAGCGCCGGAAGGTCTTCGGCAGTCACCTCCGGACGATAAAGAACGTCGAGGCCTTCCTCGCGAAGCGGGGCGAGGAGCTCCTCGCGTACGGCGTCGCTCACGACCACACGCGCGCGTTCGGACGGCATGAAAAGCGTTCCTCTCCGACTGGCGCCTATCTGGGTCTCGCGCCTGCTCGCGGACCGACGACCGACACCGTTCAGCGGGATCGTTGGATCCCTCGACCCCGTGGCGCGAACGGGAGCGCGGATGATGCCATCGCTCTCGACACCCGACAAGCCGCGCCGAACGGACGCACTTCAAACGAAATCGGGGCGCCCCCAAGGAGCGCCCCGAATGTGAATCGAATCTCGAAATCGACGACGAATTCTTCGCTACGGCAGCTCCGCGCGGAGCCAAGACGCGGTGAGGACCGGCGGATTCACCGACCGATCCAGATACCCGCGCACCGACACCGTGTGCGCAAACGGGAGGTCCACGTAGAACCCGCTCGTCGAGACGCCGACGTCGCGGCCCGCCGTGCTGTCCGTCACGATGCGGGTATTGGATTGCGTTTGGATTCGAATCGTCGTCGGATCGGGGTATCCGAAGTCGCTGCCGTCGCCCGTCAGGTAGAACGAGTGCTGCGCGGGGTCGATCGCGGAAATCGTCTCACCCTCGAACTCGGCGCCGCGAGCCGAGATGTTGATCGCGACGAAGATCGGCAAGTCGTCCGAATGCGTCTGACCCGGGATGTGACCCGGATTCGGTCCGGGGTGCAGTGGATCGGGCGACCCCGCGTGGTGCGGCGTCCCGGTGCCGTTCGACGGCGCATCGGTGAAGTAGCCCTCGATCTGCATCTCCTGCCCCGGATACAGCGCGCCCGGCGGCATCGGGATGGTTGCGTCCGAGAAGACGGCTCGCGAGTCGTACAGCGCCACCGCGACCTGGCTCGGGTAGGTGCTCGAGTTCCCGCCGGCGATCCGCTCCACGTCCACGATGCAGAACGCGGTTCCGTTCGACGTGAACGACGAGAGCGTTCCCGAGAGCGTGATCGGCTTGACCTGGATGTTCGTGACGACGAACGTCGGCATGTCCGGCGTGTGGCCCGGAGAAGACGAATCGCCGGTGATGCTCATCGGTCCGCTCGTGCCGACTTCCGGCACGTAGCCTTGCAGCTCGACCCCGACACCCGGGAAGAGGCTCGAGGTCTGAAGGGCCGCGCCCGTCCAGCCAACGTGCGTGCTCGGAGGAGCATTCGCCGAAAAAGCGAATCGAAGCTGACCCGGATGACCCCCGATCACCGTCGCGTCGCCCGACTCGACCGACGTCACGTCGACGTCGAGGTGGTCGAGGCCCGTCGATTCGTCGGAGCCCATCTGCGCGATGATGCCCTCGACCTGCACGTGAACCGGCGGCGGGTTCTGGGCTCGCACGTCCGCCGATTGAACACGAACGTTTCCATTCGGCTGCAGGAACCCGAGAATCTCGAGCCACTGCCCTTGCGGGCTGGCGCCGAGGAAATCGTCCAGCCACGTCGCTGCAGACGCAACGAACGGCTGGTTGCTCGCGGGCGTCAGCACGGCGTTCGTCGGAACATCGGCGACGATGTCGCCGTACTCGGCCGGCGCCGCGCCGTTGCCGGTCGGATGCAGCAGGCGCAGGTTCAGCGTGCGCGCGGTCGCATCCCATCCGGTGACTTTCGCGAGGAACTCGGATAGCGCGGGCTCGTTCGTGGGCGCTGCGATGTCCGCGAACACGAGCGGGTCGATGAGGAACGCCTGGCCGGCGCGCGTGAGCGAATGCTCGAGGTCGAACACGAGGCGAACGTTTTGATGCGCACCCGCCGCGAGGACGAACGGCTGCGCGAACGCCATCTCGAGGTCGGCGAGGGCGGGAACGATCGGACGCGGGTCCGTCAGCTCACCGGCCTCCGCATCCTGGTACTGGAAGCGAACGGCGCGGTACGTTCCCGACGGCACCTGGTACTCGCCCAGGAATCGCTCGGCCCCGCCGTAGCTCTCGTGCGAAACCGCCGTCGTCGCGAGCGGATCGCTCGCGGGTGGGAATAGCGTGGTCTCGGTGTCGTCGCTCGCGATGAGCGACATTCCGGTGAGCGTGAATCGGAACGCGCTGGGCGCCGGATTGCTCGGATCGGCAAGCGTCATCGACACTGACGACGATGAATTCGAGTCGGAACCGCCGCCTCCTCCTGCGAAGCAACCCGCCAGCATCGGGACGAGGAGCGACGCCCCGATCAGCGTCTCCAGGGCCTTCCTGAACATCGTTCGGTCTCCTTCTTTCAATCCAATAGAGGGGTCTGCCTCTCTAGTCGAAGAGCCACTCAAACCAACTCTTTGTCGGCCCTCGTTGAGACGCGACTTTAGGAGCGAGTGAGTGGGTGGTCCGCCGGGCGATGCATTTCCGCGGCGGCGGCCGCTCGGCGCGTTCAGGAATCTCGACGTTGCGTGCGATCCGCTTCGGTACGCGCGGAGAGTCGTCGTCGCAACCCTTGCTGGAGTCGAGCCGTGCAAACGTCTCGAGAACGCGATGCGTGGGGAATGCTCTTTGCGCCCAGGATTCTCCGGGCGGCGCAGGCGGAATCTACGAGGACACCTCTTGCGGGGAGCAGCGGCGACGATGATTCAGCGTTTCGTGAGGCGAGGCGTCTCGGCGTGCATCCTCGCCGGAGGGTTGGCGCTCGGTGCGTGGAGCGACGACGCCGTCGCCGGCGATCGACGGATGCTCCTCGTCACCGACGGCAGTTGCCGCACGGCTCACGGATCGTTCGACAACGAAGAGATCCTGAGCGTCGTCCCCGGCCGCGACTCCGAAGTGACCCCGCTCCTTCGCGACACCAACTGGCCTGCGCTCCTCGGCGATCAGAACCACGATGGACGCCTCGACGACGTCGTCTCCGAAGTCGACGCCCTCGAGGTCGCGGACCCGACGATCGCCGACCCCTCGATCTTCGACCTCGTGCTGTCGATTCGCGTCGATCGCGTCTTCGTGGACGGCACGCACGTCCGCGACGGCGATGCGTTCATGCTCCTTCCGGGCGGCGGCGCGCGAATCGTGATTTCCGAGCGCCAGTTCGAGATGTGGGCGGGCACGAGCGACGACGTCGACTTGGACGCGCTCGCGTTCCTCGCGGACGGCTCGGTGGCGTTCAGCTTCGACGAGCCGGTCGGATGCGCCGACCCGAACATCGTCAGCCGAAACGGCGGGAACGCGATCATCGGCGATGACGCGATCTTCGTTCACCGGCCCGGTCAATCGCGCGCCGAACTGTGGAAGACCGGCGGCGAGATCGTCGCGCTGGTGAACCACGTGCTCGGCACCGGTTATCGCTCGGTGCTCGGCGTGCAAGGGCTCGCCGAGGATCCGACGCACCCGGGCGAGATGATCTTCTCGACGGGCATCTTCACCGGGGCCGGATCGAGCACGCTCTTCACGACCGCCGGGGCTGGAGCGTTCGCGACCCTGAACGGGCGCGCGCTCTCGGCGAGCGCATTCGGGTTTCTCGATCCCGAGGACGTCGGCGACTTCGCCATCGCCGGCACGGCGTTGACCGGCCCGTCGGTCTCGCTCGCCGCGGCGAAGACGGAGCCGAGCGCGAGCGCCGACCGCGTCGTGTCGCTCAGCGTCGTCGGCGTGCCATTCGAGAGCGTTCGCCTGCTCGTCAGCTACGGCTCGACCGCGCTTCCGCAACCGCAACGCAACGCGACCTTCGGCGAGGCGGGCTACCTCTTCTTGAACGCGAACGATTCGCTCTTCAACCGAACCGCGTCGTCGTCGCGTCTCTCGTTCGTGCTGGACGAGACCGGTCACCTGGACGTGGCCCTCCCCATCCGTCCGCGAGCACCGATCGGCGCGATCCTCCTCTTTCAAGCGCGCAGCGAGTCGCGCGGCGAAGCGTCGTATCCGGTTGCGATTCGCTTGATGCCGTAAGGGCGCCTCGGTCCGTCGATCGGATTCACGCGCCACCCCTTCACCCCTTCCGATACAGTGTCGGATACGAGTCTGCGGACGAATCGCGGGACCCCGTTCACGACGTCGACTTCCGCCCTCGTCGACGATTCCCGCAACCGTTTTCGGAACGAGGGGGATCGTTCTCCTACGGAAGCATGAAACCCATCGACGGCGATCTCAACCCGACGCACCTCTTGGCGCACGACCGCTACCTGCTCCGGCTGGTCCGAAGCCTCCTCGTCGACGAGCACGAAGTGGACGACGTCCTCCAGCAGACGTGGATGTCGGCCATCGAAGGAGGCCCGAGTCGGCCGGCGGCGCTTCGAGGTTGGCTCGCTCGCGTGGCGCGGAACTTCGCGCTCAAGCGGCGCCGCGCCGAAGGGCGGCGGCAAGCGCACACCGAAGCCGCGGCGCGACCGGAACGGATCCCGTCGACCGTGGACGTGCTCGCGCGCGAGGCCGCGCGGAAAAGCGTCGTCGACGCCGTGCTCACTCTCGCCGAGCCGTATCGTTCCACGACGATCCTCCGTTACCTCGAAGGGCAGCCTCCGCGGGAGGTGGCGAAGCGCCTCGGCGTTCCCGTCGAGACCGTTCGCACGCGCGTGCGGCACGCGCTCGGGCTGCTTCGCGCAGAACTCGATCGGCGAAACGGCGGCGATCGCGAGGCGTGGTGCGTCGCGCTGCTTCCTCTGTGTGCGCTCGAGAAGTCCTCGGCGGTCGGTGCCGCGGCGCCGCTGAAGGCGACCGTTGCGGCAGGAGTATTCATGGCAACGAAGTTGAAGATCGCCATCGCGGCGATCGTGCTCGTCCTCGTCGCGCTGGCGATGTGGCACTGGACGGGGCGCCCCGGGTCGCGTGTCGTCGGATCCGGTAATTCTCAGCACGAGGTCGCTTCGTCATCCGCGCGTCCCGCCGGCGCGGCGGCTCGTCCAGACCTGCCGGCAGCAGGCGACGCGTCAATTGCCCCCGCTGTCACGGCGAATTCGTCGACGCACGAAACGGGTCTCGTGGTGCACCTCACGTGGGAGAGCGACCAAACGCCGGCCGCGGGAGTCGGCCTTCGAATCGTTCCCGCCGACATTGCCGATGGATTTCTCGACACGCGCTGGGCGACGACGGACGCCAGCGGCACCGCGCGAGTGAGCGGTCTTCCCGCAGGAGCCGTCGACATTTACCAGGATCGTGGTTACGCGGTCGTCCGGGCCGCGATCGTGTCCGGTGCGACAACGGAGACGACGATGAAGGCAGCCGCCGGAGTCGACGTCGAAGGGATGGTGGTCGACGCCGCAGATCGGCCCGTCGACGGCGCGGAGATCTGGGTCTATCCCGATTCCGACGACCTGCTCTGGGGACAACCCGTGACGCGGTCCAAGAGCGATGGAACGTTTCAGATCCACGCCGTTGCGAGGAAGGCGTACATCGGGGCGCGGTCCCCGAGCCATTCGCCATCCGAGTTCGTGCCCGTCTTCACTGAGCGGGGCGTGCGGACGACGAACATGCGCCTCGTGTTGCCGGGTCGCGGCGGCGAGATCGTCGGACGGGTGTGCGGTCCCGACGGTGAGCCGGTAGCGGGCGCCCTCGTCCGCCAGCTACAACTGCCGCTGGGATCGCTGGGTCTGCCCCTGGTGGGCGATGCGCCCGACGCGGAGTACGCGGCGGCCATCGCACAATGGTGGGCGAGCCTCGCAGAACAGCATCGTACGCCCACCGACGTGCTGGCCACGCTGGCCGCGCCGGTCCTGG
>JACOTG010000118.1 GCA_016178505.1 Planctomycetota bacterium
CGTGACGCCCACGCATCCGGTCGGCTAGAGAGTTCAACCGAAATGTGCGGCATCATCGGTTGCGTCGCCGAACACGACGTATCGCGCATTCTCATCGAGGGCCTTCGCCGGCTCGAGTACCGCGGCTACGACTCTGCCGGAATCGCCGTGCTCCACGAAGGTCACATTCGCGTGCAGCGGGCCGTCGGGAAGCTCGGTCGCCTCGAAGAAGCGCTCGATCACGAGGAGATGAGCGGACATCAAGGGCTTGGGCACACGCGCTGGGCGACCCACGGCAAACCGTCCGAAGAAAACGCTCACCCGCATCGGGACTGCACGGGCGACCTCGTGCTCATCCACAACGGCATCATCGAGAACTTCGTGTCGCTGAAGCGAGAACTCGTCGCAAAGGGACACAAGTTCGTGAGCGAGACCGACACCGAGGTTCTCGCGCACCTCATCGAGAGTTGCGTGAAGGACGACCTCGCCGCCTCGGTGCGCACGGCGTTGTTGCGGGTCGAAGGCGCCTACGCCGTCGTCGTGATGCACCGGCGATTTCCCGGCACCATCGTCGGCTCGCGCCGTGACAACCCGCTCGTCGTCGGTCTCGGCGATCGCGAGAACTTCATCGCGTCCGACGTGCCCGCGCTCCTCGATCACACGCGGGACGTGGTGTTCGTGCACGACGGTGAGGTTGCCGAGGTGACGCTCTCCGGCGTGAAGCTGACGACGCTCGACGGCACGCCCGTCACGCGGCCGACCACGCGAATCGAATGGGACCTCGTGATGGCGGAAAAGGGCGGGTTCAAGCACTTCATGCTGAAGGAAATCCACGAGCAGGGTCGCGTCGTCTCGGACGCTCTTCTCGGCCGCATCGTCGAGGGAACCGGCGAGACGTACGTGCCCGACTTGAAGCTCGACGCTGCGCTAGCGAAGCGCATCGAAAAGATCGTCATCGTCGCGTGCGGCACATCGCACCATGCCGGCCTGGTGGCGCGAGGCGCGCTCGAAGCGCTCGCGAAGCTGCCGGTCGAAGTGGACATTGCGTCCGAGTTCCGGTACCGCGAGCCGATGCTCGACGACAAGACGCTCCTCGTCGCGATCAGCCAGTCGGGCGAGACTGCGGACACGATCGGTGCCGTGCGTCGCGGCCGGCAGTCGAAGGCGCATCCGATCGCGATCTGCAACGTGCTCGGAAGCTCCATCACGCGCGAGTGCGACGGCGTCCTCTACACGCACGCGGGGCCCGAGATCGGCGTCGCGTCGACCAAAGCGTTCGTCGCGCAGATCGTCGCGCTCCATCTCCTCGCGATGCGTCTCGCCGAGCTTCGCGGAACGGCGAGCCGCGAGGTGCTGGCGGCGCGGGCGACGGCATTGCGTTCCGTGCGGGGCTGCATCGAACGCGCATTGAAGCGCGAGGCCGACGTCGTTCGAATCGCGAAGACGTATCACCCGGCGCGCGACTTCCTCTTCCTCGGGCGCGGCGTGAACTTCCCGATCGCGCTCGAAGGTGCGCTGAAGCTGAAGGAGCTTTCGTACATCCACGCCGAGGGGTATCCGGCCGGGGAGATGAAGCACGGGCCGATCGCGCTGATCGACGGCGAGATGCCGATCCTCGCCATCGCTACGAAGGGCATCGCCTACTCGAAGATGCGAAGCAACATCGAAGAAGTCCGCACGCGCGGCGGAAAGGTCATCGCGCTCATCACCGAGGGTGACAAGCAGATACCGTCCGTCGCGCACGACGTCATCGAAGTGCCGGAGATCACCGAGGAGTTATCGCCGCTCGTGAACATCGTGCCGCTGCAGCTCCTTGCCTATCACATCGCCGTTCTTCGCGGTTGCGACGTCGACCAGCCTCGCAACCTCGCGAAGAGCGTAACTGTGGAGTAGCTACCCGATGAACGAGGCCGCATCGCAACTCGCCAAGAAACTGACCGACCGATCGGCGAAGGTCGGCGTGGTCGGGCTCGGCTACGTGGGGCTGCCGCTCGCCGTCGAGTTCGCCAAGGCGGGATTCGAAACCGTGGGACTCGACGTCGATCGCAACAAGGTTCGCGCAGTGAACGCGGCCGAGACCTACATCCCCGACATCCCCGCCGCCGACCTCCAAGCCATCGTGAAGTCCAAGAAGCTTCGAGCGTCCGACGACTTCTCGATGCTCGCCAACGTCGACGCCGTGAGCATCTGCGTGCCGACCCCGCTGCGCAAGACGAAGGATCCGGACATCTCCTACATCGTCAATGCGACCAACGAGGTCGCGAAACACGTGCGTCGCGGTCAGCTCGTCGTGCTCGAGTCCACGACGTACCCGGGGACGACGGTCGAGGTCATCGTGCCGCGGCTGACGCGGTCGCGCCTCGTCGTGGGCGAGGACGTCTTCGTCGCGTTCTCGCCGGAACGCGTCGACCCGGGCAACCCGACCTACAAGACGCACAACACTCCCAAGGTGGTCGGCGGCGTCACGCCCGCGTGCACCGAGGTCGCGCGACGGCTCTACGAGTCCGTGATCGAAAAAGTCATCGTCGTATCGTCCGCGGCGACGGCGGAAATGGTGAAGCTCCTCGAGAACACGTTCCGCAGCGTGAACATCGGGCTCGTCAACGAGATCGCGATCATGTGCGACAAGCTCGGGCTCGACGTCTGGGAAGTCATCGACGCGGCCGCGACGAAACCGTTCGGCTTCATGCCGTTCTATCCAGGCCCCGGGCTTGGAGGCCACTGCCTCGCTGGAGGCGAGACCGTTTGCGTTCGCGATGAAGGCGGTGTTCGAATCATTCCATTGGCCGAGCTTTTCGAGACGACGCGCTCCGTAGTGCGGGAACGCGTGAGGGGCGTGGACGTCTTGATCCCCAATGGCCTCGAAGCCATGTCGCTCGACATGGCGACCGGACGGACACGGTTTGCGCCGGTGGCCGGCCTCTTTCGACGACCCTCGCCGACGCCGCTCGTTCGCCTCGAACTCCGCGATCATCGCACGATCAGCGTGACCGACGGCCACCCCATGCTCGTCCGCTCCGGCTCGAAGATCGAGGTCGTCCCGGCTCGTGATCTGCAGCCCGGCGCGCGCGTGATCGTGGCGACCTCGTGGCCGAAAGACGAGACGTGGAACGGACGAGTCGACCTGATCGAAACTGTGCTGCGAGCGAAAATCGAACGCGTGAGAGTGGTCCCACGCGACGGGACGTGGAAGTCTCACGACGACGTCGTTCGACCGCTGTGTCGAGAGTTCGGCGTGGCGGCCAAGGACGTCTACCGATACAACAGCCTTCCGCTTGACGTCTACCTCGAGCTCGAACGAACGAAATCGGCTCCGTTCAAGCGATCGCAGGTGTTGCTCGCGACGGGCAAAGGGAACTCGTGGAATCAGGTCCCGGCGGTTTTCGACGTTGACGAGGACGTGGCTCGCCTCTTCGGCTACTACCTCAGCGAGGGTTGCATCACCGAAGATAACGGCGTTCGCATTCGCTTCTGCTTCGGTGCTCACGAGAAGGATCTCATCGGCGACGCGCGCGCCATCCTCGATCGGCTCGGCATTCGTTCGTCGGTTCACAAGCTGAAGCGCTGGGAGACGGTCCACATCAAGGTTTCGTCGCGAATCCTCGGCACACTTCTCCGCGACGAGCTCCGCTGCGGCACGCGATCAGAAGAAATGAGGATTCCGGAGCGCTTGATGGCTGCGCCCGCGCGGATTCGTCGCGCCGTGGTGTCGGGTCTCCTTCGGGGAGACGGTGACGTCCATCTCTCCAAACTCGACCGAACCTATCGAAAGCGCGGACGGACGTATCGCCACCGATTCAACGCGGCGACCGTCGGGTACTTCTCGATGAGTCCGATTCTGTTCCAGCAAGTCGCTTTGCTCTTGCAGGGGATGGGACTCGTTCCGACGTTCCGCGCGAAGAAACCTCATCTCCGGATGGGCGGCGTCCAAGTCGAATCGCTGGAAGCATTGTTCTCGGGGACGAAGCGAACGAAGCTCGAGACCTACCGCAAAGAGCGGCGAAAGCCGATGGCCAGTAGATCGGCTGAGCGGCACGGGCCATACGCGACGGTTTCTCTCGCCTCATCGACAACCGTCGATTCGGCCCCGGTTTATTCGATGGAAGTGGACGACACGCACACGTTCGTGACGAGCTTCGGGATCGCGGTCCACAATTGCATCCCGATTGACCCCCACTACCTCTCGTGGAAGCTGCGGACGCTGAACTACAAGGCACGGTTCATCGAGCTGGCGTCCGAGGTGAACGGCGAGATGCCGCACTTCGTCCTCGGGCGCATCGTGGACACTCTCAACCGCGTGAAGAAGAGCGTGAACGGCTCGAAGGTGTTGCTCCTCGGCGTCGCATACAAGCGAAACACGAGCGACGTACGCGAATCGCCGGCGCTCGACCTCTTGAATCTCTTGCAGCTGAGGGGAGCGGACGTGTCGTACCACGATCCGTTCGTGCCGACGCTTCGGCTCGACTCGTCGACGCTCGACTCGAAGCCGCTCACGTCCGAGCTGCTTGGGAATTCGGACTGTGTCGTCATCGTGACCGATCACTCCGGGTTCGACTATCGCTTCATCGTCGAGCACGCACGCGCGATCATCGACACGCGGAACGCCGCAAAGGGGATCGACGCACCGTCCAAGATCGTGAAGCTGTGACACTCCCGACAACGGCGCGACACGTTCTGGTCACCGGCGGCGCAGGCTTCATCGGCTCTCACTGCTGCGAGCGATTGCTCGATCGCGGCGACACCGTGACCGTGATCGACGACTTCAACGACTTCTACGATCCGGCGATCAAGCGCCGCAACGTCGCCCTCCTCGTTTCACATCGCGACGGCGCGCGTCGATTTCGGCTGGTCGAAGGCGACATTCGCGATCGAAAGCTCTTGCGGTCGACGTTCGACGGCGCCCGCTTCGACGCGATCCTGCACCTCGCCGCGATGGCCGGCGTTCGTCCGTCGCTCGAGAAACCCGATCTCTACTTCGACGTGAACGTCGTGGGCACGTCCAACATCCTCGAAGAGGCGCGCCGGGCGGGCGTTCGAACGTTCGTATTCGGCTCGTCGTCGTCGGTCTACGGCGTGAACGAGAGCGTTCCGTTTCGAGAGGACGATCCCGTCGAGAAACCGATCTCGCCCTACGCGGTGAGCAAGCGCGCCGGGGAGCTTCTCGCGTACAGCCACCATCGTCTCTACGGTACCTCGTGCGCGTGCCTGCGATTCTTCACGGTCTACGGCCCGAGGCAACGGCCCGAGATGGCGATCCACCGTTTCGCGACGCTCATCGAGGAGGGGCGAGGCGTGCCGGTCTACGGGGACGGGTCGGCGAAGCGCGACTTCACGTTCGTTTCCGACGTCGTCGATGGCGTCGTGGCCGCACTCGAGTTTGCCGCGCGCGGCGGGTACCGCATCTTCAACCTCGGCGAGTCGCGGACCGTGGAGCTTCGCGAGCTGATCACGCTCCTCGAATCAGCGCTCGGGAAGCGTGCCGTCATCGATCGCCGGCCCGACCAGGCGGGCGACGTCCCCATCACGTTCGCGGACGTCTCTCGAGCACGCGCCGAGCTGGCGTATTGCCCGCGAGTTCCCATCGAAGAGGGGATCCGCCGATTCGTCGAGTGGTTTCGAGCCGAGCGCGCGGATCGATCCGGCGCTGCACGAGGCGGGCGCGGGTAATTGATGGTTCATCGCCCGCCGCAACCCCGCGCGCGAATCCTCGCCGTCGTCGGGGCGCGACCGAACTTCATGAAAGTCGCGCCGATTCTCCAGGCCGCGCGGCGCGTTCGTGGGCTCCAGACGACGCTCGTGCACACGGGCCAGCACTACGACGAGTCTCTCTCGGGTGCCTTCTTTCGGGAGCTTCGCATCGTTCGGCCGGCAGTGAACCTTGGGGTCGGCTCGGGATCGCACGCGCAGCAGACCGCGGAGGTCATGCGGCGGATCGAGCCGGTGATCGCAGCGAGGAAACCCCATCTCGTGCTCGTCGTCGGCGACGTGAACTCGACTCTCGCAGCGGCACTCGCGGCCACGAAGCTCGGCGTTCCGGTCGCGCACGTCGAGGCCGGACTTCGCAGCTTCGACCGGCGCATGCCGGAGGAGACGAACCGCATTCTCACCGATGCGATCTCGGATCACCTCTTCGTGTCCGAGCCTTCGGGTGTCACGAACTTACGCCGCGAGGGCGCGCCACACGAGCGCATTCACCTCGTCGGAAACGTGATGATCGACACACTGCTACGGTTTCGGAAGCGGGCCGCCGCCCTTGCGACACCGCGGCGGCTCGGCCTCGAGAATCGCGGGTACGTGCTCGCCACGCTGCATCGCCCCGAAAACGTCGACACACGCGAGGCTCTGCGAATCGTCATCGACGCACTCGTCGCGATCGCGCGAACGGTGCCGGTCGTCTTTCCGATTCACCCGCGGACGCGGGCACGCATCGACGCGCTCGGGCTCGGGTCGGCGGTGCGGCGCGCGATGGGGCTTCGGCTCCTGGCTCCGCTCGGCTATCTCGATTTCGTTTCGCTCCTCGACGCCGCGGCGCTCGCGCTCACCGATTCGGGAGGCGTTCAGGAGGAGGCGGCGATCCTTGGCACGCCCTGTCTCACGCGCCGCGACTCGACGGAGCGACCGCTCACGCTGCAGGGCGGCGCAAACCGGTTGGTCGCGGCAAGCGCGCCGGCGATCGTCGCCGAGGCGCGGGCAATCTTGACGGGGAAGCGTCGCGCGAAAACGCTGAGCTACGCCCTTTGGGACGGACACGCAGCCGAGCGCATCGTTTCGGTGCTGGCGGCCAAACTCCTCGGCCACCGCGCCGCGGCTCGGAAGGGGGCGTGAACGTGGGGTCGCGCTTTCTCGTGACGGGCGGCGCCGGGTTCATCGGCTCGAACCTCACGCACGCCCTCGCCGCCGCGGGCGAGCGCGTGCGCGTCCTCGACGATTTTTCGAGCGGCAAGCGCGAGAACCTCGCCGGACTCGAACAGGACGTCGAAATCGTGTCCGCCGATCTCCGCGACGCGGCCGCGGTCGCGCGCGCGTGTGCGGGAGTCGAGTTCGTCCTCCATCAAGGGGCGATTCCCTCGGTTCCGCGTTCGTTTCTCGAACCGGCGAAGATCCTCGAGGTCAACGTGCTCGGAACGCTGAACGTGATCGAGGGGGCGCGGCGAGCCGGCGTGCGACGAATCGTGTATGCCTCCTCGTCGTCGGTCTACGGAGACCAGAAGGTCGAAGTGAAGGACGAGGCGCTGCCCACGCGGCCGATGTCGCCGTACGCGGCGAGCAAACTCGCGGGCGAACACCTGCTCGGAGCGGCGTTTCGCGCGCACGGATTCGAAACCGTTGCGCTTCGATACTTCAACGTCTTCGGCCCGCGACAAGATCCGCACTCGGCGTACTCGGCGGTGATTCCGCGATTCGTCACGGCGCTCCTCGGCGGCGGAACGCCCGAGGTCTACGGCGACGGAGGGCACTCGCGCGACTTCACGTTCATCGACAACGTGATCGCGGGAAACCGACTCGCATGTACCGCGCCGGCGGCGGCGGGAGAAGTGATGAACCTCGCGTGCGGCGCGAGCGTGACGCTACTCGACTTGCTCGACCGCCTCGGCCGGATCGCCGGCCGGAAAGCGGAGCCGAAGTTCCTTCCGCCGCGCGTCGGCGACGTGCGATCGTCTCTGGCCGGAATCGCGCGCGCGACCCGGATTCTCGGCTATCACCCGGAAGTTTCTCTCGACGAAGGGCTGCGCCGCACGGTGGAATGGTACGCGTCTCGGGTCCGCAAGGCCGGGGGTTGAAAACGGAGGCGATTCGATGAAGGGCGTGATTCTCGCCGGTGGGCTCGGCACGCGATTGTCGCCGCTCACGCGAGTGACCAACAAGCATCTGCTGCCGATCTTCGACAAGCCGATGATCTACTACCCGATCGGAGCGCTCGTGAAGGCGGGGATCACCGACATCCTCCTCGTCACCGGTGGAAATTCGGCGGGTGACTTCCTGAGGCTCCTCGGGAACGGATCGGAGTTCGGGCTGAAGCACTTCAACTACACCTATCAGAAGGGCGAGGGCGGCATCGCGGAGGCGCTATCGCTTGCGGAGCACTTCGCAGATGGCGAGTCGATCGCCGTGATCCTCGGCGATAACGTCATCGAGGGGAACGTGCGCGCCGCGAAGCAGTCGTTCGACAAACAGGGGCGAGGCGCCAAGATCCTGCTGAAGCGCGTCCCCGATCCTCAGCGATTCGGCGTGCCCGAGCTTCGCGGCGACAAGGTGATCTCGATCGAGGAGAAGCCGAAGCAACCGAAGTCGGACTTTGCCGTGATCGGGATCTACTTCTACGACGCGCAGGTCTTCGACATCATCAAGACGTGCAAACCGTCCGCGCGCGGCGAGCTCGAGATCACCGACGTCAACAACGCCTACATCCGGCAGGGCACGATGACCTGGGACGAGCTCCAGGGCTGGTGGACCGACGCCGGCACGTTCGATTCGCTCCTGCGCGCGAACAACCTCGTCGCTGAAGGCGGCGCCAACAAAGACTGATCACTGATCGAAACTCGAAGATCCAACCCATGACTCGGCGCGTGTTGATCACCGGGGCGGCGGGGATGCTCGGCCGCCGGCTCGTCGAAGCGTTCGAAAGCGGTTGGTCCGTCGTTCCCGCGACTCGACGCGACATGGACGTGACCGACCTCGACGCGTCGCGACGCTTCGTCAAAGAGGCCGCGCCCCACGTCGTCATCCACGCCGCCGCCTACACCGACGTCGACGGCTGCGAAAAAGACCCGGACCGCGCTCGCCGAACGAACGGCATCGGTACGAGGAACGTGGCGATCGCAACCCGTGACTCCGGCGCCGATCTTCTCTATGTGAGCTCCGATTTCGTCTTCGACGGCACCCAGTCGGGTGCCTACCACGAATGGGACGCTCCTCGTCCGATCAGCGTCTACGGCGAGTCGAAGCTTTGGGGCGAGCACTTCGTGCGCGATCTGCTCACGCGATTCTGGATCGTCCGAACCCAATGGGTCTTCGGGCCCGACGGCAAGAACTTCGTGGACACGATCCGGACCCGCGCCGGGACGACGGGCGAGCTGCACGTCGTCAACGATCAACGCGGATCGCCGACCTACACCGTCGACCTCGCTTCGGAGATCCGCCGAATCGTCGACTCGGGCGGACACGGCGTCTATCACGTGTCGAATGGCGGCGAGTGCACGTGGCACGAGTTCGCCGTGGAGATCGTGAAACAAGCGGGGCTGAAGAACGTGCGAGTCTTGGAAATCGGTTCCGCCGAATTGGCGCGTCCGGCGCGCCGGCCCACGAATTCGGTGCTCGCGAACACCCATCTCGAGTTGACGATCGGACGCCACATGCGTCCGTGGCGCGACGCGCTCGCGCACTACCTCCAGCAGAAAACGGAGTCGAAATGAGGGTCCTCGTCACCGGCGGAGCGGGCTTCATCGGTTCCAATTTCATCCGCCATTTCTTGACCGCTCATCCGGATTCGGAGGTCGTGAACTTCGATCTGCTCACGTACGCCGGCAATCTCGAGAACCTCCGCGAGTTGGAGCACGAGCCTCGCTACGAGTTCGTCAAGGGCGACATCGCCGACGACAAGTCCGTGACGAACGTGATGCGCGACGTGGACGCAGTCGTGAACTTCGCGGCCGAGAGCCACGTCGATCGGTCGATCCACGATCCGCGAGCGTTCATTCGCACCAACGTGCTCGGCACTCAGGTCCTGCTCACCGCGGCCCGTGAAAGGGACGTCTCGCGTTTCGTCCAGGTTTCGACCGACGAGGTCTACGGCAGCCTCGGCCCAACGGGAGCATTCACGGAAGAGACGCCGCTGGCGCCGAACAGTCCCTACTCGGCGAGCAAGGCGGCCGCGGACATGCTCGTGCGCGCCGCATTCCACACGTACCGAGCGCCGGTGATCGTCACGCGCTGCTCGAACAACTACGGGCCGTTCCAATTCCCCGAGAAGCTCATCCCGCTGATGATCGCGAACGCGCTCGAGGGGAAGCCGCTGCCCGTCTACGGGGACGGCATGAACGTGCGCGATTGGATCTACGTCGGCGATCACTGCGAGGCGATCGACCGCGTGCTCGAAGCCGGCCGGCCGGGCGAGATCTACAACGTCGGTGCGTCGAACGAGCGTCCGAACCTCGACATCGTACGCCGCATCCTGTCGGAGCTGAAGAAGCCCGAGTCGCTGATCACCTACGTCAAGGACCGCCCCGGTCACGACCGCCGATACGCGATCGACTCGACGAAGATCCAACGCGAGCTGGGGTGGAAGCCGAAGCACTCGCTCGACGACGGCCTTCGAGAAACGGTGCAGTGGTATCTAGACCGGCGAGCGTGGTGGGAACGGATTCGTACCGGCGAGTACCTCGCGTACTACAAGAAGCAGTACGGCTCCGACGCGACTTGACGGCGCGTCAGCGCTCGTCGCGAATGACGAGGTTGTCGAACCGCGCCGACATGTTGCCGCAGATCATCCCGATCGAGAGACCGTTGAACGCCGACGCCTGGTTCGGGAAACGGAGCAAGGTTTCGCCGTTGACGTCGATCGAGACGACGCCGTTCGATACGGCGAACGAGAGGTTATTGGTTCCCCCCCGTTGGATGTGCGTTCCCGCGGTGTCGATGAACCATCCGACGACGTGACTTTGTCCTCCGGTGCCTGCGCGCAAGAACGCGAGCGCGGGGACGCCGCCGGGGCCGCGGTTCGAGAGTCCGATGACGAAGTTGGTCGTCGTGAACGGCCACGCGATGGCGCCTTGCGACAACAGCAGGCCCGCGTACTGACGCGAGTTTCGATCCGCGAGGTTCACGTCCACCGAAACGCGGAAGTCGTTCGACGGCTGGAAGTCGACCGCTGCGACCGCCACGCGGCCGCCGAAGCCGCGGACGAACTCGCGGTTCTGCTCGAGCCACGTCCCCGTTATCTTCCGAATGCCGTCGCTCACGCCGTCGTCCCAGTCTTCGAAGTACATCGGACGAAGCCGGATGTTGTCGAACTCGACGACTCCGCTCTCGCCGGCCAGCGACAAGTAGCCCGATCGGTACTTGGCGGAATCGGACGTGCTCGCGAGAATGCGCTGGCGATTCACGTAGACTTGAAACGTCCCGTCGCGCGCGATGATCGACACGTGGTTCCAGCCCCGCGCAATGACGGCATTGGTCGACACGGACGAGAGCGATCGGTAGCTGCGGTTCGTCGCCTCGAGGAGATCGACCAACCCATTGTTGCGAAGGAGGAGGAGGTAGCCCGACGTCCAGTATCCGCCACGCGGGTCCTCTTTGCGGAACGAGATCCCTGCCCAGTGATTCGGGTCGTCGGGGATTCGGACGTCGATGTCCAGCGAGAAGTCGGTGAACGTGCGCCCGAGAAGCGTCGTGCACGATCCCGTGCGAGCGGCGTCGGTTTGGCGGAAGGCGCCGGCGGCGCCGGCCCACGTGCCCACGATGGGTGCCCAGTTGGCGGGTGTGCCCAGCGCGAACGCGTCGAAGTAACGTTGGTCTCGAACGAGCTTGCCGATGTGCAATATCGAGTCTCGACCCGGATTCGGCGCCGTGATCACGAGCGACGACATGCCCATCGTGAACGGCGGATCGGCCGTCGTCGTTTCCAGCGTGATCGGATCCACCCACTCGATCGGGAGGCTCAAGCCGGCGGCCTCGTCGAGGCCGAGCGTGACCGTGCCTCCCGCGGGAAGATAGACGATGTACTCGGAACCGCGTTCGGCCAAGCAAATCGCGGGCTGGTCCGCCGCGTGGACGACGCCCTGGTCGTTCTGTAGCAGCCACCAATCGGTTTTCTCGAAGAACGTCTTCACCTTGGCGACCCACGCGTCGGCGACTTCGTTCGACCAGAGACGCTGCTCGTCCGTCGTGACCGTCAGCGAGTCGTTGCTTCCGTACGAGCCGTACGCACCCGACGCGGCGATGGTCCATGCGGACTTCCGCACTTGGTCGGGCGAGTAGGGGATCTCGTACCCGTACTCGTCGTCGACGATCGGCTTTTGCCATCGGAACGCGAGGCTGAGTTGATACCAGAGGCTCCACCAGTTTTCCGATGGGTGGGCCGCCCCGCCACCGGAGTAGGCCTGGACATCGATGTTGTCGGCCCAGGTCTGGCCGCCAAACGGAAATGCGCTGAACCCGTGCACGCTGAGTAGGTGGCCATAAGGATCGATGGACTTGATGAACGGGCCCATCGTGTTGCACCAAGCCTGCGAGTGGAACTCGAGGACTTCGTTCCCGAGGTTCCAAACGACGTTGGAGTACGCGCCGAGGCGGTCGATTCCGTAGCGGTAGAACGCGCGCTCCCGATCGGAGGGAACCTCGAAACTGCTGAACCGTGCCGCAATGTCTTCGGTGCCGACCTCGAAGAGGACGTCGGCGATGATGCCGCGATCGCCCATGTATCGAATGACCCGATCGAAGCGCTGCCACAGCGAAACGTCGAATTGATCGAAGGTCGACGTATCGATGTCGCCGGTCCATGGGAACAAGCGATAGTTCCAGAAGAACCGGTTGCGCCCGCCGGAGAGCAGCATTCTCACCTTGTTGAATCCGAGCGAGGCGACATGGTCGACGTACGACATCCAGTTTTGGTCCGACACGACTGGATTGGCGAGGTGGTAGGCCGTGTGTCCAAGCAAATAGAAGGGCCGTCCCGATCCCTCGCGCACGAAATGGCGCGGGTGGGCCGCGTCGACCCTCAAGAAACCCGGATTGCCTCCGGGCGTCGACAGGAAGCCGCCCGTCGAACGCGAGTCGGCGACGCCGTCCGCGTAGCGCAACGTGAACGAGTAGCTACCGAGCTCGCGGGGAGCGAAGCGGACGCGGTAACTCGAGCCGTCCTGTGCATCGCAAAACCCCTCGACGTCCGTCGACCGACCGCTGGTGGTGTGCGTGAACGTCGCGGTGACGCGCCCGGCAATGAACGGATTCCCGGGTGCCGGAGTCGCGACCCGGATCTCGGCCTCCCAGACTTCGAAGCGGCCCACCCGCGCTTGCGGGGTCAGGAACGTCACTCCGTCAGTGGATCCAGCCGGAACTCTGGTTGCCGCGATGACGCAACACAGCAGCGTCCAGAGAATCGTTCGCGCCCACTGTCTGCGGACCAGAGATCCTGTGAATCGACACGTCGAGACAGCCGGCTGCTCACGACGATCACCGGCGATGACACGACCGCCGGCGAGGGTAGAGCTCGCCAAGAATACGACCTCCTCTTGAATCCCCTGAAACGGTCACACCGGGTGGGGCCGCTGATAGATACAGATCTTTCCCACGTTACGTGGGCGGCGAGTATACCCGAGCACCAAGCGCTCGAAGAAAGGAAAACCAGGGTCTCAACGGCGACGCCGCCCGCCAACGACCATCGCCAGGGCGAGGAATGCCGCCGAGCCGACGGAAAGCAGGCACCCCGTGCGAACGGACGCGGGGGCGTAGGCAACGGTCACTCGGTGCGTGCCTTCGGGCACGGCGACCGCTCGAAGCGCGCCGTCAGCGGCGAGGACCTCGGCGTCACGACCGTCCACGTCGGCGCGCAGGCCAGACGCGAGGAACGAGTCCGAGACGACGAGGAGCGACGGACCGTTCGATTCCGTGACGACGACGAGGCTCGACGCGGTCCGCACGTCGATTCGGGCAGATCCGCCCGTGCGCGGCGCCGGTTCGGGAGTCGTCTCGAGGACTGCGCATCGACGCGCGTCGAATCCTGGACGAAGGAGTCGGTCGACGGCATCGTCCGGCGAGGATGCGATCTCCACCTCACCGACGAGAAAGGCTCGCGGAAACGCGTTCAAGTTCTCGTAGATCCGCGCCTCACCGTCGAAGGCGAGGCGGAAACGCGACGCGTCGAGTGCGGTGGCGCCGGATTCGTTCGCGGGCGCGACCACCCACTTCACGCCGAGGAGATCCAGCACCGGGGACGAGCAGTCTTGAAGAAGGACGCCTCGCGAGACCCGCGTCGGCTTCGTGCGAAGGAACTCGCGAGGCGGCATTCCGGACTCGAGCCACTCGTCGCGAAGGCGCTCGATGCGTGCGCGATCGATGGGGCGCTCGAACTGCTTCAGCAAAGCGTGGTCGCCCGATTCGAAGTACTCGGTCGCGGTGGCTTCCATCGCCTCGCTCATGCGCCGGCGCAGTGGATCTCGTCCCGCGGGGTCGAGGCGCCGCATGAGCAGGTCGAAGCGTGACGGCGTCATCGCGTCGTGGCCGCGCACGTCCTCGAGCCCGTAGGCCGTGGCGACGTTCGGTGGCAGGGTCATCCCCGCGGCGGCGATGCGGAACGGGCCGGGTTGCTGCTCGAGAAACCGAATCGCGGGCGTCTCCGGATATCGCCGCGACGGTTCGAGCGACGGGTGCCATGGCATCGCGATCGGCAAGAGATCGAGGGCGACGAGCACCGGGGCGCCGGCCGCGACGACGAAACGGGTTCGTCCTGCGGGCAAGAGCACGAGCGCACACGAGGCCGCGAGGAAGGCCCCGAAGCCGAGGAGCTGTGGTGCGAGCGAGGCCACTCCGCCGTGCTCGGAAAGGGCCTGGCGATTCGCGATCACGGCGACGCCGCACAGCGCAAGCGCCGCGACGCTGCCCCCGACCGCGAACGCTCGCAGCCTCGATCGACCTTCGCCGCCGCATCGCAACAGGTGATCGAGCCCGCACGCCCCGGAAATCGCGAGGCAAAACCCCGACACCAACTTGAGGCGGTCCAGCGGCACGACGCCGAGGACGGGGATGGCGCGAATGGCGTCGTGCACGAGCGGGGGATCGAGCGCGATCGAGAAGATGACGAGCGCGGCGATGGCGAAGAAGCGAACGTCTCGACGAGTGCGCCACGAGGCGAGAGATGCGGCGGCCAGCACGAGCGTGGGCACGCCCACGTAGGTCACGATCGACGTGAACGCGATCCCACCCCAGTAGGTTCCGCGCGCCGGATCGCCGAACAAGTGCGGCAAGACGAGCGTCGAGCATCGCCACCCGATCGTCGTGCCGATCGCGGCATGCGTCGCCGACTCGACGCGGGTCTTCCACGCAGCGCTGTCGAACAAGTAGTCCGCGAACGGGAGGATCTGAACCGCCGCGAGAAGGATCGCAGCGACGGCCGCACCGGCGAACGCTGCCATCGCGCACCAAGCGAGGCGTCGCTCTTCGACTCGACGCACTGCGGGAATCAGTCGCCAGGCGAACCAGATCGTGGTGAAGACTCCGACGTGCACCGCCGTTTCGGGGTGCCCTGCAAGCAGCTCGAGCGCGAACGCGACGGCGAGCCCGACGGCGGCGGCAATCGACGGCGCCGTCGCCAAGACGTCGGCCGCGAACATCGACACCGGCAGCAGCGATCCGACGCTTCCGAGCGGCCACAGGAGATGGAAGTTCAGCCACGGAAGCAGCGAGAACGCAATGCCGGCAAACGCGGACGGCGCCATGCCGAGTCCGCGTCGCCTCGCGAACAGCGCGGTGAAGAACCCGGCGACGACCAGCTCGAGGAACGCGATCGGCAACGTGGCCCTTCCGGGAGGAAGCACGAAGTGCAGCCATTGCGGCGGATAGCAGAGCGCGGCCTCGTAGTTCCCGTGGAGAGGCGCGCCCGCGAATTGGCAAGGGTTCCACAGCGGGATTTCGCCGCGACGCACTTGCCGCGACGCTTCGTCGAGCCATGGCTCGATGTGGAACGCCGGATCGCCGAGGGCCGAGTTCGCGTGGCTCGGCCCGCCTCCGTTCGTCGCCGGCGAGTCGAACGGCGGGAACTCGAACAGGAGGTCGGCGCCGGAAAGGCAGCGACCCCCGACGATCTGAGGGCCGAATGCGACGAGTTGAACGGCGACGACGACCGCCAACAGCAACAGCGTTTCGTTTCGATGCGAACGGGGCGCCGGAGACTCGGAGCGGTTCATCTTGATCGTGGTCGCGATCTCGTGCGCCTGCTTCGCGCGGCTCGCTGGGCGTTCGGTAATGGGATCGGCAGTGCTCGGTTCTGGCGACTCGCGAGAATCGGCGAGTATAATGCTCGTCGCCTAGATGGTCGAGCAGACGATTCGGCGGGACGGGGGAGCTTTTTCGAGCACGTCGGACGACATGGAGTACCAAGTCGGTGTCATTGGCTGCGGCGAGTGGGGGCCCAACCACATCCGCAACTTCAACTCGATCCCCGGATGTCGCGTTCGCACGTGCGTCGATCTCCGCGAAGAACGGCGGCAAGCGGTTTCGCGCCTGTTCCGTGGCCTGAAAACCTCGGGAGACGTGCGCGCCGTTCTCGACGATCCAAAGATCCACGGCGTCGTGGTCGCGACGCCCACGGCCACGCACTTCGACATCGTTCGCGACGCGCTGCTCGCCGGCAAGGACGTCTTGTGCGAGAAGCCGCTCGCGCCGACGGCGGACGAGTGCGCCGTGCTCGTCGATCTCGCCGAGGAGCGCAGCCGAATCCTCATGGTCGGCCACGTTTTCCTCTACAACCCCGGCATCCGGCGATTGCGCGAGTCGCTTCTCCACGACGATTGTGGACGCATCTACTACGTGCACGCGGAGCGCACGAACCTGGGTCCGTTCCGGCGTGACGTCTCTGCGGTGTTCGATCTCGCGTCGCACGACGTCTCGATCCTGCTCTTCCTGCTCGCGGCGATGCCGACCGAAGTGAGTGCAAGGGGCGAGTGCTACCTGCAGCCGAACGTTCAAGACGTCGCGTTCTTGTCGATCGCGTTTCCGAACGCGGTGCTCGCCAACGTGCACGTCTCGTGGCTCGATCCGAAGAAAGTACGCCGCCTCACGGTCGTCGGCGACCGCAAGATGATCGCCTGGGACGATCTCGATGCGACGGGCCCGATCCGCATCTACGACAAGGGCGTCGTTCGTTCGAGCTCGTACCGCGACTACGGCGAGTTCCAACTGCTCGCGCGCGAGGGCGACGTCACGATTCCGCGCGTGGCCGGCGCCGAGCCGCTCAAGCTGCAGTCGGAGCAGTTCCTGCGCTGCGTGCGCGAGCGCGTTCTCCCGGAGTCGGACGGCCGGTTCGCGCTCAACGTCGTACGCGTCCTCGAGGCCGCGCAGCGGTCGATCGCACAAGGAGGCGCGCCGTCTGCCGTCGCCGCGAGGCCTCGCGCCACGCCGCGTTCGTCCCCGCCGAAGCCCATCTCCGTCGCCGAACGCACGGAGCGCTGACTTCATGTCCGGCGGCACCGCGACCCGCGTTCAAATCCCGTTCGTCGACCTTCGAGTTCAGCACCGCGAACTCCATGACGAGATCGGCAGAGCGGTCTCGCGCATCCTCGACGACACATCGTTCGTCCTCGGCTCGGACGTCGCGGCTTTCGAGAGCGAGTTCGCGACTTACCTCGCGAGCGGCGATGGCGCGATTCACGCGATCGGCGTGGCGAGCGGGCTCGACGCGTTGCACCTCGCGCTCGTCGCGCTCGGCATCGGCCGCGGCGACGAGGTCATCGTGCCCGCGCACACGTTTGCGGCGAGCGCGCTCGGAGTCCGCGCGAGCGGCGCGACGATCGTGCTCGCCGACTGCGACCCGCACACGATGCTGTTGAACGTCGAAGGCGTGAAGCGAGCGCTGACGCCGCGAACGCGCGCGATCCTGCCCGTGCACCTCTACGGACGAGTCTGCGAGATGGACCCCATCCTGGCGCTTGCGCGCGAGCGGGGGCTCCGGGTCGTGGAGGATGCGGCGCAGGCTCACGGTGCGAGGCTCGCCGGTCGCGCGGCGGGAACCTTCGGGGACGCCGGCTGCTTCTCGTTCTATCCGAGCAAGAATCTCGGAGCGTGCGGGGACGCCGGCATGATCGTCACGCGTGATCCCAAGACCGCGGAAGCCGTGAAGCGCCTCCGGAACTACGGCCAAAGCGTGAAGTACCATCACGACGTCTCCGGCACGAATAGCCGCCTCGATTCGATCCAGGCCGCAATCCTCCGGATCAAGCTCCGCCACCTCGATGCATGGAACGAGCGACGTCGCGTGCTGGCCGCGCGGTACGATCGCGCACTCGAGGGTCTTCCGATCGAACGCCCCGCGCCCGCTCCGCCGGCGTCGCACGTGCACCACCTCTACGTCGTTCGCGTGCCGGAGCGCGACCGCGTTCGCGACGCACTGCTCGAGCAGGGCATCGAAACCGGTGTCCACTATCCGAAGCCGATCCACTTCCACGGCGCGTTCAGCGATCTCGGTTACCGCGAGGGGAGCTTCGTCGAGTCCGAGCGTGCCGCCCGCGAGATCGTGTCGCTGCCTCTCTATCCCGAAATGCCCGACGAGTGGGTCGACGACGTCGCGTCGACTCTGCGGAGAATCCTGCGGTGAACCTCACTCGCCGTTCCGAGCCGCCGGCGTCGCCCCGGCTCGCCGGCGACGGTGGGGTGGCGCCGCGCCGCGAGGCGCGCCCGTTCGAGGGGCTCACGATCGTCGTCCCCGCGTTCAACGAGGAAGAGTCGCTGGCCAAATCGGTCGCGGAGATGATCGACGCGGCGAGCACGCTCCGCGTCACGCTCGAGATCTTGGTGGTCGACGACGGTTCTACCGATCGCACGGCATGGGTCGCGTCGGAAATGGCGGCTGCCGATCCGCGCGTGTCGGTGATGCGGCACGAGCAGAACCGGCGACTCGGTGCGGCGCTTCGCACCGGGATCGCTGGCGCGCGCCACCCGCGCATCATCCTCGATCCGGTCGACTGCCCGCTTCGCCCCGAGGAGTTTCGCGCGCTGTACGAGGGATGCGGGCGTGCCGACATCGCCGTCGGCTTTCGAGACGGTCGGCCGGGCTATCCGGACTGGCTGCGATTTGCATCGAGCATCTACCATTCGCTGCTCCGCGTCGCCCTCGGCGTGCGGCTTCGCGATTACAACTGGTGCTGCGGGTACAGGCGCGAGATCTTCGAGTCGCTTCCGTTCCACTTCGACGGCATCATCGCGCTTCCGGAGATCCTCGCCCGCGCGCATCGGGCGGGCCTCAAGCTCGTCGAAGTGCCCGTGGGGATGCGACCGCGCACCGTCGGCAAGGGAACCGTGCGTCGCATCCGGGTCTGGACCAAACTCGCCATCGACCTCGTGCGACTCGCGATCGACTTGCGCGTGCGGCCGACGCCGCGCGTGCCGGCTCTCGCCGTTGCGGGTGCGGAAGGCGAAAGCCCGTGACGCGACGCCGCAAGGCTCGCCCCTTCTTCGCGCACGAGACCGCGCTCGTCGAATCGGACGAGGTGGGCGAAGGCACGCGCATCTGGGCGTTCGCGCACGTGCTCGAGGGCGCTCGAATCGGACGAAACTGCAACGTCGGCGACCACTGCTTCGTCGAGGGGGGCGTCGTCGTCGGCGACCACTGCACGATCAAGAACGGGATCGCGCTCTACGACGGGCTCACGATCGGCTGCGGCGTTTTCCTCGGACCGAACGCGGTCTTCACGAATGTTCGAAACCCGCGCGTGTCGGAACGAGAGCGCCAGCCCTTTCTCCCGACTCGCATCGGCGACGGCGCGACCGTCGGCGCCAACGCGACGATCGTGTGCGGCGTGACGATCGGTGAGCATGCGTTCGTCGGCGCGGGTGCCGTGGTGACGCGAGACGTGCCGCCATTCGCGCTCGTCTTCGGCGTGCCGGCGCGTCGGCGCGGCTGGCTGTGTCCGTGCGGCGAGAAGATTCGACTCGGCCGTGCCTGCGTCTGCGGTCGACGGTTTCGGCGCGCCAAGGGCAGCGGGATCGAGCCGGCTCCGGGATCCAGATAGAGATCTCTCGCCCGGGTGCGCATCTGGGCGACACGGCCCATTCGCGCGTGAGGACACGAACGCTCGACGGGTTCACGCGCGACGGCCGTTGGCCTCGAGCGGACCCACGCGCGAGAAATGCATTGCCGGGTCTCGCCGTTTGGCTTCGCATTTCCCACACTCTCCTCCTGGAAGTTCTCTTCCATCAGGCCCCGGATTGCCGATAATCCCCGCGCGATTGCCGGCAGGAACAACCTGGAGCGAGGTGAAAGCGTGATTTCGGTCGTGATCCCGGTCTACAACGAGAAGTCGACGATCCTCGAGATCCTCGACCACGTCGCGGCCATTCCGATCGAGAAGGAGATCGTCGTCGTCGACGATGCCTCGAGCGATGGAACGCGCGACATCCTTCGCGCGCTCGACCTACCCGGCGTGCGCGTCTTCTTCCACGACGTGAACAAGGGGAAGGGCGCGGCGCTCCGGACGGGCTTTGCGGAAGTGAAGGGCGACGTCGTCATCGTCCAGGACGCCGACCTCGAGTACGACCCGAAGGAATACCCGAAGCTGCTGGAGCCCATCTTGACAG
>JACOTG010000074.1 GCA_016178505.1 Planctomycetota bacterium
TCCTCCCCGCCTTGAACCGCACGACCGTTCTCGCCGCGATCTGCACGGGTTCGCCGTTCTGCGGGTTGCGCGCCTTTCTCGCCGCGCGCGTCTTCGCCTCGAACACGCCGAACTCGCGGAACTCGAGTCGATTCCCGTTTGCGAGTGCGTCACTGACTTCGTCGAGGAATTCCTGAACGACTCGCAGCGCGACGGCCTTCGGGTGGTTCAGCTTCTCCGCGATCCGGTCCGCGAGGTCTCGCTTCGTGGTCGTTGCCATCGACTGTTCACCTGGGATCCGACACAAACTCTGCGTGGGAGTTCGCGGTGGCGTTGCCGTTGTCGATCCACCCGTGCCCGCCCTTGATCCCTCGCAGGCGGGCGGAATTATCGAAGGGGTCGTCGCGGTGGTCAAGTCAAGTCGAAGCGCGTGCGGCATAATCGTGTCCAAAGGAGCGAAGGAAACGCCGATACGAATTCGAACTCTGATGCGGGAAGACCCTAGTTCCCGCGCGCGCCGCGTTCGCCGAGAATCCCGCGCTGCGCATCAGCCGACCTCCTTGACGTGGCCAGCCTGAGGGGAAATCGATGCGCTCGGACGGAGCTTTGGAGGCTCCCGGCGATTCCGAAGCTGCTCCAACCGTCCGAGCGCAGTTCTTGTCCTTCGATACGAACACTCTCGTCGCCGTCCTGGCGTGGCGATGGACTCCCGCGAGCCGCTCTCTCCATCTCGAAATCCTCTTTCTTCCTTTTCAACGGAAGCGTCCCGTGTCGCCACCGCGAAGCGCATATCACGCGCAGGTAGAAGGCTCGATGCCGGGAACGAAACGACGAGAAAGGCTAACCGCATCACTTCGAAAGCTGGCCCGTTACTTGACGTCGAGCAGGAATGCGCGCGAGAAAGGGATGTGGTGACTTCATCGCCAAGCCCCACGACTAATAACGCCTACCGTTCGGATCGTGCGGACGCGGCGAAAAGGCTCGGGATCACGCGGGCGAGGGTGACGCAGACTGCGAACCTCATGCTGCTTTCGCCCGCGATTCAGGAAGTGATTCTCGCCGGCGAGCTTCGCCCAAGCGAGCGCCACCCTCGGAACGTCGTCGGATGCGCGGACCGGGAAGAGCAGAGTCGTCTGGTCGGGATGCCTTTGTCATTAAGGACGCCCTAATCGCTCGATGCCCTCAATCTTCGCTCCTCTCGAGCGTTACGCCCTAAGCACCCGCAGCACTTAACTCGTTCGATTCTTTTCTTTGGCCCGCATCGCGTCCGAACGGAACAATCGCCCTGATCACTCCGTCACGAGAACGAGGGATCTGCTTACTAAAGGAGTCCGGCCTCACTCAAGAAAAGGCACTCACCCCGTCGAGCGATCAGCTCGCAAGCCGCCCGTGCCGGCGGTTCGACGTTGATCGACTCTCACGGCGGCGCTACCAGGGCGGAGAAGAGCGAACCCATCCACTTTCCAATAGGAGACTCTACGTGAAACGTCATCTTTTCTGGGGATCTTCGTGCCTTCTTGCATTCGCACTCGGCTCGCAAGCCTCGCTGGCTCAACCGACCGAGACCGAGCCCAACGACACGTGGGCAACGTCGAATGCGGCCACTCTTCCGAGCGTCGTCCACGGGGCGGTCAATCCGGGAGGCGACCACGACGTCTTCTCATTCAGCCTCGCCACCACGACAACGCTCACGTTCTTCACGTCTGGTGACGGCGATGCGGTGATTGACGTCTACGCAGCCGATTGCACGACACTTCTCGCTCACAACGATGATGACTGCGCTGGGAAGAACGCGGCCGTTCGGCTGAGCCTTCCGATTGGGACGTATTACGTGGTCGTCTCCGGCGCCACTCAGAACGACACTTTCCCCTACGACCTAACGCTCTTCGCTGGAACCAGCGTGCTGGGCGGGCATGTACGCATTCCGCAGTGCTGCTGCGGCGGAAAACCGACGTTCTCCGATCCGCTCTATGCGTCGTTCACGCAACGCGTGGCGCTCGGTACGTTCGATCCTCAGCCACCCGGGAACAACGTCGTCCTGAGCGTTTACGATCTCGGCGACTACTCGGTT
Organism: Planctomycetota bacterium; assembly: GCA_016178505.1. Lineage (GTDB taxonomy): Bacteria > Planctomycetota > JACOTG01 > JACOTG01 > JACOTG01 > JACOTG01. The sequence continues at coordinate 2,051 of JACOTG010000074.1, forward strand.
CCGACGCCCTGCGTCCCACCTACGAATGCGAATTGGCCCGGTTGCAGCCCTCCTTACTTTAATCCCGCTTGGACGCTGTCGAATCTCGGAAACGTCTTCGGCGTCACGCTCGACAACAAGGGCAACATCTTCGTCGCTGCGTCGAAAGTCCTCATTCACGACACGGTCGGTCCGGGTGGGCACGGAGCCGTCTACAAGATCGATCGAACGACAGGCGCTATTAGTACCTTCGTTCAACTGCCGAACACACCGGACCCGTCGAATCGCTTTCCGAGCCTTGGAAACCTCTGCTACGACTGCGAACACGATCAGTTGTTCGTCACGGATTTCGATGATGGCCGAATCTATCGAATCCGAACTGATCTCACACTCAATCCAGCCGGGAATCGCGGACGGGTCCTGAGCACGTACGATCACGGCACCTTCACGATCGATTCGACCCACGCTTCTGCCGATGGTGATGCAGAGGTAGGCGATGCCGGGGGTCTCGTCGCGCTCGGGGATCGTTTGTGGGCCGTCCAGGTTTATCGAAGCCGTGTCTATTACAGTCGCTGGAATCAGGATCGCGGCCATCAGTCCGGTTCGGCAAACGAGGTGTGGTCGATCGGATTGGATTCAGCAGGCGAATTTACGACCAATCGATGCCTCGAGGTCACGATCCCAATCCTGGGATCACCCCGAAACTACTCCAACCCGGTCGCGAGCATCGCCTTCTCGCCTGCGGGCCGCATGCTTCTGGCGGAGCGAGGGATGGTCGATGGCACGAACCCAGTACCACACGAGGCACGAGCGCTCGAGTACGCCGGATTCACCTGCTCTAGTGGTGGGAGCTGGAGTCCGGGAAACACGTTTGCGGTCGGTGCGCTCGGCGCATCGGCGCCCAGCTCTGCCGGCGGAGCGGCCTGGGATTCCGGCCCCGGTGGCCGGGCGTTCGTGACCGGTGACGCCATTTTCGACACGTCCGTCTACGGAATCGAGATGTTTCCCTCGACTGGAGGCTCGACCACAAACAGCTTCAAGATCGACATGGACAACAACACGGGCGCACAGGACAAGGAGTTCGTCGGTGCCGTCGCGGTACCCTGCTTCATGCGCCCCTGCGCTAAGGCACCAAGCGGGATGGTCGCCTGGTATCCGTTCGACACACCGGGCTCCGGCTCGGCGACCAACGACCTCGACATCGCAGCCGGAAATACGGGGGTCGAGATCGGCGGTCCGGTCCGCGACACCGCGACACCGAGCTACGTCGGTCAGTCTCTCATCTTCAATGGAACGACAAGCTACGTTCGCGGAACGTCGTTCGGTCCCTTTCTCGGTACGGGAAGCCTCTCGGTCGATACTTGGATCAAGGCTGATCCCGCAGCGCTCGGAATTCGACCGATCATCGACAAGCGACGACTCATCGGGAACTCGGTTCGAGGGTGGCGATTCTTTCTCAACAACGGAAACCTCGGCTTCACCCTCGCCGATACGACATACCCCGGCCAAACCGACTTTCTCTCAACCGGTCCTAGCGTCGCCGACGGCACCTGGCACAACGTCGCGGTCACGGTCGAGCGGCTTTCGACGCCCCTTCTGCAGATTTACATCGATGGCAACGTCGTCGCCTCGTTCAATCCGGCCGGTAAACCCGGAAACATCGACGCCCCCGAGCGCCTTCGAATCGGGAGCGGTTTCGCCATGACGGAGCCCGCGTCCTACTTCAAGGGGAACATCGACGAAGTCGAAATCTTCAACCGCGCCCTGACTTCGAGTGAGGTGCAGGCGATCGTCGCCGCAGGGCAGAACGGCAAGTGCAAGGAGACCTGTTTCGTCCGCTACGACGCGTTCGGCTTCTACCCCTCGTCGATCGGGGCGAAGTTGACGGTCTGCAATTTCTCGATCCAGCCTCAAACGTACAGCTGGAGTATCGTCGGGCTCCCGGCCGGTCCGGGCTGTAGCTTCAATGGCACGCTTCTCGGGTTTCCGACACCTTCGGGATTCCTCAACGTGAACCCGCACACGTGCGTCACGATCACGATTCCCGTCACGATCCCGCCCGGAATGACGTGGGCCGATACCGCATGCTTCGAGATCTCAGTCACCAGCGTGGCGACGCTTCGCTCCTTCAAGTGTCGGGGCGCGGCGACGACGTCGTCGCTGTGTCGCTGGTGGCCGTGTGTTGCGACCGGCTTTACCGAAGTGACCGCGATGCCCGGAAGCGGCGGATTCACTCCGATCACCTTCAACGTGACCAACCTCGCTTCTCCGACACCCGCCTTGGCGTACGAGATTCGTGCAGTGACTCACGAAGATGGACTGCCGAGTGCTTCCATCAGCCTCAACGGGCAGCCACCCGGAACGTCGATCTTCGGCATGGTTACGGTCCCACTAGGGTCGGCCGTGCCCGTGACGGCGAACGTGTCTTTCGTCGACTACGATGCGTTTCAAGCACACGAGATCCAGTTTGTTGCGGACGGAGATGGAAACGGGGTGGCCGAAGTCCTTGAGCGGGTTGGCGTCGTGCTTCACACGGGAGACGACTGCGGACTCGCAGGTACTGTCAATGCCGGGCGAGGATCGAGCGTCGATGTCCTTCGTGTGAACGGCTCCTCGGGTGATTCCAATCGAGAGGTGTTCGTGATGCCGGGCCAACCGATCGACATCGCCCTCGATAACGCACCGCGCGGACCGTTTCCTGGTGGGTATGTACTTTGGTTCTGGCGCGGAGGTCCGGGTGTCCCGACGAATCTCATCGTAGGCGGATCGAATCTTGGATGCATGCTGAACCCGTCACCGCTCGCGGTCGGACAGCGTCCGCAGCCGCTAGCGTGCGCCAAGGACATCTTCGCACCAGCAGAAGTCGTCGGAAGCGCACGCCTCCTCCGCACTCCGAATTTCGCACCGATGACCTTCCGGCTCGGCACCCTCAATTCGCCGATCACCCTCAGCGTCCAGGGCATAGTCGAGGACTTTGCCTCCGGGAGTTGGCTCAATTACAGCGTAACGAATGGCGTAATCATTCACGTGCAGTAAGCAGGCCACCGTAGCAATCGCGAGAGCGACGGGCCGTTCGGCACGTCAGGTCGTTCTGGCCCGTCGCCTCTTTCATTTGATCCCGATGCAAGGCGAAAGATCGCCGTCGTCGACACGCTGCGAGAATGGCGAGTGCACCGGCGCCACGGGACGATTTCGCTGGTACTGCGAGCCGGTGGGAAATCCGTGTCGGAATCGGCGGGCGGAGCCCCGGCTCGTCCAGGCCCTACTCGCCCGCTGATCCCTGCGCGCCAGCGGCGTTCGCCCCTACTGAGAGGATGCTGCCGGGCACCAGCGCTTTCATCCTTCTGCCCGCCTTGAAGTGCACCACGGCCCGCGCCGGAACGTGAACCGTCGCTCCTGACTGCGGATTTCGGGCCTGGCGGGCGGCGCGCATCTTCACCTCGAAGATCCCGAACTCGCGGAGTTCGAGTCGATTCCCTCTCGCCAGTTCGTCGATGACCTCGTCGAGAAACGTCTGGATGGTTGTCTCGGTGACTACTCGCGTTTGATTGATTCGCTCCGCGATGCGGTGCGTCAGATCGCGCTTCGTGATCGTTGCCATGGTCCCACCGTGTCTATCGGTCGTGATCCTGAATCTTCCGCGCGGCTCGGATTCCCGCAAGTCGCATCGAGGCGAGAAACGTCGCCGCCGCCGCGCTGGTCAGCCCGGCATCCATGTTTTCGTGGAGTTCTTGAAGCGCGGACGGTCCGGCCCGGCCGAGTTCATCCTGAAGGGCGTCTCGGAGCTGGTCGAGTTGAATCCGCTTCTCGCCGCCAAGCTCGTCTTGTGCGGCAGCGGCGGCTGCCCGAATCGCCAGCTCGAGAAGTTCGTTCATGTTGCCGCCGCGCCGAGAGTTCACGACGCCAATGTACCTGGAAATCCGGCCACGAGAACGGGGGGATGGCGTAACATTCCCGGCGCAGCGCCCGGCGGCCAATCGCGCCCCGCGCGTCGCACGGCTCATGCGATGTTGGGAGCCTTAGGGGATACTGATCGCGCTCGGACGGGGCTTCACGACCTCCCACGTCTAGAAGCATCCCAACCGTCCGAGCGCGGCGTTTTTGCTGATCCCGCCCACCGGTAAACAGATCGGCTCTCGTGCACGCCGTGATCTGAAGATTCAGTTGCTTCGGTTCACGAAGTAGCGCCCCGTGTCGGCATCGCGCAAGCAAGGAGGCTCGATGCCGAAGAAGAAACACCGCAACGACGCGACCGCGTCACTCGTGAAGCTCGCGAAGTACTTCGCCGAAGAAGTCGAATCACGCGCCTGGGGCAAGGCCGAGTTCGACAAGCTCGTCCGCGCGTCCGCGAAAGCCCGGGAGAAAATCGACGACCGCGAACGTTCGATGGCGCGCCTCGTTCTTTCCTCGCTCGACCGCGTGACGTCGCTCGCGGTCGCGTCCGATGCAATCACGCAGATCCTCGAAGACGCCGAGAAGCCGATCCCCACGAGAGCCGTCCTCGACGCCCTCTCCGTGCTGCGAGACCAAGCCCGCAATGCGATCGACGATTCGTTCGGAGCCGTCCGTGCCGTCGAGCGTTCACCGATGCGTTTCGACCGCCGCACCCAACGCGCGACGATCTCGAAAGGCGCAACCGCGCTCGCCGCGTTCCAGCCCGAGCCCGCCGACCTCGTCTCGCTCCTCGCTGGCCGCCGCACCCCGGTCGAGCGCGCGATCCGCGAGGCGCTGGTGGCGACATGGTTCGTCGAGAGGGCGATCGAGACGGTCGAGGGGATGGTCAAGAAGCAGCGCTCCGTCGATCCCGGTGCGGTACGCGACCTCGCGACGTTCTTGGTGGGCGCCGCGACGTTCGCGCGGGACGTGATCACGTTGAAGGTGGCGACGGCGATCGAGGCTAGCGGGAAGCGAAAAGGTCGGTGATGTCGATCTTGAGCTTTTGGCAGATCTTCTCGATCGTCTTGAGCGACACGTTCTGCTCGCCGATTTCCATGCGATTCAAACTCGACTTGCTGATGCCGAGCCGCTTCGCAAATCGATACTGCGGCACTTCGCCGCGCAGTTCTCGCAGCTTCTTCGCCAATCGCTTCGCCAGGTTTTGCTGTCCCACTTGTGGGACCCATCCTGGCCCGATCGATGTCCCACATATGGGATTTCTGAAGACGTAGCGGGATCCCGAACTTTCACGAAGGAGGAACCATGCAGATTCCCTGGACCAAGCTCTGCACCTTGTCGGCGCTCGCGCTCACTGGATGCATGTCCACGCAGCCGGCAACAGACGATCAAGGCTGCCTCCGCACCGGGCCGTACGTCGGAGTCGGCGCGATCTACGCGATCGAGAACTTCCATCTCAGCGACGCCGAAGCGGCGTCGGGGACGAGCATCTCGGCCGAGGACTCGCCCGGCATCGATCTTCGGACCGGCTACCGATTCGATCGGCACGCCGCAATCGAGGCTGTCGTTCAGGACTACTTCGGCGGGCACTTCAGCTCCGACGGGGTCGACTTCGGCAAGTACGACGGTGAGTCGCTCACGCTCAACTTGAAGGTCTACCCCACCGAGCTCGAACGCCTCCAGCCGTACTTCCTCGTCGGAGGCGGAGTGCTCCACGCGAACTTCGCGGACACGGTCGGACTCGGCGTCTCCGACTCCCAGACATCGTTCCTCGGTCGGATCGGGCTCGGCGCGGATGCCTACCTCTCGCCGAACGTGGTCCTGGACGTCGAAGGCGCGTACTCGATCCCGTCCGGCGATCTCCAGGACTTCCGCTATACCGCGATCACGCTCGGATTGCAGTTTCGGTTCTGATCGAGCGCGCGTCGGCTCTCCCCTTGCGGCGCTCGTCCCGCGCCGCTAGCCTTCCCGTATGTGGGAAGCCGTCGTTCCCACGGCGCCGAAGGAGAGCCGATGCCCAACCTCTCGCAAGTCGTGGACGAGCTTCGAACGCGAATCGCCAAGTTTCGAAGCTCGAGGAAGCTCAACGAGGAGAACACGAAGGCGACGTTGATCGAGCCGGTGCTCCGCGCGCTCGGCTGGAACCTCGAGGACCTCGACGAGGTGAACCGCGAGTTCAAGGTGAAGCCTCAGGACAAGCCGGTTGACTACGCGCTTCTTCTCGTCCGGACTCCGCGACTCTTGATCGAGGCCAAAGCGCTCGGTGAAGCACTCGACGATCGGCGCTGGGCGTCGCAGATCATGGGCTACGCGGGCGTCGTCGGCGCGGAATGGGTGGTCTTGACGAACGGCGACGAGTACCGCGTCTACAACGCGCACGCGGCCGTCTCCGTCGATGAGAAGCTCTTCCGGACCATGCGCGTCTCCGACGCAGCCACGCGGCCGGCAGAGACGCTCGCCCTTCTCGATGCCGCGACGCTGAAGGAGAACCGACTTCAGATTCTCTGGAAGGCGTACTTCGTCGACAAGAGGGTCCGTGCTGCCCTCTCCGAGATCTTCAGTCCGGCGCCCGATCCCGCGATCGTTCGCCTCGTGAAGAAGAAGACGCAGAACCTGCATCCGAACGACATCCGCACATCGCTCGCGCGCGTCGTCGCTCAGTTCGACTTTCCGGTCGAAGCCGAGCCGCCGGGCAAGGCGCCCGTTGGGAAGCCGTCACCACGGACCGACGTCACGCCCGCCGATCTCATCCGCGCGCGCTTGATCTCCCCGCCGCTCGCGCTCGTCCGGAAGTACAAGGGGACCGAGCTCACCGCACGCATCGAATCGAATGGGACGGTGACGTTCGCCGGCAAGAGCTACTCGTCGCTCTCGATGGCGGCGGGGGTTGCGCGAACGTCCGCCGGGATGAAGTCTCCGGGTCGCTCGTATCCGCAGACGAACGGTTGGAGTTTCTGGCAGTTCCATGACGCCGACGGCGCGCTGAAGGAGATCGACGTCCTCCGTCAGCGGTTTCTCGGGCTCGGGAAGTTGAGGCGGGTTGGAGAAGGGCCGGCGGCCGCGGCGGAGTGAACGTGGGTCTCGCAACTCGTGACTTCCCCCGCCCTGCTCGGTAGTCCGCCTCGGACGCGAGAATGGTTCCAGGAACAAGACACACGGGCGGAATTCTTCGTCTTTTCCGCAATAGCCTCTATTCAACGAGTTCCGTCCGAGTGCAGATCTTCCTCGCGTCCCGAGGATCATAGCGCAATCGACTCACGCGGTGGAGGCGACTCAACCGCAGGAATTCGATGTGTCCGATTCGCTCCCTTGAGCACTCCTGCCCATCAACCGTTTGCGCCCCGACTCGTAAGTCTTCCGAATTTCATCAAATTGCCGGAAGCCAACTCGGTCTGCCGCACTAATTTCAAGTAGAGCGGGTGCTGCGCGCTCAAGGACCCCATCATCCGATTCCCTCAGCACCCACGGCAGGAAACCTTCGTCAACGGAACGCTCGAAGTCAGCGAAAAACCGGGAGGCATTGATCGAGAACGACGGCCGTTCTAGGTTTGGGTCTATTTCGAGGTGAAGGTCATCAGCAGAAATGCCGACTCCCATTCGAAATCGAGTTGCTGGCTCCCCGCGCAAGCGGGGACATTGCGGCCACCATCCATGAACGAGTCCATTGCGAAACGATCTCCAAATTAGTTCGATGAACTTTCCATAACGAGTATCGATGCTATTGAGATACGCAGCGCAGTACCTGCGAATGTTCGTGACAGCGTCGGCTTCGCCGAATCGAATCCAGGCGACGTATTCCATCGCGCTGCAGCAGGCGCTGGCTAAGAGGAAGTTTCCGCCTCCGAAGCGTCGGCCATCCGACGATGTCAATCCTCGATCTGCCGACTTGATCCCATAGTGAAGTGTCCGGATGTCACCAAGAACGCAATTGTTCACCCACTCCGCTACTTTCTCTCTCGACTCCATCGCATACGCCGATTGTGGCTTGGTATCGACGCTGATTACAAATCGCGATTCCGGATCGAGGTCCTCCGTCTGAATGAGTTTTCCAGCCGCGTCCGTTCGGAGCGTCGCGATTCGTCTAAGCATGGACTCTCGCTACAGAAATGCGCCTCGCGATTACTGACAAGGATCGGTTGCTCGTCGTTCGTCCGCCCGTATCCCCGGAATTCGACCGCCATTGTACAACTCATGTCGACCGGGAGGCGTCCGGTTTGATTCTTCGGACTTCTCGTTGCCGTGGCTGGCAGCAGGTCCGGACGCTAGAAATTCGACCAGTACTTCACCCACTCCTTCTCCAGCCCGTCGAGGTCGACGCCGTAAACGGATTGAATGACGCCCTCGATGCTCGCGACATCCTCCTTTCGGAGCTTCCCCATTTCGTGAAGGAACGTCGCGAACTTGTGAGGTTGCCACTTGCTGTCGTGAAGGAACTGGATGATCGACGCCGCCTGGGAGTATTGGCTGAATGCATCGGCGCCTCCGCTGCTCGCCAGCTCCTTGATGACGACGAACTCCTTGAACGGAACGAATTTCCCCTGCCGAGCCGCGTTCCGAGCGAACCCCTTCCGATCGTTCGGACTGGTGCACATGTACTCCGCGACCCCTTCCTGAAACCACGAGCCACCGCCTTCGAGGCCGAGTCGATTCGCGAAGATCTGGTGCGTGCCTTCGTGGATGTGAACGGGATCGTTTGCCGCGTCGTAGAACGTCGCGTAGTAATCCTTCCAAGCGTGCCCCTTCGATTCCTCGGCTTCCGCGCGCGGACGCTTTGAAACGTTGGTGTAGAAGTCGAAATACTGCGTCGCCGTCCGAAACACGAAGACCGGCATGAGGCGTCGCCCTTCGACCTCCGGGAATGGGAACGTCTTCTGAACCTTCGAGTACGCCTCCTCCATCTTCTTCGCGAAGAGACTTCCCGCCGCCGAGTTCGTCAGGATGAGGTAGTGCTTCGTCCGAATCGGCTTCTCGAGTGCGGCGCGGACCTTGGGATCGGCAACGTCTTTCTCCCATCGCGCTCGGATCTCTTCAGCCGTCCAATTCGGATCGTAGGATTTGCAATGCGCAACGACTCCTTTGTGAAGCCACTCCATCGCCTTGCTCCGATCGGCGGCGACGAGGGCTGGTTTGCTCGTGATCTCGATGGCGTACGCATGGGATTCGAAGACCCCGCCAAGCACGATCAGTTCTCCTTTCGCGCTCGCGCTGTTCGGGATCTTCCCGGCAACGAGGCTCGCGAACGGAGCCCAGCCGAATGGACCTTTGATCAGTTCCTCGGATTCCCAGTCGAAGGCGGGATCGCCACCGCGAGAGGCGGTCGAGTAGTGGTCCCGCGTGAACGCGGTCATGTCGACCGGATCGTTGATCCAGTAATCCGCTTTCTTGAAGACCCGCACCTCGATCGTCGTGTCCGATGCGCCGATCTTCCCGGTCCACCATGTCTTGAGCTGGTCGTCGCCGGTGTCTTGACGCTTCAGCTCTGGAAAGTCGGGCGGTGTGATTGAGAGATCGCCGCCGGGGATCGGGATGACGATGTTGTCAGCAGCCGCTGTGCGAGGCGTACTTGCGGCGATGGCGACAACGGCCAGGAATCGAACAAGTCGACGAAAGGTCGAATGCAAGTCGATGGAAAAACGCACGGCGATGCCTTCCCCGCTGGTTGGCGCTTCCTTCATGGAGTTCTCCGGGTCTTCAGCTCATTGAGTCTTACGACGCAATCGGATCCGCCGCAAGGCTCGGGAATTCCGGAAAGATCGCGAGAAGAAGCCCCGCCCGAACCGCCTCATTCTCGGGAACAAAGCGTCGCGTGGTCCGGGCAGGGCGAAGTCCGTGAGGTCCATGCAAGTTCGCGGGGTGCATGGATTCGGAGAGGTTTCGCGCCTGACCTGAGAGATGAACGGCTGGGCCATTCTCCTAACGAACGACGTTCCCTCGGGCGTTTCGACGGGATCAGATGGCTCGATGTTCCGAATCGACGCTCTTGACGCAACGAATTGCTTGCTTCAGCGGCCGCGCTCGGGTACAAGGCGCGTGGAGAGTGATCCAACCATGAATTCGAGCGCCCGGCCGGCAACCTTCATCAATCTTCCCCCATTCTCCTTTAGTTAACAAACCGTCCGGGCGCTGATTACCCCGCCGCTCCGCATCGAACGCTCAGGCGTCCCGCCCGAGAATGCAGAATCAGCGCGCGCCGGACGTACGGTTTCTGAATCGCCACGCTGCGAGTCTTGACGCCCATGCGCCCGACGACGAAACTCCGCTCCCGTTCGAGAGGGACGGCTCAATCACGCAGATCGGCTGAAAGTCGGAGTGGGCGTTCGAAGTCTTCGACGGAAGGTGTTCAGTCAGTTCCTCGTCATCCTCGTCGTCGCGCTCGCCGCTTCGGTGCTGCTCTGGATCGTCGTCGAGTTTCGGGGGAGGTAGCGATCGAGCTGTCGTTGACGACGTGATCACCCGGATGGAGGTGAACATCGATGACCGACAAGAAACGAATCAAGGCGGATGATCGCGTGGACGTCAGCTTCATCGAACGGGAGCGGTGGCTCATCGAGGAGAAGACAATCGCGGGGATCTTTCTGTCGAACGTCTTCGCGAAGGCGAAGCTCGAGCGCGGCGGCCGCTACCACGTCAAACTCACTCGCCACGACATCGAGGAGCTTCTCGGCTGCATCGCCGGCGAGGCCAATCACACGAAGGACCGCGCGCTCGAAGGCGAACTCGACGCGCTGTTTCGCCGACTCGAGGAACTCATGGACGGCTACGACGACGGCAACTGGCAGTAGATGAGTGGTCGTACGGAGCAAACTCGAAGCGCCCGGATGATCATCCTTCCTACCTAC
>JACOTG010000075.1 GCA_016178505.1 Planctomycetota bacterium
AAACACATACGCCAGCGCGCAATTCCGCCGCCTGGCGGCGCGACGCGGCAAGAAACGGGCGATCGTCGCCGTCGGCCACACGATGCTCATCGCGATCTGGCACATGCTGAAAAACGAATGCGACTACAAAGACCTGGGCCCCCACCACTTCGATCGTCTAAACCCCGAGAGGCAACTGCGATACCACGTCAAACGACTCAAAAGCCTGGGATACACGGTCGACGTCCAACGCGTTGCCTGAGGCTCGCACTGCTCGATCACGCGATGGAGGGATCTTCGTAGCAGGCTCCGTATGCGTCATTTGTAGAATGCCGCGTCAACTGGAATCTCGAACGGAGAGGATGCGCATGATCATCGACAGCACGCCGGAGTTCGTCGGAAACGTCTACGCCACGATGGAGAAGAGGCTCGCCGTCGTGAGGCGGCGGCTGGGTCGGCCGCTCACGTTTGCGGAGAAAGTCGTCCTCGGTCACCTCGATGATCCGGACGGGCAAGAGCTCAACGCCGGGAAAAGCTACCTGCTGCTTCGTCCGGATCGCGTAGCGATGCAGGACGCGACGGCGCAAATGGCGCTGCTGCAATTCGCGCATGCGCGGCGCGCCAGCGTCGCCGTGCCGTCGACCGTGCACTGTGACCACCTGATTCGCGCGCGCATCGGCGCGGCCGACGACATGAAGGTCGCAATGTCGGAGAACCGCGAGGTCTACGACTTCTTGCGCTCGGCCTCGAACAAGTACGGCATCGGCTTCTGGAAACCGGGCGCGGGGATCATCCACCAGGTCGTGCTCGAGAACTACGCGTTCCCCGGTGGACTGATGATCGGCACCGACTCGCACACGCCGAACGCCGGCGGCCTCGGCATGTGCGCGTGCGGCGTCGGCGGCGCGGACGCGGTCGACGTGATGGCCGGCTTCCCGTGGGAAGTGCTCTACCCGAACCTCGTCGGCGTGCGCCTCACCGGAAAACCGTCCGGATGGACGTCGCCGAAGGACGTGATCCTCCATCTCTGCGGCGTGCTCACGGTGGACGGCGGCACGAATCGCATCATCGAGTACTTCGGCCCAGGCGCGGCCGAGATCAGCGCGACCGGCAAGGGCACGATCACGAACATGGGCGCGGAGCTCGGCGCGACGACGTCGATGTTCCCGTTCGATTCGCGCATGGAAGCGTACCTGCGAGGTACGAGCCGCGGGCCTCTCGCAGACCTCGCGAAGAAGCACGCTTCGCTCCTCGTGGCCGACCCCGAAGTCGAGAAGAGCCCCGAGAAGTATTTCCAGCGCATCGTCGAAATCGATCTCTCGAAGCTCGAGCCGAACGTCGTTGGGCCGCACACCCCCGATCTCACGAGGCCGGTGTCGAAGCTCGGCGCCGACGCGAAGAAAAACGATTATCCCGAGACGTTCTCGGTCGCGCTCATCGGAAGCTGCACGAACTCGTCGTACGAAGACATCGCGCGCGCGACCGACGTCGCGGAGCAGGCGACCAAACACGGCGCGAAGATGAAGGTGCCGCTCCTCGTGACGCCCGGCTCGGAGCAGATCCGCGCGACGATCGAGCGCGACGGCCAGCTCGCGAAGCTCGAAGCGGTCGGCGCGAAGGTGCTCGCGAACGCGTGCGGCCCGTGCATCGGCCAGTGGCAGCGCGACGAGATCAAGCCCGGCAAGAAGAACGCGATCATCACGTCGTTCAATCGCAACTTTCCGAGGCGCAACGACGGCAGCCCCGACACGCTCGCGTTCATCTCGAGCCCCGAGGTCGTGCTCGCGTACGGGCTCTCGGGGCGGCTCGACTTCAACCCGATGACCGACACGCTCATGGATTCCGCGGGCAAGCCGTTCAAGCTCGAGCCGCCGAAGCCCGCGCCCGATCTGCCGAAGAACGGCTTCGTGCGCGACCTCGCCGGCTACGAAGCGCCCGCCGCGAACCCCGATGCCGTGAAGCTCGCGGTGTCTCCAACGAGCGATCGTCTGCAGCTCCTCGATCCGTTCCCGAAGTGGGACGGCAAGGACTTCGTCGAGCTGCCGCTCCTCTTGAAGGCGAAAGGGAAGTGCACGACGGATCACATCTCGCCGGCAGGGCCGTGGCTCAAGTACCGGGGGCATCTCGACAAGATCAGCGACAACATGTTCCTCGGCGCGGTGAACGCGTTCACCGGCGAGGCGGGGAAGGGCACCAACCTCGTCACCGGCGAAAAGGGAGTCGCGATCCCCGCGATCGCGCGCGCCTACAAGGCAAACGGTTTGCGCTGGGTCGTCGTCGGCGACGCGAACTACGGCGAGGGCTCGAGCCGCGAGCACGCCGCGATGTCGCCGCGCCACCTCGGCGCTGCCGCGATCCTCACGCGCAGCTTCGCGCGCATCCACGAGTCCAATCTCAAGAAGCAAGGCGTGCTGCCGCTCACGTTCGCGAACCCCGCCGACTACGACCGCGTGCGCGAGACCGACCGCGTCTCGATCGTCGGGCTCGCGAAGCTGGCGCCCGGCGCGCCCGTCACGGCGATCCTCCATCACGCCGACGGCATGCGCGACACGATCACGCTCAAGCACACGCTCAATGCCGAACAAATCGCGTGGTTCCGCGCCGGCTCCGCCCTCAACGTCCTCGCCGGCTAATGGGGTCAGACCCCAGATGACGGCAATCGCGTCGTGACGTGACCATGCCACAGCCGTCCGTCGAACGGGGTCTGACCCCAATAGACGGTGGCCGGGTGGCGGTGCAGCGGCCGCTATCGAGGGGCGGCGGGGGCCGGGTAGAATCGGCGGCCTCATCGCTCGACCGAACGTTACGGAGGATCCCATGATCTCGTTGAGTTCGATTCTCGTGGGTCTCGGCGTGCTGGCGTCGCCTGGCTCGACCGAGCCGATCAACCTGGCGCCGAACCCCTCGATGGAGAGTCCGGGCAGCGACGCGGTGCCGGCGGGCTGGCACGCGGAATCGGGCAAGGCCGAGCGCGACGCGGAAGTCGCTCACGGCGGGGCGAAGAGCTTGCGGCTGACGGCGGGCGGCTCGTGGATCTCCGACCCGGTCGCGCTCGAGATCGGCAAGACCTACGAACTGGCGGGGTGGGTGCGCGCAGCCGCGATCGCGGCGGCAGGGGCGGACGCGGGGGCGACGATCGCGATGGATTCTTTCCCGCTCTCGTTCCACACGTCGCCGATCCTCGGCTCGCAGGCGTGGACGCGCGTGTCGATCCCGTTCACGGCGACCGCGTCGAAAGATCGCATTCGTTGCGCGATCGCCGGCAGGGACGCATCCGGCGGCGCGTGGTTCGACGAGATCGAGCTGCGACCCACGGAGCCTCCACCGCTCGCCGCGGCCGCGGTCTCGCGCTACGGCCCCGGCTATCGCTACGACCAAGCGGGCTGGGTCTACCTGCACATCGAAGGCGAGCCGTACGAGCGCGGCTACCAGCACGGCTGGCTCCTCTCGAAGGAGATCGAGGGCTTCGTCGGGCGCAGCGCGCGCACCAGCTCGGCGGAATCGCCGAAGGAATCGTGGAAGTGGCTGCGCCTGATGTGCGACTCACTCTTCTCGCGCCGCTACACCGACGAGCTTCGCCTCGAGATGAAGGGAATCGCGGACGGCGCGGCCGCACACGGCGCCAAGTGGGACAAGCGACCCGTCGACTTCCTCGACGTCGTGACGCTGAACTCCTGGACGGAAGTCATGTGCCTCGAGGGTGCGCTCGCGGTGACGCCGACCGGGCTCGAGGGTCGCGTCTTCAAGCAGCCGTACCCGGGCGGCCCCGCGCCGGGTCGCCTCGATCGGTGCAGCGCGTTCGCCGCGAACGGCCCCGCGACCGCCGACGGCAAGATCGTCTTCGGCCACATCACGATGTTCGGGCTCTACATCTCGCGCGACTTCAACGTGATGATCGACGTCAAGCCGGCGAAGGGTCACCGCGTCCTCATGCAAGGCTACCCGGCCGCCGTGCAGTCGGGGATGGATTACTACATCAACGACGCCGGCGTGCTCATTACCGAGACGACGATCGATCAAGGGCCCTTCGACGTGTCGGGCACCAGCGAGGTCTCGCGCATCCGCGAGGCCGCGCAGTACGGCGAGTCGATCGACGACGTCGCGCGCATCCTTCGCGAGAAGAACAACGGCCTCTACGCGAACGAGTGGCTCATCGGTGACGTGAAGACGAACGAGATCGCGATGCTCGAGCTCGGCACGTACAAGACGAAGCTGTGGCGCTCGAGCAAGGACGAATGGCCGGGCGGCACGAAGGGCTTCTACTGGGGCTGCAACAACACGAAGGATCCCGACGTCCGCTCGGAGTACGTCGTGGATCCGATCGCGGGCAAGCCGTCGAGCCTTCTCTTCCAACCCGCCGATCGCGATCTCAAGTGGCTCGAGCTCTTCCGCGGCCACGCGGGGAAGATCGATCTGCGATTCGGAACGCTCGCGTTCTCGACGCCGCCGATCTGCTCCGCGCACTCGGTCGACGCGAAGGTCACCACGACCGACATGGCGAAGCAGATGATGACGTGGGCCTACTTCGGCCGGCCAAACGGCGTGACGTGGGAGGCGACCGACCAGGAGAAGCGGGATCACAAGGACATCGTGCCGCTCGTCAGCTCCGGCTGGACTCTGCTGCGACCCGACGCTCCGAACCTTCCGTCTCCCGAGGCGTGCGCGGCGGCGGAAGCGGCGAACACGATGCACGATCACGACGCTCGCGCCGAAAAAGACTCCGACGCGGACGACGAATCGGACGACGACGTCGCCGATGCCGACGACGACGAGCCGAAGGCCGACCCGGCCGGCTTCGTGCCACCGTGGCGCGGAACCGTGCTGCCCGCGAGCGACGCGGATCTGTGGATCGCCGCCGGTTGGCCGCGCTACTACGCCGCCGCGGAGGCCGAGAAGAAAGCGGAGAAGAAGGGCGACGAGAAACGTCTCGCGGCGCTGCACGAATCGCTCGGGGCCGCGCGCGCACAGTACTGCGCCGCCGTCGGTCGAAACGGCGCGGCCGATCGCGCGCTTGCCACGCTGAGCTTCGACTACGCGACCGACATCTGGCACCAGATCGCCGAAGGGAAGGGCGCGTGCGTGCTCCACGAGCTTCGCCGCGCGATCGGCGACGAGGCGTTCCTGAAGGCGATGAACGATTGCGGCTCGCGATTCGGCGGCAAGACGATGTCGACCGCCGATCTCAGAAAGGGCGCCGAGGCCGCGGCAGGCGAAGACCTCGGCTGGTTCTTCGATCAATGGACGACGCGCGACGGCGCGCCGCGCGTTCGTCTCGACCAGGTCGAGTCGCAGAAGAGCGGCGATTCGTGGACGATCGAGGCTTCGCTCGTGCAGGAGGGCGCGGCCTATCGCTTCCCGATCGACGTCATTCTCACGACCGAGAAGAAGAGCGAGACGAAAACCGTGTGGCTCGAAGGCGCGACGACTTCCCTGAAGTTCACGGCCGACGCGCCGCCGAAGACGCTCGCCGTCGATCCTTTGGGTGACCACCTCGTGGTCGACGGAGCCGCGTATTCGATCACGTCCTACCAGGACGACTTCGATCACGCGCTGATCGTCTACGGCACGCGCGCGGACGAGGCCGCGAACCGGTTCGCGGCGCAGCGCCTGCACGATCGCCAGGTGCGAAGCTGGGCGCAGAAGGACATCCCCGTGAAGCGCGACGTCGACGTCACCGACGAGGAGCTGAAGCGCTCGCATGTCGTCCTCATCGGCCGGCCCGAGACGAACGCCGTTGCGGCGCGCTTCGCGTCGGCGTTCCCGATCGCACTCCCGTCCGCCTCGTTCGACGTTGCCGGCAAGACGTGGGCGAGAAGCACGCAATCCCTCGTCGAAGCCACAACGAACCCGCTCGCCCCAACGAAGTCGATGGTCCTCGTCGCGGGACTCGGCCCCGACGCCACGGTCAACGCCGCCGAGTGGACGCCAGGCGGCGTCGGCTACGTCATCCTCGACGGCAAGAAAAAGAAGGCATCCGGCTGGCTGCGCGACCCCTCGCTCACTCACGGCTTCTAGCGTCATGAGTCGCCGGCCAACGGGGTCAGACCCCGGACGACGGGACCCGAAGTCGTGAGAGCGGGGCGCGGACTCGTTGCGCTTGGGCTCGCGATTGTCGTTGTCGCGGTCGTCCTCGATTGGCCGCGTGGCCGGCGCGATCCCGAGCGCCACAGCGGGCCGATCGAGGGTGCGCGAACGGAAGTTCCCGCCGAGGTCGCAGCGCCGACGCCGGCCGCCGTCGCTTCGAGCACAACGTGCGCGTCACACACGAAGGCTACGAGCCGATCGAGGGGGACTTCACAAGCGCTCGTGCGGGCGGGGGGGCGATATATCGCGTCGATCTCGTGCCGCGCCGTCCGCGAGCGGCGATCGTCGTGGTCGTGAGCGACGCGACTGGCGCCGCGATTCGAGTGTGCAGCTTTGGACTGTGGCTGGGAGATTCCGCTTCACCGGTTCCGATCCTTCGTCGCACCGTCGATGGCACCGACAATCGGTTTCGCCTCGACGATCTCGAGCCTGGCCACTACCGAGTGCTCGTCCGTCCCGGCGGCGCGCTCTACGCCGGCAACGAGTATTGGACCGACGCGACCACAACCACGGAACTCCTCGAGAGCGGCGACGTCGAGCTTCGAGTCACGGTCGCGCGCGGCGGCCGCCTTCGCCTGACGGTGACGGACTCGAACGGCGGATTCATCGGCTCGCACTGCCGCATTCGCGACGCGAGCGGACAGCCGATCGATGCCGTATTCCCATCCCCGGACGGCGTCACGCTGTCCGGAACCGTTTACGGTCCGCAAGCCCACGTCGACCCGGTACTCCCGCCGGGCCGCTACTCGATCGAGATCTCGGCCGACCATTTCGCGACGCAGACCGTCGACGCGCTGGTCCGGGCGAACGAAACGACGGACGTGATCGCAGCGCTGCTGCCTCGATGACGCCCCGCCGGCTAATGGGGTCAGACCCCGGACGACGGGAGGCGAACTCGTGAAGATCGGTCGCGGGCTCTTGGTGGCGAGCCTTGCGGTCGCGGCACTCGTCGCCGTCGTTGCGACAGGGCCACGCGGTGGGCGCGACACGCGCGAGCGTGCACGCCACGAGTCGCCGATCGAGGAGGCGCAAACGGCGGCGCCTGCCGAGACACCGAAGGTACCGTCAGGGCCCGCGCCCGCGCCCATTGCCGCGCCGGCCGAGATCGCGCCATCTGTCGCGGAAACGGTGCGACCCGCGCACGTGCTCGTCGTTCGCCTGGTGAACTTCGACGCGACGCTACTCGAAGAGCCGAAGCTCCGCGTGCGCGCGCTCCTCGACGGAGACGTCGAGCCGTTCGACGCCGTTCGCGCGAACGCGAATCGAACGGGCGAGACGCGGCTCGACGTGTCGAGCCTCTTCCGAGGCGTGACCCCGGTCCAAAGGCTCGACGTTTCGGTCGACCACCCGGGCTACGACTTGGCGGTCGTCGGCCTGAACGTGCCGGCCGCAGCCGAGCCGCCCGTCGAACATCGAGTCGACGTCACGCTCCGGCGTGCCGGCATCCTCACCGGCAAGGTCCTCGAAGAAGGAGGCGCGGCGGCGGCCGGTGCCGTCGTTTCGCTGTTTCGTCTTTCGTCGGACGCAGCCATCGCGGGCGTCGTCGTCTCTGCGGTCGCCGACGCGGAGGGCCGCTACCGCATTCGCCGCGCGGAGTCCGGCCGATTTCAAATCGTCGCGACGAAGACGGGCTGGTGCGCGGCGTCGGATTTCGCGGACGTGGAAGTCGGAGCGGAACACGGCGCGCCGACGCTCGTGTTGACGACAGGCGTCGCCGTCGAGGGTCACGTTCGTCTCGCGGGAAAGGGAGCCGTTGCCGGTGCCACCGTCCTCGCGTGGAGGACGGACACGGGCGAACGGATCGACGACGAGTTGGTGCGCTTCGCGGACGGCACGATCGACGCGCCTCAGCGCACCGTGCACACCGATCACGAGGGCGCCTTTCGATTCGAGTCCTTGCCACGCGGAACCGTCGGAGTCGCCGTCGAGGACTTGCCCCGGATTCACCGGGGAGCGCTCGCTGACGCGTCCGTCCGCGACCATGTCCATCGCGTCGTCACCGCTCCCGCGACGAAAGTGGACTTCGACATCCCGCTCTCGACGCTCGTCGTCGACGTCCGATCGGGAGACCAGCCCGTCCCGTCGGTGACGGTGATGGTCCAGTGCGGTGATCAGGCGACGACCCGCGATGCGGTGTTCGGCCCGATGCCGATCGTCCTCGTGCCGGGAGCGTCATACAAATTGTCGGTCACGTCCGAAGAATTCGCGCCCTACACGGGCGAGGGCACGGCCGGCGGCGTCGGCGAGGAGCGCGTGCATCGCGTGGATCTCGAGCCGCGCCGCCCGCGGCCGTCGCTCGTGGTCACCGTTCGCGCTTCGGATGGCGCGGTGATCGGCAAGTGCAGCCTCGGGCTCTGGAAGCAGGGCTCGAAAGGTCCGATGCCGACGTTCGAGCGCGAAGAGCGCGGCGTCGACAATCGTTTTCGGTTCACGGGGCTCGAACCCGGACGATATCGAATGGTTGTGCGCCCCGGGGCGAATCTCTTCGGAAGCGAAGCCTACTGGAGCGACGCGACGAGCGAGATCGATATCCCTGACGAAGGCGACGCTCGAGCGTCGGTCGACGTCGATCCGTGCGGCCGCATCCGCATCGGGGTGAAGCGCGGCGACGGTCACTGGATCAACGCTCGTTGCATCGTGCGGGATGCCGCCGGCGAAGCGATTCCCGTGAGTTTCACGGGACGGGATCGCAAAGACGGGGTCGCCGCGGGATGGGACTCGATGCCCGCGGCGCTCGCGATGATCGACCAGGCACTGCGTCCGGGTGGTTATCGTCTCGAAGTGTCCGCCGACGGATTCGCGACGCAGACCGTCGACGCGATCGTCCGTACCGGCGAGACGACGATCGTGACGGTGAATCTGGTCGCGAAATGAAAGGCGAGCGCGTCGCGGTGGTCGGCGTGCTCGGCGTGA
>JACOTG010000101.1 GCA_016178505.1 Planctomycetota bacterium
TCCGCCTTCTCCGCCGGCGTCATCCACGCGCCGTCGAACTTCACGCGACCGAGCCCGGTCTGCGCCTCGGCGTTGTCCGAGTCGAGCGAGACGACCTTCTCGAGCGCAGCCTTCCATTCGACCGTCAGCTTGTTCTCCTTGCAGAAGCGCGCGAGATCGAGGAATCCGGCAACGTCGTCTGCCTTCAGCGACGCGAGCCGCTGGGCGTAGATCTGTTCGGGCGTGTCTTTCTTCTCGATGCGAAGCACGTCCACCCGCGCGATCGTCTGCATCCCGAATCGCGTCTTCACCTGCACGGAGTCGCTGCCTTCGCTGACGACGACGCCTTCGACCTTGCCACCCGCGCGCAGGTAGACGACGTCCGCTCGCGCGCCGAGCGCCACGAGCACGATCGCCGATGCGAGCGCGGCCCACAATCTTCGTTTCACTCGTCCTCCGTGACGATTCCGAACTTGGCGAGTTTCCGCTGCAGCGTGAAGCGGCTGATCTTGAGCAGCGCCGCCGCCTTGGTCTTGTTGCCTTCCGCGATCCGAAGGGCGCGCTCGATCTCCTCGCGCTCGACCTTGTCGACGAGCAGGTTGAGGTCCCGCACCACCTCGCGCACGTCGATGGCCCGCTGCAGCAACCGCTCGCGGACCGACGGCGACAACACGTCGAGAGTGATCTCGTCGCCGCCGAGGGTGAGCATCCGCAGCACTTCATTCTCCAGCTCGCGCACGTTTCCCGGCCATTCGTAGTCGACCAGCCGGGCCATGACGTCCGCATGCATCTTCGGCATCGTGCGCTTCAGGCTCGTCGAGTAGTGCCGGAGAAAGTGGTGCACGAGCAGCGGAATGTCTTCGGCTCGATCGCGAAGCGGCGGAAGATCGACGGTCACGACTTGCAGCCGGAAGTAGAGGTCCTCGCGGAAGAGGCCGCGTGCCACCAGCTCCTTGAGGTCCTTGTTGCTCGCCGAGACGATGCGGACGTCGATGAGGATCGCATCCTTCCCGCCGACGGGCCGAACTTCCTTTTCCTGGAGCACGCGGAGGAGCTTCTTCTGCATGTCATGGCTCATGTCCCCGACCTCGTCGAGGAAGAGCGTGCCTTTGTGCGCCAGCTCGAACAGACCTTTCTTGTCGCGCGTGGCGCCGGTGAATGCGCCGCGCATGTAGCCGAACAGCTCGGCTTCGAGCAATGTCTCGGGGAGCGCCGCGCAGTTCTCGCTGACGAACCGCGCCTCGCGACGCACGCTGTTGAAGTGGATCGCCCGCGCGACCAGCTCCTTGCCGGTGCCGCTCTCGCCCTGGATGAGAACCGGGACGTCCGAGTCGATCACGCGATCGAGCAGCCGGAACATCGTCTGCATCGCACGCGAGGAGCCGATGATGTTCTTATAGGTGTACTTCTGCTCGAGCACGTGCTGCTTCTCGCGAAGCTTGCTGCGCGTTTCTTCGATCTCCCCTTTTTGCGTGATGACCGTCGCCGTCAGCTCTTGGTTGAGTCCTTCCACGCGCTCGGTTTGATCCTTCAGCTCGCGATAGAGGCGCGCGTTCTCGATGGCGATGGCGGCTTGGTCGCGGAAGCCCTCCAGCGTGCGCAAGTCCTCGGGATCGAACACCGATTGGTGCAGCCGGTTGTCGAGGTAGATCGCGCCGATCACCCGCTCGCGCACGCATAGCGGCACGCACAGGACGGAACGCAGACCGAGCACTTCGATCGAGCGCGCGGACTCGAGACGCGTGTCTTCGAGCGCATTCACTGAAAGCAGCGGCTCACCGCTCTCGATCACCTTCTCGGCGATCGAGCGGCTCACGGCAGCCTCGGGGTTCGCCACTTCTTCGCGAGTGAAGTTGCGCGCGACCTCGAAGCGAAGCGCCTCGCCATCCTTGAGGAGGAGGAAGCCGCGCTCCGCGTTCGTCAGCTCGATGGCGCAGTCCATGATCACGTCGAGCAGCCGCTTCAGATCGAGCTCGGAGGTGATCGCGCGATTGATTCGCTGGAGCCGGATCAGGCGGCTCCGCTCCCGACGCAGCTCTTCGAACTCCTCGCGCGTGGGCATCGGAACGGGCTCGTCGATGCGTATCGTCCGGCTCGCCTCGGGAGCATCGGCCAGAGTGCCGGGATCGTCCTCCGGGATTCGGCCGAGGAAGATGCGGGCGCCGCCCGCCTCGATGCAGTCCCCGTCGCGAAGCTCGCGCGACGTGACGAGCCGCCCGTTCACGTAGGTTCCGTTCTGGCTGCCGGCGTCGACGACCCGGTATCCGCCTCCCGTCGGCTCGATCCGGCAGTGCTGCCGGGAAGCGCGAGGATTCTGGAGCACGATCTGGCTGTCGGGGTGGCGACCGATCGCAATGGATCCGTCGTTCAGTTCGAGCACGCGTTCTTTCGCGTTTTCGAGCACGATGAGCCGAGGCATCGGGGCAAGACCTCAAGTTGGTGTGAGACGCTGGCAGGCAATTCTAACCGGGATTATTCATGAAATCGGGAGAGGATCAACGTCCCGGACGCGTCCGAGGGGATCTGCCGACGTGTTCGGATGCGACCACCGCGTTGCTCGGGCTGGACCCCGGAGGCAAAACGGCACGGCGCCGGAGCGGTTTCCGGCGCCGTGCCCGGTACGAGTTCAGCTCAATCTCGTCCGAGTGTCACGGTCCGACGGGTGCGATCTGCCCGCGAATTTCGCCGAACGGTTGGGCCTCGGTAGCCACGTTGAAATAGGTGTCTCCGCTGAGCAGCGCTCGCATCGCGTCGGCGAACGTGTTGATGCCGACGTCGCCCTGCGGCACGAGGTCGTCGGCTGTCAGGACCACGCCCACGGTGGGCGGCAGGGGTCCGGTCGACGAATGGTGAACGGTGAACAGGATCGGTCCGTTGTCGCCCGGCGGCCCAAAATGAATGGTCGCGTCCAGCGGCCCGACGAGCCCCACGGTGTTGAGCACGACGTTCATCCCGGTCTGGAAGGCGTTCGAGGAAACGGTGCCGGTGCCCGTCGCCGACGTCGTGACGGGTGGCACCTCTTGCGATCCGTTCAACGTCGAGGTCAGCGTGACGACGCCGATCTGTCCGCGGATCTCGCCGTCGGGATTGGCAAGCGTCGTCACGGTGACGAATGCATTCCCCGAGACGAGAGCGGCCAACGCCTCGTCGAAGGTGCTGATCCCAGCCGACGGTTGGGCTTGCAAGTCCACAGACGTGAGGGTCACGGTCATCGTCGGCGGAAGCGTCGCGGTCTCCGACGGGACGACAGAAAAGATCACGGCGCCCGTTTCACCCAAACGGCCCGAGTGAATCTCGACTCCCCTTCCGGTGTCGATGCCCGTTGTGTCGAGTGAAAGGCTGACGCGATCACCCGCGGGGACGATCCGGACGAGCGCCGTTCCGGTGGCAGTCGTGGCGACGGGCGGGACCTCTTGACCGCCGCCAAGCGTCACGCCGAGGGTCAAGCCGCCGAGTTGCCCACGCAATGCCCCATCCGGATTGCCGACCGTGTTCACCTCGATGAAGGCATTGCCGCTGAGGATCGCGTTCACCGCGTCGGGAAACGTATTGATTCCGAACGCGGGCTGCTCGACGAGGTTCGCCGCGGTGAGCGTCGTTCGCAACCTCGACGGAAAGACGCCATCGGCCGGCGTATGCAGCTCGAAGATGACCGGGCCGTTTTCCCCGACCGATCCGATCCGGATCCTGGCGTCGGTGACCGACGCAAGACCGACCGTGTCGAGCGTGACGGCGATGCGATCGTGAGTCGAATTCAGCTGGAGCGTCGCGTTCCCGGCCGCCGTCGAATCGACCGGTGGCGCGACCTGCGGCCCGGTGAGATGCGTGCGCAAGGTGAGCGGCCCGATCTGTCCGCGAATCTCGCCGCCGGGATGAGCCTGAGTGTGCACGTTGATGTAAGCACTCCCATTCAAGATCGCGGTGACGGCGTCCTCGAACGTCGAAATGCCCACCTCGGGATGAGGCATCAGGTTCGCGCTCGTGAGGGTGACCAGGAGCGGCGACGGGAACGGGCCACTTTGACCATCGAAGAGACTGAAGATGATCGGGCCCGCCTCGCCGAGTGCGCCCGCGTGGATGTGGGCGCCGGTGACGTCTTGAAGGCCGGTCGTCTGGAGATCCACGAGGATCTGATCGTGGTTCTCGCTCACCGTGAAGGTCGCGACGCCGGACCCGGACGACTGTACGGGAATCGGTCGCTCCTGATCGCCGCGCAATTCCGCGGTCTCGAATGCGGCGTGCTTGCTGCTGCCGCCCCCGCCGCAGCCCTGAAACACCGATGCCATCGACGCAATCACCAAGGCCACGCCAACCGTCCTCCGGGCGTTCCGGGTCCCGGTCACGCGCATTTCCATGAGTGACTCCTTCAATCCTGTTGGTTGCCTGCCATTCCGTTTGTCGGTTGACGTCCGCCGGTTCCGCAGGCGGGATCCCGGCGGGCACTCCCTCGAATCGGCGGGCGCCGCGCACGCAAACGTCGCGCCCAGACGGTTGCGAACGGCACGGCATTCATCGCGGGTTCGGGGTTCCTTGCCCCTCCACCGAACACGCGGCTAGAATCAGCGCTTTACCCACTCGATCGAGTCGCACGCGAAGGCGATGTCGGATGCATGACGCTCGCGCTCAGGCTTCACGCGGACGGATCCACTGGCTTCACCTCCTGGCAACGATTCCCGTCGTTGCAGTGTGCGGAATCATTTACACGCGCACGTCGGAGCAAGCGGAGCGCCGGGAAATCCTGCTCGGCTACATCGGTCCGACGCATCCCGTGAACTGGCTCGACCCCTCGAGCCCGCGGGTCTCCACGAACGCTCAGCAGTACTCGGTGCTCTTCGGATTGCGGTTCCACGACGACATCGATCTCTCGATCCGCAACGTCGCCGTGGATCTCGATCTCGACGGCAAGCCCGACGTCTTGGTGACGAAGGAACTCCACCTCAAAGGTGGGATCCTCGGCAACCCGAAGGTGTTCGGGCTGACGCCCGCGGCCGACGACCCTGCGGGCACGGTCGACAAGTACTCGATCTCGACGGGCTTCCTCGGAGTGCGCGAGGAGAAGGATGCGACCACGGGGCGCGGGACGGGGCGGTACGGATTCAACTGCGTCTTCTGCCACGGCGGCGCGAACCCCGAGACGGGTACGCCCGTGCCGGGTCTGCAGAACGCGAAGCTCGACTACGGGCTGATGTTCGCGACGTGCAAAGCGCTCGACGACGACTTCGTGATCGACATGGACGGAGGCGGCAAGCCCGACTCCGAAGACGTCATTCGTCGTCGCAATCGCCTCGCGCCCGATCGCAAGCTCGACCTCGACGGGAACGGCGTCGTCACGACCGCAGAGTTCCGTCGCGCGATGGGCTACGAATCATCGGACCTCGTGCGCGCCCGGCTCGTGCTGCAAGGGCCGGGGCGGCAGGACGTGACGAGGGAGTTCAGCGCGGACGCGTCGGCGCCCGGCAGCGAGCGGCTCGGATACGCGAGCGGCATTCCGCGATGGCTCACGAAGAAGGACCCGCCCGTCTTCAATCCCGTGAGCCTGCCCGGGCACATGGGCGTGCGCGGACTCGACCACTTCAACTGGAGCGGCAACGATTCGGCGATCGACTACGACTGGTTCGCGTGGTACCAGGGCGCCGCGAATCTCGACGAGGAGGCGGCTTATCGCTCGCTCGGGCTCGACACGCGCGATCGTAGGCTCGCCGCGCGCGCGATCAACCTCGACCGTCGCAACATCGAGACGTTTGCGATTACCGCGGATTCGCCCGACGGCATGCAGTGGTCGGACAACCTCTCGCACGCCGAGCCGCTGACGCCGGAGGGCCCGCTCGCGCCGCAGAGGTTCCTCGACATCCCGGAGGAGTTCCGTGCGCGCGAGCTGCGCGAGATTCTCTACCGCGACGACGTGCCGCAAGCGCTGGTCCGCACGGACCTCGACCCGGAGCGCGTGAAGCGAGGCGAGGCGATCTTCCGCAATCGAATCGTCGGCTCCATCCGAAATCAGCAAGTACTGCTCTACGTGCCGGAGCGCTGGGAGGCAGCGGAGCCGGCTCCGCCGCTCATCGCTCCCATCGACGTCGGCCGCTCCGTCGACGATCGCATCGAGGTGACCTGCGCGAACTGCCACAACTACTCGCCATCGGAGAACAAGGTGCCGCTCTCCCGTTTCCCGAGCCTCGCCGATCGCTGTCTCGAGTGCCACATGAGCCATCCGCCCGTCGGGCCCGAGGCCAAGAGCCCGATGGCCGGACTCTCGCCGGGCGCGCCGCTTCCCTGCGAGTCGTGTCATCACGAGCACCGCGACTTCGGTTCGTGGAGCGGTTCGCGGTCGATGCTGTTTCCGTTCGACGTCGACGGCGACCGCGTCATCAAGGCCGACGAGGCGGACGACTTTGCGGCGGGCGGCATCGGCACCGACTCGATGTACGCCGTCACGGCGATCGAGACGCTGCCCTTCTCGGTCGTGCGCGATGCCGGGCGGCCCGGCCGGTTCGAGATCGTGACGCGCGCGTTCGGCTGGATCCGCGTTGCGCCGCTGCGCGCGTGCTGGGCTACGGCACCGTATCTTCACGACGGATCGGTCCCGACGCTCGAGGCGTTGCTCGAGCACCCGAAGGACCGGCCCGTCACGTTTTCCGTCGGCAACCCGGAACAGGAGTTCACGCTCGACACGCGACTCCCGGGAAACCGCAACACGGGCCACGACTTCGGCGGCGACCTCACGACGGACGAAAAGCGCGACCTCGTCGAGTTCCTTCGCAGCCTCTAGTTCGTCGTCACAAGCCACCTACTCAACGCCACCTTCGAAAGTCTCATGGCGACAAAATGTGAACGTCGAACTCCCGATGAATGCACGCGTCGGCTCCCAGCATCCGGCGTTCCTCGGTAAATACGATGCTCCCCTTTCTTGGCCGAAGTGCTGTGCGAAGCACGTGGACGTCCTCATTCGGAAATCGACACTTCCGGGCGCGCTCTCTTTCGCTCCCGCCCCAGCGCGGCCAATTCGGTACGCATCGGTCTCTCGACATGACAATCGCGAGGAACGCATCAACGAAATCGTTCCTCGGGCTTGCGACTTTGCTTTGATACTCCGCGATCATCCGCGGACTGATCAGCACGAGTAGTTCTCCACGTTGAATTCGCCGGAGCAATCTCAGGCGGCAGTCGAATGAGGACCCGGGTTTGGGGGGGTACGCTCAGCGGTTCATTCGCGCTGACGAGGATCTTGGTATCGACGACGCACTCATCGGACATGCGACATCCGGCGCCCTGTCTTGCGAATCATGTCTTCCATTATCGCCAGCCGCTCGTTCGTGGCCTGTTCCATGAAATGCGCGGGCCATTGCTTTATTTGGCCGAGTTCGTCGACCTCGAGCCTCGCTGCATGACTCGTTCCGTCGGGTTTCTTGTCGACAACGATGACTCCCACGTCGTCCGCGTTCAGCCGAGCCCGTGTTCGACCGTTTCGACGCGCGTCGACGATCGCGTGCCGAACTCGAAGCAGAAGTGCCTCGCTGTGCGTTTCAACAATCACGCGCTTGCCGCTTCTAACGAGGTCGATCAGGAAATCAGCCATTGCGAGTTGCGCATCCGGATGAAGATGGATCTCGGGTTCCTGAACGAGGAAAAGCCCGCCTTCTTCAGTCCGCAGACCTTCGACCAGGACCGGTAGAGCCTGTCCAATGCCAAAGCCGACATCGGCGAAGTTGGCCCAGCGTCCTGCGTCAGTGTCCTTGATTCGAATCTCGTAGAGGCGTGCCATGCGGGACATTCGTTTGAGCGGAAGCAAGCGAACGTGACCGACCTGGCGAAGCCATCGATTCACGCTCAGCAACGGCGATCAGCGGCTCGAACTGACGTCCCGCCCCGTCACGAATGGTGATCCTGAGACTTGCGAATCCCCATCGCCTTCATGCGCGACGCGAGCGTCGTCGGCTTGACGCCGAGCAGCTCGGCGGCGCCGCCCCGACCGTAGATCTTGCCGTTCGCATGCCGTAGGGCCGCGAGCACGCTCGCCCGTTCGCGGTGACGTCGCTCGTCCTCGTGCAGGAACTGCGGCTCTGCCGCGCGCTCGGATCCGCGAGACTTCGGCGTCACGCGCACGCTGCGAAGCGGGAGGTCGAGCCGCAGTGGACCGCCGTGGCTCAGGATCACTCCCCGCTCGATGACGTTCTGCAGCTCGCGAACGTTTCCCGGCCAGTCGTACCGTTGGAGTTCGGTCACGCTCGCCGGAGTGAGCCTGGGCTCGGGCACGCCGATGCGCTTCGCCGCAAGCCGCACGAAATGGAGCGCGAGGAGAGGCACGTCCTCCGGCCGCTCGCGCAACGGAGGGATCGCGATGGGGAAAACGCCGAGACGATAGTAGAGGTCGCGTCGAAATCGCCCGGCGTCGACCTCGCCCTCCAGATCGCGGTTCGTCGCTGAAACGATGCGGACGTCCACGCGCCGCTTCACCTCGTCGCCCACGCGCTCGAACTCGCCTTCCTGAAGGGCACGCAGCAACTTGCCCTGGAGATCGATGGGGATTTCGCCCACCTCATCGAGAAAGAGAGTGCCGCCGTCCGCAGCCTGGAAGCGCCCCGCGCGGTCCCGCAGTGCACCCGTGAACGCGCCCTTCACGTGACCGAAGAACTCGCTCTCGAAGAGTTCGCGTGGGATCGAAGCGCAATTCACGGTGATCAGCGGTCGATGATGCCGCGGGCTGCGCTCGTGGATGCGGCGTGCGACGAGCTCTTTGCCGGTGCCGGATTCGCCGGTGATCAGGACGGTCGCCCCGGTGGGTGCAACCAGCTCGATTTGCTCGAGAACTTTCCGCAGCGCCGGGCCCTCTCCGACGACGCTTCCGGCCGCGAGCGCGACGTTGACTTCCTCGCGAAGGTAGGAGTTCTCGAGCTCGAGCTTCTCCTTCAGCCGTGCGATCTCGGCGAACGCACGGCTGTTCGCAATGGCGACCGCCGCGTGGTCGGCGAACGTCCGCAGCCATGCGAACTGCGCACGATCGATCGACTTCCGCGAGAACACGGCGAGGACCCCCAAGATCTCACCGCGAAACACCAACGGTTGTCCGGCGAAGCTCCGGATCGATTCCCGCTTCGCCCACTCCGGGCGTGCAATCCACTTCGAGTCCACCGCGACGTCCTCGACGAGAATCGGCGACCCCGATGCGCCGATGCGTCCGATCTTTCGCACAGCGAGCGGAAAGCGCCGAAAGTCTCCTTCGAGGCGCGACCATTTCTCCCTGCCCGACGCCTTCGGAGACCCAGCACTGGCGACGAGATGAAGACACTTCGTTTGGTCCGGACACTCGGGCCGCATCCGGCATGAGGAACAGACGTCGCCCGGAGCGACGAGCCACACCCGCACGAGCGCGACGCCGGTCTCTTTCGCGAGGCCGTCCACGACGCGAGCCAGCACCGCGTCGACCGACCGTTCCTCTGCGACCGCGAGCGCAATCGACTGGAGAGATTCGGGTCTCACGGGATGCAGGATAACGACAACTCGTGATTGTGCAACGAGTCATCGTTGGATCACGAATTATCGTTGTAGCGACGAACTCCCGCGCGCGCCCGAACGCGCCGCGGGCGCGGACTCGAGGCTCTCGGTGAACGTGGCACGCGCCCTGCGTTGCGAGGAGTTCGTCGTCGCGATGGTGCGACGCGAGAGAAGGAGTCGGTCATGAACAAGACGATCTCATTCCTGTCGTCGCTCGTGGTCGCGGGCATTGCCGCGACCGGACTTGCCCAGTCGAGCGCGACGCCCTCCGGCGTAGCCGCACACAAGTACAACCTCATGGGCGAATCCGTGGGCGTCGCCGGGTACGACCCCGTCTCCTACTTCCCCGAGGGCGGAGGCAAGCCGGAAAAAGGACTCATCAGCATCAGCGTGCAGCAGGACGGCGTGACGTATCGATTCGCGTCCGAAGAGCACCGGACACTCTTCGAGAAGAACTCGGTGAAGTACCTTCCCGCATACGGTGGTTGGTGCGCCTGGGCGGTGGCCGAGCTCGGTAAGCGCGTGGACGTCGACCCGGAGAGCTTCGAGGTCCGCGATGGCAAGCTCTACCTCTTCTTTCGCGACAAGAAGCTCGACACGCGCGCACTGTGGCGCGAGAAGCCCGGCGAGCTCCTCGCGAAGAGCGAAAAGAACTGGCCCGAGCTTTCAAAGTAGGCGCGACTTCACGACGGCCGTCTTGGAAGCTCCGCAAACGGGTGTCGCCGCCGCGGAGCTCGAGATGACGGTGCATGAGAAGCGTCTTGTCGCGATCGGGTGGGCGCGCCGTGACGGTGCCCACCCCTCGCCGCAGCACTCGGGCAAGGAGGCGATGGGATGAGCGGGGTCGAGCGTGTGTCTGGATTTCGCCTGGGCGTCTACGTCTTCAAGGATGCGGAGGTCGTCGATCTTGCAGCGCCCTACGGTGTCTTTTCCGTCGCCCGTCGCTTCGATCCCGAGATCGACGTCTTTCTCGTCGCCGAGGCGATGCGCCCCGTGCAGACGCAGGCCGGATTCACCGTGCTGCCGAACGCCGCGTTCTCGGACCGGCCCGCAATGCACGCGTTCCTGATTCCCGGGGGGTTCGGCACGCGGCAAGAGATGCACAACGGCCGTCTGCACGAGTTCGTGCGCTCACTCCCCGAGACGTGCCTTCTGGCGAGCGTGTGCACGGGATCGTGGGTCTTCGCCGCGATGGGACTCCTCGACGGGCTGGCGGCGACGAGTCGCAAGGAAGCCGATCGAATCGAGGCGTCGGCACTCGGGAAGGTCCCAATCGAACGACTGGCGGAGATCGCGCCCCGTTGCCGGGTGAGCCGAGCGCGTCTTGTCGACGCAGGGCGCGTCGTCACCGCCGGTGGTATCTCGGCAGGGATGGAGATGGGCTTCCATTTGTTGCGCCGCGCCGGATACGACGAGCGCTTCATGTCCGAAGTCGCGCGCGTGATGGAGTACTCTGCGGCCTACGAGATCTATCGCGACGATCGGGAGATCTGAGATGTGGATCGCAGAGCTGTGGCGCTATCCCGTGAAGTCGATGGCGGGCGAGCGCCTTCAGCACGCGGACGTGCGCCGGGACGGCATCGCGGGCGATCGCATCGTTCACGTCGAGGCGGAACACGGGCGTGTCATCACCGCGCGAACGCATCCGGCGTTGCTCGGTCACCACGCCGTGCTCGGGAAGAACGGCGAGCCGGTGATCGATGGACGGCCGTGGACGTCTCCGGAAGTCGTTCGCGACGTCGAAGTCGCGGCGGGCGCCGGCGCGCGGCTCGTGCGCTTCGACGGTCTGCGTCGGTTCGACGTCCTTCCCCTTCTGGTGGCGACCGACGGCACGGTCGCCGCATTCGGACACGATGGCCGACGTCTTCGCCCGAACATCGTGATCGGCGGCGTGACCGGTCTTGCCGAGCGCGATTGGGAAGGTCAGAAGCTGCGAGGCGGCTCGACGCTCATTCAGCTTCGAGACCTACGCCAGCGTTGCGTGATGACGACCTTCGATCCCGACACGCTGGCACAAGACGTCTCCGTTCTCCGAAAGATCCATCGCGAATTCGACGGGAGACTCGCGTTGAATGCGTCGGTCCTCGAGCCGGGAACGGTCGCCGTCGGCGACCCCGTCACGCTGATCGACGACGCAGGGTCGCCGAGATCTGGCGAAGCGGCTCCCGAGGATTGATCTTCGATCGTCGACGCTTTGCGAGCGACGCGGCGTTCATCGACGCCGGCTTTGCGGCAGCTCTCGCGGATCTCGCCGATCCTCGGTGACCGCGCGCGACTTCCGAAATCGACGCGCACAGTGCATGATTCCCCGCCGTTCGAGATTCGGCGGAGGACCCAGGGTGACTGAGACGGAATCGAGTGTCGCTCACGCGTCTGAGGCGCGGCGCTGCCCAAAGTGTCCGCGGGCGCCGCGCATGGACCGCGTCGTCCACCACGGCGTGGACATCGACTCGTGCCACTGGTGCGGCGGCGTCTTTCTGGATGCCGGCGAACTGCAGAAGATCACGGGCGAGGTGCCACGCGAATGGGCGCCGGCGAGCGCGCTGCGACGCCACCCGAAATCGGTGGCGTGCCCCGCGTGCCAACATCGGCTGGTGGAGCGCGAGTACGGACGCGGCAGCCGTGCGTACCTCGACCACTGCGACACGTGCGGCGGAGTGTTTCTCGACTCCGACCACGTTCGGCTCATCCGTTTCCGCAGTCGCGAGTACGAGCGGCACGTCGAGGGGACGGTGGGAGAATCGCCCGTCCGCGTATTCCTTGCATACATTGCAGGGATTCCGATGGAGATCTCCAATCCACGGAATCGACAGCCGTTCGTCGTCTACTCGCTGATCGCCCTGAACGTCGCGGCGTTCCTTCTCGAGCTCGCGCAGGGGCCGAATTCCCGACAGTTCATCCACCAGTACGCGCTGATTCCGAACCTGTGCTTCGAGCCCCAACAGTGGTATCGATTCTTGACGGCGATGTTCCTGCACGCCGGCTTCTTCCACATCGCGTTCAATCTCTATTTTCTCTGGGTGTTCGGGGACGACGTCGAGGATCAGTTCGGCCACGTCAGTTTTCTGCTCCTCTACCTCGTCTGGGGAATCGTGGCTGGCATCGTCGACGCAGCCATCATGCATACGTCGAGCATTCCGCGAGTCGGCGCCAGTGGTGCGATCGCGGGAGTACTGGGCGCCTACGTCGTGCTTCGGCCGCGGGCTCAACTGTTCGTCGCCGTGTTCTTCATTCCCATGCGCATCGGGGCCGCGATCTACCTCCTCGGCTGGGCCGTGCTGCAGCTGCTTTCGGCGGCGCTCGGAGTGCACGGCATCGCGTGGTGGGCGCACATCGGAGGATTCGTCGCCGGGCTTCTGACGGCCGCTTGGGCGCGCCGCAGGCACGTGGTCGAAATGCTACCTAATTGAAATGCGGCTCTTCGGAATCTCCGACCTCCATCTCGGCTTTCGCGTCGACAAGCCGATGTCGATCTTCGGTGCGGGGTGGGAACGGCACCACGAGAAGATCGAAGCGAGTTGGCGATCCCAGGTCGGATTCGACGACCTCGTGCTCGTGCCCGGCGACTTGTCGTGGGCGATGAGGGAGGAGGAAGCGCGGCCGGATCTCGACTGGCTCGGCGCGCTGCCCGGCCAAAAGGTGATCGTGAAAGGAAACCACGACTATTGGTGGCCGAAGTCGCGCGCGAAACTCGCCAAACTGTTGCCGCCGGGCGTTCACCCGATCAAGCGGAATGCCGTGCGCGTTCATGACGTGCTCTGCATCGGTGCGCGCGGCTGCGATTTCGTGCCGCTCCACGGCCGGACCGCCGAGCAGGTCACGTTCGAGATCGCCCGCGAAACGAGCGACCTAGAGGCTTCCATCGTCGACGGACAGCGGCTGCGGGCCGGCGCCGCGCGCGTCGTCGCACTATTCCACTATCCGCCGTTCGAGCTCGGAAAGAACTCGAGCGCCTTTACCGACGCGATCGCCGCCGCCGGCGCGACGCTTTGCGTCTACGGTCACCTTCACGAGTCGCCGGAGTGGAAGGCCACGTTCCAAGGCGAGGCCGGCGGCGTGCGCTATCGCCTGCTCTCGTGCGATGCGCTCGACTTCCGCGTCGTTCCGCTCGACTAGATCGGTGCGCGCCGTTCGAAAGACGAGGCGCGACTCGAGCGACGATCGTTTGCGCCGTCGGTGGAGGTCGTCGAACGGCGGTCGAGCGCCCGGCGACAGCCATCATGAGATTCAGACGCGAAATCCTATCCGGCGATCAGCGAAGGATTCGGCCCGTCGTGGGCGACCAACTGATCGTGGCTTCTCGGAGGCGCGCGTGAACGTAACTGGGAAAAACGATCCAGTCGTCATGACGCGCGGATGCGTCACCCAGGAACCATGAAGATGTGCACCCAAGACGGTATCGTGTAAGCGGTCGCGCAGGGAAGCAGATCGATTCAGAACCTGGGGCCTCGAGCCCGTGATCCA
>JACOTG010000157.1 GCA_016178505.1 Planctomycetota bacterium
GCATAGCGCATGCGGCTCTTCACGGTGTTCTCGGAGGTCCCGGTGACGGCCGCGATCTCCGCGAACTTCATCAAGAGGACGGCACCAATGGCGAAGTTCGGAGCCAGGATCGCCCCAGATTGGCGCTCCTCGCACCGTGCGCGCAATCGATCGATGTCGGTGGGCTGAAAGCCCGTCGTTCCAATCACGGCTCGGGCTCCTGAATCGAGGATCGCGAGGGCGTTCGCGAGGCCACAATCGGGCCGCGTGAAATCGACGACGACCTCGGCTCCGGTGCGTTGGATCGCGTCGGACAAGTCGTCGCCGCGCCCGCACTCGAACGCGAGCGAGAGGTCGGCTTGCGCGCGGATTGCCTTCACCGTTTCGACGCCCATCTTGCCGCGAGCGCCGTTCACGCCGACTCGAACAACCGGGCGAGGCGTCATCCGGCGAATCGCTCCAAAGCAAGTCGCACGATCTCGTCGAGAAGCGCGGGAAAAGACAAACCTGCGGCCGCGGCTTGCTGCGGCAAGAGCGAGTTGTCCGTGAGTCCCGGAATCGTGTTGGTTTCGAGGACGTGAAATTGCTCGTCGCGCAAGATCGCGTCCGTTCGCGAGAATCCGTCGCAGCCGAGTGCACGGTGCGCCCGAACCGCGATGTCCTTCATCTGCCGCGCAGCCTCGTCGTCGATCGGCGCCGGTGTGAGTTCCTCGGCGGCGCCTAACGTGTACTTCGCTCGATAGTCGAAGAAGTCGCTCCCCACCGGCCGGATCTCGGTAACGGGGAGAGCTCGCAGCGAGCCGGATCGCGCATTACCGATGACGCCGCACGTGAGCTCGCGCCCCGACACGTGCTCTTCGACGACCACGTCCTCCGCATTCGCTGCCGCGGTACGGAGCGATCGGGCGAGGTCCTCACGACTCGACGCGATCGAGATTCCGACGCTCGAGCCTCCCCAACGCGGCTTCACGACGCACGGAAATCCAATCACCGCGACGACCGACTCGATCGCGCTCGGAGTCGTCGATCGTAGGTCCAAGAGAATGCCTCGTGCGATGGGTATGTCCGCACCAGCGAAGACCCCCCGCGACCGCCACTTGTCCATCGCAAGCGCGCTCGCAGCGACGCCAGACCCGGTGTACGGGATGCGCGCGGTCTCGAAAAGGCCTTGAATCGTTCCGTCCTCGCCGCCGATGCCGTGGAGCGCGACGAACGCGACGTCGATGCCGGACTCGGCGAACCTCGAGAGGGCGCGCGCAACGGATTCGGCGGGAGTCCGCGTTTCCGGAGATGGCTCGAAGATCCCGGGAAACTCCGCGGGCTCGTCGGGCTCGACGAACCGGACGCCGACGTCCCATCGAGCGTCGCCAGCGATGCGCACCGGAAGCACGGAGTAGCGATCACGCGGAAGAGCGCGCGCGACGCGATCACCCGATTTCTCCGACACGGCGGCCTCCGACGACGCACCGCCGTAGACGACCGCAATCCGCTTTTGTGTGGTCACGGTTAGCCGCTCACCGAGACTCGAGATGCATTCCGTCGGTCACAGGGATCTCATTCGCACGCAGTTTTTCGCGCAGCTCGTCCGCATCGAGCGCGAACAAGGGACTGATTTCGATCCGCAATCGGTTGGCGGGTTCGGGCAAGCGAGCACCGGCAGCCGCGAGCCACCGGCGATGAAGCGCCATGAGATCCGCCTTGGACGTCTCGGGAGACTCCGATCCCGTCGCGTTCTTCACTGGGGAGAATTCATCGGCGCGCGCGACCTCGATCGCGACGACACCGCGAGCGAGCGGCAAGCAGTCGAACACGAATCGCTCGAACTTGAATCCGTTCGGAGCGCTCGGCTCGACGGGCACGCCGTGCTCGTCGACGTGTGGAATCTTCTTCGTGGCCCGATGCAGTGGCAGGGCGTCGCGATCTCCCGCAACGCGCTCGAGGAACGATCGCGAAAAGAGATGAATCGCGATATTCCCCGCTTGGAATCGAATCGCGCCTCCGGGAAGGCGCTCCTCGGATTCCGCTGCGCTCAGCTCCGAGTATTCGACGATGCGATATTGGCCCTCTCGCATGACGAGCACGCCAACCTTCTCCTCAGGTCGAACCTTGCGAACGATCTTGAGCGACATCTCGGCACCGCCGGCCAGGTGGTGTCCAATGAAACTCGGATCGGCGATTCGGACGAGTGGGTTATCGACCTGAAAGTAGAAAAGGAGATCGACGCCGTCACGACGCATCTCGTCGAGCGCACCGCTTCGCCTTAGCGCATCGACGACTCCTCCGTGTCCGTTGGGGCTCCGAAACACACGATCGGGAGCCTCGAGGAGGATCCGGCCCTGGCGATCGATGGCCGGGAGCATTCCTTGCTCGATGAATCGAACTCGCTCTGGGACGAGTCCGAAGAACCGGTTGGCCTCGAAGAACTCACGCGAATCCTCGTGCGTCGCCTCGCTCGTCAGCACGTACCATCGGATCGGCCGGCGATATCGCCGTTCGATCGCTAGGATCTTCTCGGCGTGTAGCTGGTACAAGCTCTTCCCCGAAATTGGGCCGATGGGAAATGTCCCCTTCGGTCCGGGAAAGCCGAGTCGCGTGCCTTGTCCGCCGGCAACCACGAGAACGGCGACGCGACCGGCCCGAAGCGCTCGCTCGCCTTCGCGAACTGCATCGGCGGCGAGAGTCGAGGTGGCTCCTTCCTCGAGCGCGACGAACGGTGACGGCTCGAACGGTCGATCGACGCCTTCCGACGACTCTCCGCGTCGAGCCGTTTCAGCGAGCCTGCTGAGTTCCTCGAAATCGATCTCCGCGATCTGTTCCAGCAAGGCTCGTCGCCGGTCCGCGGTGAGCGATTCCCAGAATCGGAAGAGATGCGTTTGGCCGTGACGCGCGGCTTCGTCTCGTAGCCGCCGTTCGGTATCGTGGTCCGTTCTCGCCATGCGAGTGGCCCGCCCCGCGCTCGTCGACCTGCTCGAAGCGCGCTAGTTCCGAACTCGGCCGACCGCGATCGTCGCGTTGTGTCCGCCGAACCCCAGGGAGTTCGAGATCGCCGCGCGTACGGCCAATTCGCGCGCCTCGTTGGGGACGTAGTCGAGGTCGCACTCGGGGTCCGGCGTCTCGTAGTTGATCGTTGGGTGAACCGTGCCGCGCTCGATGCTCAACGCCGTGATGGCCAGCTCGACCGCTCCCGATGCTCCAAGCAAGTGGCCGATCATGGACTTCGACGAGCTGATGGCGAGCTTCTTCGCGTGCGACCCAAATACGTGCTTGATCGCGCGCGTTTCGACCACGTCGTTGAGCGGCGTGGAGGTTCCGTGCGCGTTCACGTAATCGACGTCGCTCGGGTTCAACGCACCATCCTTGAGAGCGAGATTCATTGCCCGCGCGGCGCCTTCGCCGTCGGGCGCCGGCGCCGTGATGTGGTGCGCGTCGGCGCTCATTCCGAATCCGTAAACCTCGGCGTACATCCGTGCGCCACGCTTCTTCGCGTGCTCGAGCTCCTCGAAGAGGAGGATCCCCGAACCTTCGCCCATGACGAATCCGTCGCGATTCTTGTCGAACGGGCGGCTTGCCCGTTCGGGTTGGTCGTTGCGAGTCGAGAGGCCGCGCAATGCGCAGAAACCCGCGAGGCCCAACGGAGTCAGTGCCGCTTCGGAGCCCCCCGTGAGCACCGCATCGGCTTCGTCGTACTGAATCGCGCGGAGTGCCGCTCCGAGTGCATGGGCCGATGACGCGCACGCAGACGCCGTGACGTAGTTCGGGCCTCGGAGTCCATACCGAATCGAAAGCTGCCCTGAGATGGCATTCATCATGAGCTTCGGTACGAGATACGGCGACACGCGTGAGGGTCCGCGCTTCATGAGCCGCTCGTGCTGCGTCTCGATCTCGCCGATGCCGCCGATTCCCGAGCCGAGGATGACGCCGATGCGCGTGGTGTCCTCCTTCGGGAAGTCGATCCCGGCGTCCTTGACGCAGAGGTCACCCGCGGCGATCACGAATTGTGCGACGAGATCGTGGTGCTTGACCTCGTGCGCAGGCAGCCACTTCACGGGATCGAAGTCCTTCACCTCGCCGCCGAACGTCACGTCGAATCCGGTGGTGTCAAAGCGGCTGATCCGGGCGATCCCGGTCCGACCGGCGACGAGGGAACTCCAGACGGTCTCCTTTTCGTAGCCGAGACACGTGACGGTTCCGAGCCCCGTGATGACGACGCGTCGCTTCGACATTACCTAGGTGTTCTCCTCGATGTAGCGAATGGCATCACCGACGGTCTGAATCTTCTCGGCTTCCTCGTCCGGGATGCTGATGTCGAATTGGTCCTCGAATTCCATGACCAACTCGACGGTGTCGAGGCTGTCGGCACCGAGATCGTTGACGAACGACGTCGTCTCCGAGACCTTGTCGGCGCTCGCGCCCATCTGTTCGCAGACGATCTTCATCACCTTCTCTCGGATCTCCGCATGCTTCTTTTCATCGACCGGAGCCACGATAATCATCCTCCTGTTGATTCGCTGACCTGGCGCGACGCTGAAAAGCGACGGCCGCACGTCCGGTCATCACATGGCGAGGCCGCCGTCCACCACCAATACCTGTCCCGTTATGTAATCCGCCTGAGGGCCCGCGAGAAAAAGCACCGCGTTGGCGACATCTCGGGGCGTTCCGAATCTCCCGAGCGGGATTCCCGCCTTTGCTGCGTCGCGTTGCTCCGGACTCATCGCTCCCGTCATGTCCGTATCGATGAATCCAGGCGCAATAGCGTTCACCAAGATACCACGCGATGCCAGCTCTCGAGCCACCGATTTCGTGAGCGCAATGATCGCCCCTTTCGAAGCGGCGTAGTTCGCTTGACCCGGGTTTCCGATGAGACCGACCACGGAGGCGATGTTGACGATTCTTCCGGACTTCTGGCGCATCATGACCTTCGCGACGCTCCGTGTGCAATGAAACGCACCGCCGAGGTTGACGTCGACGACTCGGTCGAAGTCCTCGTCGCTCATCCGGACGACGAGCCCGTCGCGAGTCATCCCGGCATTGTTCACCAGAAGGTCGATCCGGCCGAATTCCCTGGCAACCGTTTCGATCGCCTGCGTCGTCGCCGCGCCGTCCGCGACATCGACCACCGTGAACGACGCGCGGCCGCCGGCGGCGCGAATCTCCGACTCTGCCGCCTTGCCTCGCTCCGCGTTCGTCGCAAAGAGCGCGACGTTTGCTCCCTCCACTGCGAGGAGTCGTGCGCATTCCAGCCCAATCCCGCGGGAGGCGCCCGTCACGATTGCCGTCTTGCCGTCGAGGATTCCCATGTTTCGCTTTCAGAGAGTTCGCGCCGGAACGCGTTCGAGATCGGCGAGCTTTTCGCACGAAACGCTCGTGGCGTCCGGCGAGATCTTCCGTAGGAGCCCCGTGAGTACCTTGCTCGGACCCGGTTCGAAAAACGAGCCGATGCCGGCGGCGATCGCGGTCTTCACGCATCGCTCCCAGAGGACTGGGCTCACGACTTGTTCCGCCAAGTGGCGTCGTATCGCCTCGGGATCGTCGACGAACGCCCCGGTCACGTTCGTGAGGAATCCGATTCGGGGACGACGAATCGTGACGCTCTGCAAGTCTGCGGCGAGCTTCGTCGCGGCGGAACGCATCAGCTCGGAGTGAAAGGCACCGCTCACCTTGAGCGGAATCGCTTTTCGGAATCCGAGGGTCGGCGCCACGCGCGCGGCTTCGTCGACGGCCGCCTTCGCGCCGGACAGCACCCACTGTTCGGGGGCGTTCTGGTTGGCGATGCCGATGATCCCCTTGCCAGATGCGGCACGGCACACGTTCCTTGCCGATTCCTCGTCGCCGCCAAGGAGCGATACCATGCCGCTCGGCTCGCGATCGGAGCACTCCTGCATGTATCGCCCGCGGTTCCGCACGAGGCGCAACGCGTCGGCGAAATCCAGCGCGCCCGAGAACACGAGCGCGGTGTACTCGCCCAGCGATAGCCCCGCCGTTGCGGAGAACTCCTCGCGGTCGATTCGTCGTTCGCTTTCCAGCGCCGCGAGAATCGCGAGGCTCGTCACCAAAATTCCGGGCTGACAGATCTCGGTGCGGTGGAGCTCGGCGTCGGGCCCGCGGAAGCACGGCTCCGAAAGCGGGAACCCGAGGATTTCGTCTGCCTTTCGATACAGATCGCGAGCGGCGGGGAACCGCTCCGCGAAGTCGAGGCCCATGCCGACGACTTGGGCGCCCTGCCCCGGAAAAGTCATCATCGATCGGCCCGAGAGCGTGCTCACCGGGTCACCACCTCATCACGAGCGAGCCCCACGTCAGGCCCGCGCCGAACGCGACGCAAACGATTGCCTTACCGGAAACCAGACGGTTTTCGCGAACCGCCTCGTCGAGCGCAATCGGAATCGACGCCGCGGACGTGTTGCCGTATCGATCGATGTTCGTGTAGGCCTGATCCGGCGGGATATCGAGCTTCTTGAGAGCCAGCTCGATGATCCGCATGTTCACCTGGTGCGGAATGATGAGGCCGAGCTCCTCGCGCGAGATGCCGTTGGATCGCAGCCCGTCCTCGATCAACTCGACCATCTTCATCACGGCGAACTTGAAGACTTCGCGCCCACGGATTCGCATGAAGTGCATGCGGTTCTGAACGGACTCGATCGACGCGGGGATACGCGATCCGCCGCCCGGCACTTGCATCACCTCTCCGCCGGATCCGTCGCCGCGCAAGAACGTCGAGAGGACGTGGCCGTGGGGAGCGTCTGCTTGCAAGAGCACTGCACCGGCTCCGTCGCCGAACAAGATGCACGTCGTTCGATCCGTATAGTCCGTGATCTTCGACAAGCACTCCGCGCCGATGACGAGGACGTTTCGATAGGTGCCCGTAGCGATGAACTGTGCCCCCATCGCCACGCCGTAGATGAAGCCGGTGCAGGCAGCCGAAATGTCGATCGTCGCCGCGCGCGTTGCGCCGATCTTGTGCTGAACGTGGCACGCGGTCGCAGGGAAGATGTTGTCCGGCGTGCTGGTCGCGACGATGATGAAATCCACGTCCTCCGCCGACACCGAGGCGGCTGCGAGCGCTTGCCGCGACGCCTCGACCGCGAGGTCCGACGTGACGACTCCTTCGTCGACGATGCGCCGCTCTCGAATCCCAGTGCGCTCGCGGATCCACTCGTCGGACGTGTCGACCATCTTCTCGAGTTCTTGATTCGTGAGTCGCCGCGGCGGCAGGTACGAGCCTGTACCGGCCACTCCGACTTTCACGAGGCTTGGCATGGCGATAACCCTCTCGTCTGGACCCGTTCGATTGTCACGCGTTGCGGCGCGAGCGCTCAGAGGCTCTGCAGCCCGCTGACGATGTGAGCGTTCACGTCGAGCTGGATGAACGTTTTCGCCATTCGAATGGCGTTGCTGATCGCGCGAGCATCCGACCGACCGTGGCAAATCACACAAATGCCGTCGATCCCGAGAAGGAGCGCGCCACCGTATTCGGCGTAGTCCATCCGGCCCTCGATCTTCGACAGTGCCTTTTCCCAGACGAGTCGCTCCGTCGGATCGGTGACGTGAGACCGGATCTCGTCTCGAAGCGTATCGAGCAGGCTCGAGGCGAATCCTTCCGTCACCTTGAGCACCACGTTTCCGACGAAGCCCTCGCATACGGCGATGTCGCAGCGCCCGCTGAACAGGTCCTGTCCTTCGATGTTGCCGATGAAATTCAACGGCGAACCTTCGAAGAGGTCTTTCGTCTGACGCACGAGGTTCGTTCCCTTGGCATCTTCCGAACCGATGTTCACGAGCCCTACGGACGGATTGTCGATTCCCAGGAGGTACCGGGAGAGATTGCTGGCCATGACGCCGTAGTGCAGCAGGTGGATCGGCTTCGCGGCAATGTTCGCACCGACGTCGATCAACGTGCAAGCGCGGTTTCGCGCCGGCATCGTGACCGCGATTCCCGGCCGGCGAATGCCTGGAAGGAGCTTCAACCCGAGCATCGTCGCCGCGACCGCCGCGCCGGTGTGTCCTGCCGTGACCAGCGCCTGTGCCTCTCCCTCGCGGACCAACTCCACGCAACGCGCGATCGACGTATTCTTCTTCTTTCGGAGACCCTCGACGGCGTGCTCGTGCATTTCGACGACTTCCGGGGCGTGCGTGATCGAGATGTGTCCGCGAACACGTGAACGTTCCGCCGGAGGCACGTCACCGAGGCTCGCAT
Source organism: Planctomycetota bacterium (assembly GCA_016178505.1). GTDB lineage: Bacteria > Planctomycetota > JACOTG01 > JACOTG01 > JACOTG01 > JACOTG01. Next base: position 8,174 of record JACOTG010000157.1, read on the forward strand.
CGAGCTCGTGCGTCACCGTCTTTTCGTCACCCGCCAGGATCAAGTCGGGACAGTCGGTCATCGCCGCCGCCCGGACGGCACCGCGAACGATTTCTCGCGGTGCGGCGTCCCCGCCCATGGCGTCGACGACGATCCTCATCCAGTGAACCTCTCGACGTCGATGACCGCTCGGCCTCGGTAATACCCACAATTGGGACAGATGCGGTGAGGCATCACCGCCTGACTGCAGCGCGCACAACGGGATAGCGTCGGGACCTTGAGTGCGTCATGGGCGCGGCGCTTATTCGTTCGTGCGTTCGAATGTCGTCTCTTCGGCAGAGGCATTCACGTCTCTCCTGTGATCCGTCGTTTGGTCGTTCCGACTCTTCCAGACGTCCCGCCGTTCGCCGCCGACCGCCACATGAGAAAACCCCGATTCGATCGTCGGTCCGTGCGGGCATAAACCCGGGGACGTTATCGGGTCCCGTTCAGAGTGTCAATAGAAAACAGAGGGGTCCGATGGGGGCTTCAGCCCTCATTTCGCGAGGCTCGAACGAAGCCACTCGAGTGCAGCTTGGACGGCCGCATCCGCCTTCGACGCGTCGGCTCCTTGGCCTTGCGCGAGATCCGGTCGGCCGCCACCTCTGCCTCCCAAGACCCGGAGAGCGACGTCCTGCAGGTCCTTGGCGGACAGGCCTCGCGCGACGAGGTCCTTGGATAGCGCGGCGAGCACCCCTACCTTGCCTTCGTTCGGCGCCAGCAGGAGGATCCCGGACGGCGGCGGCGGCGCGGCCGGCGTGTCCCGGCGGGTCCGCAGCTGGTCGGACAAGGTTCGAAGCGCGTCACCCGAGAGACCTGGAACCTGGCGGACGAACAGCCGGACCCTTCCGTTCGTCGTTTCCACCCACTCGGGCGCGAAGTCGTCGGCCGCACTTTGAGCGCGCGCGCGCTCTGCCTGCTCGAGCGATCGCTTGAGCTTTCGGTTGTCCTCCAGCACTTCCTCGATGCGACGCTCGACGAGGTTTCTCGGCGCGCGAAGCAGGTCGCCGATCGTCGTCACCAACGATTCCGACTCGTGAAGACGGTCTAGCACTCCCGTCCCGGTGACGGCTTCGACGCGCCGAATGCCTGCCGCGACCGATGACTCCTGCACGACGAAGAGCGCGCCGATCTCCCCCGTTCGAGCCACGTGCGTTCCGCCACAAAGCTCCTTGCTGTATCCCTGCACGTCGACGACGCGAACGCGATCACCGTATTTCTCGCCGAAGAGCGCCATCGCGCCCTCCTTTTTCGCCGCATCGAAGCTCGTTTCCTTCGTGGTCACGGGAAGGTCGGCCAGAATTCGTTCGTTGATGCGGCGCTCGACGTCACGAACTTCTTCGGAGGACATCCCCTTCGTGTGCGTGAAATCGAATCGCAATCGATCGGGCGAAACCAAGGAGCCCGCCTGCTCCGCGTGTTCCCCGAGGACGTCGTGCAGTGCGCGATGAAGGAGGTGGGTCGCCGTGTGGTTTCTCTCGGTCGCGTGGCGGCGCCCTGCGGCGACTGAGAGCTGGACCTCCTCGCCGACGTGCAGTCGGCCGCTCGCGACCTTCACGTGATGAAGGAACAGGCCATCGGCGCGTTGGGTGTCGTCTACGAGGGCCTTTGCCCGGTCCGAGTGAATCGCGCCGGCGTCGCCGACTTGCCCGCCGGCCTCGCCGTAGAACGGAGTCCGATCGGTCACGACTTCCACTTCGGAGCCTTCGCGCGCCTCGTCGACGAGGCTCTTGTCCTGGATGAGTGCGAGCACGCGCCCGTCGCTTTCGAGCCGGTCGTATCCCAAGAATTCGGTCTGGCGGTGACGCTCCTTCACGATCACGAGCGGCCCGCGCCCGAAGATGTCCTTCTCGAATTGGGAGCCGCCGCGAGCCATCTCACGCTGGCGCTCCATCGCCGTCTCGAAGGCAGCGCGGTCCGCCGTGAGACCGTGCTCGGCGAGGATGATCTCGGCGAGATCGAGCGGAAACCCGTAGGTGTCGTGCAACCGGAAGGCATCTTCGCCAGGAAGCACCTTCTTGCCCGCCGTTTTCAGCTCGGCAATGCGCGCCTCGAGCCGCGAACGGCCCTGCTCGTACGTTTCGCCGAACCGCTCCTCTTCCTCGCGAAGCGCGGTCTCGATGCGAGTGGATCGTTCCCGAACGTCCGGATAGGCGTCGCCCATGATCCGCGCGACCACCGGCACGATCGTGTGAAGGAACGCGCCGTCGATCCCGAGCTGCTTGCCGTCGTTGATCGCGCGACGAATGACGCGGCGCACGACGTAGTTTCGCCCTTCGTTTCCCGGAACGGCGCCATCCGAGAGGCAGAACGTCGCGGCGCGCGCGTGATCAGCGATCCGCCGCATGCGCACGGCGTCGGGGCCACCCGCCGCGTAGGACTTGCCGCTTCGCCGTGCGACCTCGGCGATCATCGGCTGAAACAGCTCCGTGTCGAATACCGAAACGACGCCCGACTTCACGGCGACGAATCGCTCGAATCCGGCACCGGTGTCGATGTTCTTTTGCGGCAGCGGAACAAGCTTTCCGCCGTCTTGGCGATCGAACTGCGTGAAGACGAGGTTCCAGATCTCGCAATACCGCGCGCACGAACAGCTCGGGTCGCACTCGGGCTTCCCGCAGCCGTGCTCGGGACCGTTGTCGTAGTAGATCTCCGAACACGGGCCACAGGGACCGTTCGGCCCTTGCGACGGCGCGCTCGCGGGCCAGAAGTTGTCGGCCTCGCCGAACCGGTAGATTCGAGACTTGGGGATGCCGACCGAGCTGCGCCAAATCTCCTCGGCCTCTGGATCGTCCTTGTAGACGCTCACCAACAGGCGCTCGCCCGGCAAGCCCAGCTCCTTCGTGACGAACTCCCACGCCCACGCGATCGCGTCCTTCTTGAAGTAATCGCCGAACGAGAAGTTGCCGAGCATCTCGAAGAACGTGAGATGTCGCGGGGTCGTGCCGACGCGTTCGATGTCGCCGGTTCGAATGCACTTCTGCGCCGTCGTCGCTCGCTTGAATGGCAACGTCCCTACGCCGAGGAACATCTCCTTGAACTGGTTCATCCCCGCTCCCGTGAAGAGGAGCGAAGGATCGTTCTTCGGGACGAGCGAGTCGCTCGGATAGCGCCGGTGCCCGCGCGCCTCGAAGAACGCGAGGTAGCGACTGCGGATTTCGTTCGCGGTCACGAAGAGGTCTCCTGCTTCTTTTCGCTCTCGCCCTTTCGCGGTGCGGCCGCCGCGACTTCGGCGATGTTCAGCATTTTGCGGATCTCTTGCTCGAGATCCTTTGCCACGTCAGGGTTCTGCTCGAGGAACTCGCGGGAGCGGTCGCGTCCCTGCCCGATGCGGTTCTCCTTGTAAGTGAACCAGGTGCCGCTCTTGTCGATCGCACCGCACGTGACGCCGAGGTCGAGCAGGTCCGCCTCGCGCGAGATGCCGCGGTTGTACAGGATGTCAAATTCCGACTTGCGGAACGGCGGCGCGACCTTGTTCTTCACCACCGTTGCTCGCGTGTGGTTGCCGATGACTTCCTCGCCGTTCTTGATCGACGTGACGCGACGAATGTCGATGCGAATGCTCGAGTAGTACTTGAGCGCGCGCCCGCCGGGCGTCGTCTCCGGATTCCCGAACATGACGCCGATCTTCTCGCGAAGCTGGTTGATGAAGATCACGCACGCACGGCTCTTTGCGATCGCGGCCGTGAGCTTCCTCAAGGCCTGCGACATGAGCCGAGCCTGCGCTCCGACTTGTGGATCGCCCATCTCTCCTTCGATCTCGGCGCGCGGCACGAGCGCCGCAACGGAGTCGATGACGATGACGTCGACGGCGTTCGAGCGAACGAGCACCTCGCAGATCTCGAGCGCTTGTTCGCCGGTGTCGGGCTGCGACACCAGCAGGTCTTCGAGGTTGACGCCGAGCTTGCGCGCGTACGCCGCGTCGAGCGCGTGCTCCGCGTCGATGTACGCCGCGATGCCTCCCTCGCGCTGCGCATTCGACACGATGTGAAGGGCCAGCGTCGTCTTGCCCGAAGATTCCGGCCCGAAGATCTCGACGACGCGACCGCGCGGAACGCCGCGGCCGCCGAGCGCGAGGTCGAGCGATAGCGCGCCGGTCGAGATCCCGTTGATCGCCGCACGGCTGTCTTCGCCGAGCCGCATGATCGCGCCCTTGCCGAACTGCTTCTCGATCTGCGTGAGCGCGAAACCGAGAGCCTGCTCCTTCCGGCCGTCGTCTTTACGCCCTTCGTCCTTCTTGACCACGTCTTCGCGCTTGCTTTCCGAAACCGATTTCACCGCCATGTTGCCCTCTCTTCCTCGCCCATCGGGACCGAGTGATCGAAACCGAACTTCCTCACGCACCCGTCAGGGGAGCCTCCCCTAGATTCGTGTAGCGCGACCCTCGCGGGCCGAGATCGCTTTTCTTCATCACCATCGTGCGGACGTCCTGCCGGCACTCCTCGAGCGCTTGCTCGCCGATCGCGCGCTCCAACTCCGCAACGCCGCGCGGCGTGCGCACGCGCCCGAGCGTCACGTGCGCATGGAACCCCTTTTTGCCGTCGTCGTTCCCGCTCTCATCGACTTCGAGGTCTGCAAGCTCGGTCTCGAGAGCGTCGTGCAGCCGTTGCAGCAGCCCTTTCGGCTCGACGACTCCCGCCCAAACGACTCGGGGCGGGCGACGCGGAGGAAACCATCCGAGACCGCGCAGCGTGATCTCGAATGGCGGCACGCCTGCCGCCGCGCGCCGCATGGCCGCAATGACCTGGTCCACCATTGCCGCGTCGATGTCGCCGAGGAACCGCATCGTCAAGTGGAGATTTTCCGCCTCCACCCACTTCACGTCCCATCTCCCCGCGCGCATCCGCTCCTGCACGCGAACGAGCGCCTGCCGGGGACCGTCTTCGAGATCGATCGCCACGAACGTGCGCATCCGTCACTACAACGAGATGAACTGCACGAACTGCTCGTAACGGTCGTCGAGCGCGCCTCGATCGATCTCGACGAGCCGCTCGGGCCCGAACTTCTCGACGCTGAACGAAGCTGCGATCGTGCCGAACACCATCGCCTTCTTGATCGCCGGAATGGTCACGCGCCCGGCGCGCGCGAGGTATCCCATGAACCCGCCCGCGTACGAGTCGCCGGCTCCCGTCGGATCCACGACCTGCTCGAGCGGGAACGCGGGAATCGCATACTGCACGAACGACGAAAAGAGAAACGAGCCGTGCTCGCCTTTTTTTACGATCAGCACTTTCGGCCCCATCCGAAGGATCTTGTTGCCGGCAGCGATCAAGTTCTTCTCGCCGGCAAGGTCCTTTGCCTCCTCGTCGTTCACGATGAGGCCGTCTACCTGACCGAGCATCTCGAGCAGAGCCGGGCGATCGCTCGAAATCCAGTAGTTCATCGTGTCGAGCAATGTGAATTGTCGATCGGGCAGCTGCTGAAGCGTCTTCATCTGCCGACCCGGGCTGTCGTTGGCGAGAAAGACGAAGCGGCTGGGCCGATAGTCCTCGGGCAGCTTCGGATCGAAGTCGGAGAGCACGTTCAGCTGCGTGTCGAGCGTGTCGCGCGTGTTCATGTCTTCGTGATAGCGGCCGGACCACCGAAACGTCCGGCCGTTCGCCCGCTGCAGTCCCGCAAGGTCGATGGATCGGGTCTTCAGAACCTCGAGGTGGCGCGCCGGAAAGTCGGTTCCGACGACGCCGACCAACCGCACTTTCGAGAAGAGGCTCGCCGCGAGCGAGAAGTACGTGGCCGAGCCACCGAGGATCTCGGTCGCGGAGCCGAACGGCGTTTCCACGGTGTCGAGCGCGATCGTACCGACCACGAGCAAGTTCATGGGCACGCATCCCGATGGGAGGGTTCGGAGTCGCCGCCTCAGCAACTCCACGAAACTCGGAAGGGCCGGACTGTAGCAGGAGTTACCGCGGTCCGTCAAGGCGAACCGAACCTCGTCGAAAGGCCCTTCCGCGTGCGTCGAGAGTCTCGCCGGCGGGCCAGCGAAACGGTCCCAATCTTCGGTCAGGAACTCGGGGCCGCGACCTTCCCGGACGCCGAGCCTGCGTCGTGTCGCTTTTCGATCATGAAGAAGATGCCGCCGAGAAGACTCCATGCGACGGTTGAGATGCGGTACAGGACCGAGAGCGTCACCCCGGTCGTGCCGCTCGCGCCGACCGTCTTGAACAAGTACGAGTACGCCATCTCGCCGAGGCCCCATCCGGCCGGAAGCAGCGGGATCGCCGTCACGATCGAGGCGATCGGCGCAAAGATCAAGTAGTGATAGAGGGGGACGTCGGCGTTCAGCGCGAGCCCGATCAGCGCGTTGTTGGTTGTCAGGAAGAACAAGTTGAGGAATGACAGACCGAACGCCGCGAAGACGGCGCCCTTGTGATACCGATAGAGAAAAAATGCCCGATCGACGTCCTGCAGGAGCCTCTTTGCCGGGAGCTTTTCGAGCAGCCGATCGAGGAAGAAAACACGACGAAGCCGGCGACTGAAAAAGATCGCCGCGCCCACGAGTGAGACGCCGAGGATCCACACAACCGCGAGAATCAGAGCCCGAAAACGCGGATCGCCGAGGTGAAACAGGAGTGCGATGCCAGCGAGGATCGCCATCGCGACGAGCCCGATGATCCGATCGACGAATACCGACACCACCATGTCCGTCTTGTCCGAGCGCCCTTTTGCCGCCATGACGGCCTTGACGACGTCGCCTCCCGTCGCGCCCGGCAGCACGTTCGAGAAGAAGAACCCGATGTACGTGAGGCGATAGGCCAAGCCGAATGGAATCGGCATGCCGCGCGCGGCTGTGAGGATCTGCCATCGGATCACCGTTACGAGCCACCCCGCGCCGAGCGCGGCGAGGGACAGCAGGAAGAGGATCGGCGACAGCGCCTTCAGCAGCGTGGGAATGCTCTTCACGATGCCGCCGTCCGCAATCTCGCTCGTCGGAATCGTCTCGATCTCTGTCGAGCCTTCGCGGCGAAAAGTTACAGCGTCCTTCGTTTCGGAGACGATTCTCCCGGAAATCTCCTCCTTCGTGCGCAAGGTGATCGAGTCGTGAACGAGATGGACCTTGCTCAGGATGTAGACGAAGCAGGCGACCCCGAGGAGAAGGCGGGCGACGAGCCACAGGTGGCGGCGAATCATCGAGCGGTGCACCTCATGGAACCGGCCTCACGGTCACGGCGGCGCTCTCGACCGATGCCATTTCGCCGGCGTACCGGCGCAGCAGTTCGCGAGCGAACGCGCGCGGTTCGATGCCGAGATCGTCGAGGCCGGCAGCGGCGACGGGAGCTCCGGCTGCGTCGACGTTGAGCGCAAAGTGCACGAGCAACGAGACCGGGGACACGGTCGCGACCGAGATCGAGAGCTTGCGCCTGGTGCTTCGACGACGCAGATAGAGATCGTCTCCCTGGCGCTCGATCGTGGCGCGCGGCGCGCGCTCGGCGAGCAAGTCGCGCGCGATCGCGGCGAGGAGTCGCTGGCGCAAGACGGCGGAATGCAGATTCGGATCGAAGTGCTCGACGATCAGGTGAAGCATCAAGTTTCCGCGGATGATCGAGCCGGCGCGTAGGTCCACGAGGTCGACCATGGAGTCGCGGCTCACGTTGCACGGACCGAGGAACGCGATGGCGCTGTCCCCTTCGATGCCGAGCAATCGAAGCGCGAAATGTGAATGCAGCTCGGCGCCGGTGTACGCAAGTTCGCGACGAAGGACACGGGTCGCGACGGTCACTTCGGGACCTCCCCAACGCGACCGGGTGCCGACGCCGGCGGAACGGCCAATGCGCTCGTCCAAGCCGCCAGATCGTCGCCGAGTGGCTTGCGGGTCGCCGCCCGCAGCGCTTGGAATGCGCAGGCGCGCGTCGTCGCATCGACATCCGGGCGGGCCGCTACGGCGAGCAACGCGGCCGTCGACGCCGGATCGGCGAGCCGGGCCAGCGCGCGAAGGATCGCCCAACGCGCGTCGGTGTCCTTCTCGCTGGCGAGTGCCGTGCACAGCGGCGCCGCCGTTTCCTTGGCTCCGATGAGTCCGAGCCCTTCCGCAGCGTCACGCCGCACGTAGTCGCGGTCATCCCCGAGCGCTTCCACCAGCGTGAGGACGATGGTCTGAACCGCAAGCCTCGGGATTCCCTCGTCGATCGATGCCCGAATCGTCGCGGAAGACTCGATCCGTCGAAACGTCGAAAAGAGCGTGAGCATGGCGCGCGCATCGCCGGCCGCGCCGTACCGCGCGCTCGCGGCCGTTTTCATGGCGGCGAGGCAGCGCGTGTCCGCGTCGGCGACGTCCGCTTTGTGGCGCCCGTCGTCGGCGTGGATCGAGCGAATCTCCTTGAACGCATCGCGTGCCGACTGTGGATCGGCGACGTCCCACGGGTTCTTGCGCGCCGCCGGCGATACCCAGTTCAGTGCGACCTGCCTCAAGCTGAAGATCGCGTGGGCGCGGCTGACGTGGCTCCGATCGCGAAGCGCGATCTTGGAGAGGATGGCGACCGCCGAGCCGAGCTGCTCGATGGAATCGAACTCGCGACCGCCGATGCCGAGGATCTCCTCTTGGCATCGCACGCATGGGTTCTCCACGGTCTCGTAGGACGGCTCTCGAGTCGGCGCGAGATGAACCACGCCGAGCATCGAGTCGATGGAGCTCGCGAAGAAGCTCCCCGTGCGGATCTTGCCGACGTGAGCCCCGTCGTCTGCGTGGAGCTGCTCGAGCGTGTCGAGGCGGGAGGCCGTCGAGCGACAGCCACTGATCGCAGCAATCGCAAACACCGCGAGCCCGGAGATCGCGGCGGTCCGCCCCGCCCTCCTGCAACCGACCGCGCCGAGCATGGCGGCAAACTCTAGTGGCGCCGGCGCAAATTGCAAGAAGAGAGAACGGTCGCCGCCGAGGCGCGGCAAGAAGAGGGTGGAGGCGGCGGGAATCGAACCCGCGTCCCAAGGCACTCCGGTCGAGGCTTCTACGTGCGTGTCCCGTCGTTTGATTCTCGCCCTTCACGGCTCCGGCGGGCAGGATCCGGGTCGGGCCAGCCCTCGAGTTTTCTCGCCGCGACGCCCTCAGGCTCAGCGCCGCAACCAGCCTGCTGTTGCGTTCTTCGCCCCTCGCAGGCAAGGGGCGAGAACGGGCTGCCTATTTAGGCGGCCAGTGCGAAGTTGTTGTTCGCAGATAGATTTTTTTTCAGGGGTTTAACGAGGCCTCCTGAAACCTCGGCACGCCACCCCGATCGGTTCATGTCCGGTCGAAACCATTTCGCCCCCACGTGAACGACGATCGGCGTTGGTCGCGAAAGTCTATCACTCGCGGCCCGACATCGAGCGGCGAATGTCGCGCTCCGCGTCGCGCTTCTTCATGGTCTCGCGCTTGTCGTAGAGCTTTTTCCCCTTCGCCGTGGCGATCTCCACTTTGGCGAGCCCGTTCTTGAAGTAGATCGCGAGCGGGATGATCGTGAGTCCCTTCTCACCCGTCGACGTGTCGAGGCGATGGATCTCGTGGCGGTGCAGCAGGAGCTTTCGCTTTCGCTTCGGCTCGTGGTTCGTCCACGACCCCATCTTGTACTCGCCGATGTGCGCATTGAGGAGAAATGCCTCGTCGTTCATCACGCGCACGAACGAGTCCATGAGGTTCGCGTCGCCTTCGCGCAGCGCCTTCACCTCGGTCCCTTGAAGGACGATCCCCGCCTCGAACTTCTGGAGGATGGTGAACTCGAAGCGCGCCCGGCGATTTGACACGATCGGCTTGATCGAGTCTTTCTTTTCTTTTCCCGATTGCTTGTCCGCCACGGCGCCTCCACGTCCCGATTCGTCGTCGGAGACGAATCGCGGCGCAGCGTAGCACTCGCTTTTCGCGCGAGCAATCGCGCTCGGCCCTTGATTCGGCGCCCGTGGGAATTACCATGGCCGCCCGTTCGTGCCGAAGTGGCGGAATTGGCAGACGCGCTAGGTTCAGGACCTAGTGGGTTCACACCCATGGAGGTTCGAGTCCTCTCTTCGGCACCACGTAGATTCACCGGGCTTGCGGCTTGCCGCAGGCCCATTTTCGTTACCGGTGCAGGTGCAGCATGATCGACGACATCGTCGCCGCGGCGCTCGAGCGGTGGCGCGCGGGAGGTTTCGACCGGATCGAGTGCGCCCTCGTGAGGGCACCGCGAGACGTCGTTGTTTCGCTGACCGAAGCTTATCGAATGGAGCCGGACGCTTCGGTGCGCGAGGCGATCGTGTACAGCATCTGGAAACGCCGCGAAAGCGAGAATCTCGAATTCCTCGTCGACGCCCTCCGCGATCCGGATCGGCGAGTCTGGCAGGAAGCGCTGGACGGGATCGTGACCCTCGGCTCGGCCCACGCGCGGGCGTCAC
>JACOTG010000158.1 GCA_016178505.1 Planctomycetota bacterium
AAGTGCCCGAAGTGCGGCATGGCCCTGAAAGAGATGGAGAAGGAATTCGACGTAGCCGTCGTCCTGAAAATGGGAGCCGAGACCGTCAATGCGAAGGGTTTCCACTACCCGCCCATGCGGATGCCCGAATCTTTTTCTGCTGGGGTGAAGTCGATCGACGACGCGGTGAGCGAGATGGATAAGCTCGCGAGCGGCGGCCAGCTGAAGGACGTTCACAAGGTCGCGGATCGCATTCGCCAAATCGCGCGTGCGTTGCCCAAGACCAAAGACGTGCCGAAGAACCCAAGCGTGGACGCGCTATCAAAGGAACTCTCGAGCCTGTTCACTGAGATCGACAAAGCGGCGGATGCGGGTAAGGCATCCGAGACGAAGGCCGTCCTCGAGAAATACAAGAAAGCCGTGCAGAATCTGAAGACGATGAAGTCTTGAGGTGAATCGCATAGTCCGAGGTCAATGTCTACACGGTTGGCCTGGCCAGGAGAATCGTGAGCCAGCGCCGACGGTGTTCTTCGCTCGATCGATGGAACAACGAAGACTTGAAGCAATTCATGATCCGCCAACTCGTCACACTCCTGATTCTCACTGCCTCTCCGATCGTGCTCGCTCAGAACGCGCCGCCACCTGTTCAGGCCGCACTGTCTCCGCCTTCGAAGTCGATCAAGTGGCTCTCGCTCGCCGACGGTCTCAAAGCGGCGAAGGAGTCCTCGAAGCCACTTCTCGTGGACTTCTATTTCGGTGAGGAGTGTCGGCGCTGCGATGCCCTGGAGAAGGGGCCCTATGCGGACAGCCAAGTCATCGATCGAATCGCGCATGATGCGGTTTCCGTCCGGATCGATCTGAAAAGAGAGTTGAGCGCCGAGGAGAAGAAACTCGGCGAAGCGAACGACTACAAAGAAGATTGCCTTCTCGTTGTGCTCGGTCCGGACGGCAAAACGCTTCTCGATCGAGACGGCAAGGCGATGAGGTACTCGGAGCCTCTGGACAAGGAAACTCTACTGAAACGACTGGACGATGCCATCACGCGACTAAAGAGGGTACAGAAGAATTGACGGAGTCCCCAGCGATGCGTCTCAAGGTCAAGACCAACTATCGCCATGACGGAACAGTTTTCATTGATAACCAGAGTCCGACGCGATCGAGGCAAGCGGAATGCGAATCTGCAGCGCTTTCAATGCTCACCACACCGAAGAACTGTTCCTTTTTGGGGTTTGACCCTGATCGCGCGCCACATGAGGGACCAGTCGAGTATTCCCCAACATGAAGCAGCAACTCGCTCTGTACGGCGCGGCGTTCATCAGCGGCGCCGCGGCGATGATTTTGGAGATCGACGGCGTGCGGATCCTTGCCCAGTTCCTCGGAAGTTCAATCGTGGTCTGGACGAGTATCATCGGGGTGATCCTTGCGAGCCTGAGCGTCGGGTATTGGGTCGGAGGCCGGTGGGTCGATCGCGCCCCGCGCTGCACCCACCTTGCTGCGGCCTTGTTTCTGGCCGCTTGCTTCGTCGGCCTCATCGCGTTCTTCCATCAGCCGATCCTCGGTGCGATTTCAAAGCTGGACATACGCCTCGGCGCGACGGCGGCATCCTTGATTCTGTTTTGCCCAGCGAATGTGATGATTGGGGTGACGCCTCCCTTTGTCGTGCGCTTGCTCATGCATGAAGTGGGTTCCTCTGGAACCATCTCGGGTACCGTCTCTGCGGTGTCTACGGTGGGGAGTATCGCCGGGACTTTCGGTGCGGGATTCGTGCTCATTCCACTGCTGGGCAGCACGAAGATACTGTTTGTCGTTGCGGCGTTTCTCGTGCTTGCCTCTCTCCTGGCGTCCGCAGGAATCCTGATGAAGACCCGAGCTCTGTTTCTACTCCTATTACTGCTCCCAGCGTTTCGGGCGAGTCAAGCTGACACAGTGTTGTCAGCTACGAACCCGGTCGACATCGACACCCAATACAATCGCATCCTCTTGGCTGACACCATAGATCAAGAGACAGGCCGCCCGATTCGCACGCTCGTGACGGATCCGCACGGCATCCAGTCGATGATGTATCTCGACGCTCCGGAAGAGCTCGCGGCTTCAGAGCTTCGGGTATTTCGTTTGGCGGCCCAACTGCACCCGCGATTGAACCACGCGCTGCTCATCGGCGGGGGCGCGCTCCTTTTCGCGCGCGATTTTGTTGCCCTTAACCCTCACGCACAGCTCGATGTTGCCGAGATCGACCCGATGCTCACGCGAATCGCACGACAGTACTTCAGCTCGAGCGAGAACCCGCGGCTTTCGGTATTTCATGAGGACGGCCGGAGATTCGTCGCGGCAGCGGCCAATGGAAAGTACAGCGCGGTGTATGTGAATGCGTTCAACGCAGCCTCGACGGTTCCTTTTCATCTCACGACGAAGGAGATGGTCGAGCAGATCGCTCGTGTGTTGGACGACGATGGAGTAGCCATGGTCAACGTCATCTCCGCCGTCGACGGCCCGCGGGGCAAGTTCATGAGAGCGGAATACGCCACCTACAGGGCCGTGTTTCCTCATGTCTACGTCGTTCCGATGGGAGATCCACGGTACGCCGAGTGGCCGCAGAATGTCGTTCTGATCGCGCTGAAGAAAGACTCGCCCCTGTTGAACGGATCACCAGAGATCAGCGACGTGGAGCTTGCGGGATACATTGGCGGGCGCCGGACGTCGGTAGTGCAGGACGTGCCGGTGTTGACCGACGAATTCGCTCCCATCGAGCAGTACATGATTGCCGCGGGGCTGTAGTATGGAATGACGTCGTTTGACGGATCTCCGCGGGGGCGCTGGAGAATTGTGGCGACGATGGTTCTCTTCGTGCCAACCCGCATGCCGACTCCTTGCCGGCAGATGTGTCGTACACGAAGAGCCAGCAAGGGGAACCCCACATTCAACCGTGGTTCCATGTTCCATGATGGCGTCATGCTCCCACGAATCCGTAGTAGGGCTCGCCCGGTATCAAGATCCTGCTCGTGACAGATTCGAAGCCAGCCCTTTTCATCTGATCTAGCAATTCGGCCTCGCTCGGCAACCGACCGCAACCTTGAATCAGGGTTCCCCACAGGTTCAGGATGTCGATTCCCGTGCCGCTACCCTGACATGCCGTGGTGATCACCACTCGACCACCTTGCTTCAAGAAGCCTCGGACGTGGCGAAGGACCGAGACCCGCTCCTTGACCGTGAAGTAGTCGATGACGTTGTGAAGGGTCGCGAAGTCGAACTCCCGCAGAGGTGCGACGCTCCTCACATCGGCAACCTCGATGGATACCCGTCGGTCGAGCGTCGAACCTCGTGTCAGTAGCCTCCCCATACTGAGCCAGTCGGAGCCGGGTCAACGGAGCCAGGCGTAGTCGGGTTCGACTGAGCCACCCGGAGTCGGGTTATCAGAGCCACTCGGAGCCGGGTTCTC
>JACOTG010000159.1 GCA_016178505.1 Planctomycetota bacterium
CGCGAGCGCGCGCACCCAGCTCGAATGCGCGAGCAGCTCTTCGATGTGGACTCGTGCGTTGGAAGCGTCGTCGTTCATGGCACTCGCGAAACCCCATGCCGCGCGGCGTGGGAGTGTTGGAAAGATTCTCGCCGCGGCGACGACGCGCGGCTAGTGGCGCGGCGGGAGGCGCAGGACGACGTCGCGCGTGCCGGCCGCGACGTCGGAGGCGATCGCGTCGGCGTCGCCGAACCAGGCGCGAACGCCGAGCGCCGATCCGTCGAACTTCTCGGGGCCGCGCGCGTCGAGGCGCGCCTTCGAGCCTTCCGCGACTTCGACGTGGAAGCGCCCGTCGCCGCCCGTGACCACTTGATCTCCGCGAGTCCCGTCCGCGTCGAAGACCGTGATCAGTACTTTCGTCGCCGGTTGGCCCGAAGCGTCGAGCACGATGCCTTCGATGGGTACGGCTCGCGGCATGACGAGGACGACGCCCGTCGTTCCGGCATCGATGTCGGTCTTCGTGATCGATGCGACGCGCTGGTCGCTCGGCACGTCGCCCGATGGGTAACGATACGCGACGAGCGCGTATCGGCCGGTCTCGAGCCCGGTGAAGCGAAAGGCGCCGTCGACGTCCGTCATCGCGGCGGCGACCGTCGAGCGCATCGGACGCGCGACGTCCTTTTGGAGCTGCACCTGCACCAACGGCACGACGTTGCCGTGCGCGTCGGTCACGCGACCCTCGATGGCGAGCCCTCGCGGCAGGACCAGCGTGACGTCCCTGCGGCTCTCGTGGATACCGATCTTCACGGTCTGAGTGGCGCGCCCAGGCCCACCGACGAGTTCCGCCTCGAGGCGGTACTCGCCGTGCGTAAGATCGCCAAACTGAAATCGGCCGAGATCGTCCGTGCGTCCCTCGCGAACGCCGACGTAGGGGTTCGCAAATTGGAAAGGCTCGTTCGGCGGCGACCATCGAAATCGATCTTCATTCCATCCGATGATCACGACGTGGGCGTTGGGGATGCCTTGGCCCGTCTCGTCGACGACGTGCCCGCCAATGTCGCTCGCCGCGCGAAGTACGAGGTCGCCGAAGTCGGTGATCGACTCCGATGCCTCCGTCGGCGGGAAGTCGTACACGACGCCACCGAAGTCCTCCTTCAATACCTCGAGCACGTGGCGGACGTCGGTCCGAAGATCGCGAAGATCGAAGGCGCCACTCGGACCGGTCGTTGCCGAGATCCAGTCGATCTTCTGTTGCGCCGGCCCGAGCTGCTCGCTCGCGACGGCCGCGACGTACGCGCCGGACACCGGAGCGCCGCTCTCGTCGAGCACTCGCCCCTTCGCACGCCGACCGGCGACGAGCGCGAGGTCGACGACGACGGTATCGCCGTCCTTCGCGTGCACCACGTGCTCGCTTCGGCCATAGCCCGGGGCTCGAACGTCGACGTCGTACGTCGCCTCGGTCGGGAAGCCGCGAAGCACGTAGGCGCCGCAAGCGTCGGTTCGCGTGCTCTTCCCGATCTCCCACCCCATGCCGACCGTCGCCCCGACGATCGGCTGGCCCGTCGTCGCGTCGGTGACCGTGCCTTTCACCGTGAATCCGTCGGTCACCGTGACGTCGCGCTGAACGAGTTCTCCTGGACGCAGATCGATCGCAATCCAGTTCGGAGGCGCCTCCGTCCGCGGTTCGACGCCGAGGAAGTAGAGCCCCGGCGCGATGCCGTCGAATCGGTAGGCGCCGGACGCATCGCTCTCCGCGTCGAAGCGCGGCGCGCCCTCGTTTCGATGCATGAGTTGCACGTGCGACCGGCTCGCCGCGGCGCCGTCCGACGCGCGCGTGATCCGTCCGCACAAGGTCGCACTCGCATGAAGCTCGACGATGACGAACTCGCCAGCGTAGCGATTCGTCAGAGTCTCGGGCGCGAGGTCTCTGTCCGCGGCCGCGACTCGAAGATCGAAGGGTCGACCGGGCGCGAGCGGAATTCGAAACTCGCCGCGCTCGTCCGTCGCGCCCGTGGCGACGATGGGTTGATCGTGCAAGAGGTCGAGATCGAGCGATTCGTACTCTCGCCCAAGCGGACGACGGACCTCGAGCGTCGCTTGCGCCACGGGCTCGCCGCGCGGACCGACAACGCGGCCGTGCAGATCGCGATCGCGATCGATGCCGTCGGCGGTGGCAGACTTCGCCGCCGAAAAAGACTCTGGAGAAATGCTGGAGCCGTCGGGCGCAACGAGGCTCCCCTTTTCTCGAACTTCGATCGCGGGAGTCGCTGGCGATCGCGATTCCGACGCATCGGGGTCTTGTTGCCGCGGCCATCGCGTCGCCACGACGACGAGCGCGATCACGACGGCGATTGTGCTCACGACCTTCGATGCGACGCTCATCGCCAACACTCCCTTTCCGAGTGCCGCGACGACGCCGACGCGCGCCGGCTCCCGGGCGACGAGCGGAATCAGCAGCGCGGACCACGCCTCGCGGTCGCCGCCGTGACGCGCGTCGAGCCGCGCTCGCAGCTTGTCGAGCGCGACCTTGAGCCGCGAACGCACGGTGCCCGCCGGGATCCCGAGGCGCGACGCGACTTCCTCTGCGGTGAGCCCCTCGCGGTATCGCAGGATCACGGTCGAGCGGTACGGCTCGTCGAGCCCGAGCACGAGGTCCGCGAGAAGCCGCTCGGTCTCGACGCGCTCGAGGAGTTCGTCGGGCGAGGGCAACGTCGCGTCGCTCGCTGCGGCGGTCTCGCGATTCGCGCGACGTCGCTCGCCGCGCCGAAACTGGCGCGCGACGTTTCGAATCACGCGCGCGAGCCACGGCCGCACGGGCCGATCGTCGCGCGGCGGCCGTCGCATCGCCGCGAGCCACGTCTCCTGCACCAGGTCGTCCGCCGTCGCCGGATCGGCGACAAGCCGCGCCGCAAGCCGCCGCACCCACGCCGAGTGGGCGAGCAACTCTTCGATGCGAACGTGTGTGGCGTCGTCGTTCATGGCACTCGCCACGATACATGCCGCGGAGTGCCGTTGCGTTCGAACTATCTTCGGTTTCGATTCCGTAGGTGAGCGCCGCTCGATGCGACCGCGCTACGGCGACGCGAAGCGAAGCACGACGTCGCGTGTGCCGGCCGCGATGCCGGACACGACGGCGTCCGGGCGGCCGTGAGGCCTCGTCGTCTGGCGTGCGTAGAAGCCGTCGCCCTCGACGTACCGCCGCACCTCGAGCGATACGACGGAGCCCTCGGCGACCTCGAGGCGAAAGCGGCCGTCGGGCGCGGCGATCGACGACTGAACCAAGCCGCCGTCCGCCTGAATCGCGATGACTCGCGCATAGCTGGACGACTGACCCTCGGCGTCCAGAACCACTCCTTCGATCCCCGTCGATCGCCCGCACGTCAGGATGATGCCACTTGTCCCGGCGGGAATGCCGCCGCGAGAGTACGGATCGGCCCGAACGACGTAGTGGCCGGGTGTGACGCCGGTGAATCGGAATGCCCCTTTGGTGTCCGTTTGGATTTGAGCGTTCGCATCATCACAGGCATCGTCTTCCCGTGCTGCAATCACCCAAGCGTTTGCAATCGGAACCCCGCGACCATCCGTCACCATTCCCTCGATCGAAAGGCCGCTCGGAAAAACGAGCGCGACGCCGTCGCGCATTTCCCCGTTCGAGAGCGAGATCGTCTCCGTCACTTCGCCGGGTCGCCCCGTGACTGTTGCGTGCACGACAAAGCTCCCAGCGGGGAGATCGGAGACGTTGAAGCGGCCCCAGAAATCCGTGCGCGACGAATGGTATCCCGCGCAAAACGGCAGTGGATCACCCGTACCCGAGAACGTGAACCGATCGTCGTTCCAACCACTAATCCAGACCCAAGCATCCGGCAATGCGTGGCCCTCTTCATCCGTGACGCGTCCTTGGATTCGACAGTCCGGGGGAAGCACCAGGTCACCAAAGTCGACCGGTTCGAATGAGGAGCTCATCGGCGGGAAGTCGTAAGTGACGAGGGCGAATGAGTTCGTCTGCACGACGAGCTGGTAACGCAGGTCGGACCGAAGATCGCTGATCTCGAAGCGGCCATCCGACCTGGTCTCCGATCCTTGGTCGTCGCAGTACATCGTTCCCGTCGGGTCGGTCGAGTCGATCGCTTCGGCTATCACTCCGGCTCCGCCGATCGGCTCGCCGTCGGGATCGACGATGCGTCCGATGGCTCGGCGTCCGGGCGTCAACGCGAAGTCCGCGACGACGGTCTCGCTCTCCCTGACGTACACGACTTGCCGCATCGTACCGATGGCTACGACCGAAGCTTCAACCACGTACCAGCCTTCTCCCGCGAGGCCTCGCAGAACGTACTCACCCGACTCATTCGTCGCCACGCGGTCGGTGGCGCCCCAAAGAGCGGTGATCGCAGCGTCGGTGATGGGTCTACCGCTCGCTGCGTCCGTTACCTTCCCCACGACCGCAAATCCCACGGGAACGACGACGTTCCTTTCGACATGGGCGCCCTCGCTGAGGTGCAACCAGAGCTGCAATGTCGGTTGCTCACCCTCCGGCGTGACCCAGAAGGAGTATTCACCGGCGGATAAGCCATTGAATCGAAAGTCGCCGGACGAATCGGCCTCGCCTTTCACGCACGCGTCGTCGCCCCCGTCGCCGCGATTCAGAGTAAGCCTCGATTTCGACGCGGCACGTCCATCCGATGCGAACGTGATGCGTCCAAACACGCTCGCGTCGCGAGCGACAGCGGGCGGCGGACGCGTCGCACCGTCGCGCAACGCCGAACAGTTGCCGTCGGACGACGCGAACGCTCGAGGCACGGACGGAAGAATCTCGACGGCATCCGCACGGGGCGACGGCGTCGTGACCCGCGCTCGCCGCTCGAGTGACGAAGGCGGCGTCGCTTCAGCCGGCGAGCCCGCGCGCATCGGCAGCCCGACGAACATCGCGGTCAGGATCATGACGGCGACGACGGCGAGCAGACACTTCTTGGCGACGTTCATGAGCGCTGCGTTCTGGGCATTCGCGATCGTTCCCGTTTCCCACCGCCGGAGTTCCGAAGCGACGTGGGGAGTTATCGGTCTTTCTGCGCTACGGAGTTCACTTCTTGCGGCGTTACCGCGTCAGTGCCGCTCGGTGAGGCGCAGGACGAGGTCGCGCGTTCCCGCTTTGACGTTGGGCGCGGTCGCGTCGGGCTCCTGGCGCCAGGAGCCAGGCGGGCCCACGGGTGAGACGTCGACGTTCGACCGCGAGCGCACGTTGACGGTCACCACGGAGCCCTCTGCGACGTCGAGGACGAATCGACCGTCTGCGCCGGTGATCTTCTGGGCGACGTGGTCCGAGTCCGCGTCGATGGCGCTCACGAGGACATCGAGCGCAGGCGCGCCGTCCGCGCGAACCGCTTGGCCCTCGATCGGAGCCGCGCGGCGCATCGCGATCACGACGTCGCGCGCGCCGGCTTCGACGCCGGCCCGCCGCGTTTGTGCGAAGCGCTCGTCGCTCGCCGATGCGTTCCGCGCGAGAGGGTGCGCGACCAGCGAGTAGCGACCGGGGTCGACGCTCGTGAAGCGGAACGATCCGTCGCTTCCGGTCGTCGCGTTCGCGAACTTCGGCGACGTCGTTTCGTCTTCGGGTTCGAGGCTCACGAAGATCATCCCGAGTCCCACGCCTCGCGAGTCCGTCACTCGGCCTTCGACGACCAGACCGGTTGCGAGCACCAGGCGCACGCCCTCGCGAACTTCGCCGTCGCCGATCGTCACGCTCTCCCTCACGACGTCCGATCGTGCCGAGATCGCCGCGCTCAGCGTGTACTCGCCGGCCGCGAGGTCCGCGAAGCGGAAGCGTCCCAGATCGTCCGTGCGCCCGGCGCGATCGCTCGCGTAGATCGAGCCGAACTGCTCGGGCGAATTCGAGAAGCGCGATCGATCCGCGTTCGCGCCGGTCAGATTCACCGGAGCGCCCGGCAGCCCTGCGCCCGTCTCGTCCACGACGCTTCCGCCGATCTCGCCGGCCGCGCTCAACACGACGTCGCCGAAATCGACGACGGCTTCCGTCGTCTCGCTCGCCGGGAAGTCGTAGACGACGCGCCCGAGGTCGTCCTTCATCACGATGAGCGCGTGGCGCACGTCGCCTCGCAGATCGCGAAGATCGAACACACCG
Source organism: Planctomycetota bacterium (assembly GCA_016178505.1). GTDB lineage: Bacteria > Planctomycetota > JACOTG01 > JACOTG01 > JACOTG01 > JACOTG01. The sequence goes on from JACOTG010000159.1 coordinate 6,116, forward strand.
TCGTCGCCGGTCTTCGCGGACACCCAATCGATCTTCGTCTGCCTGCCGCGGTCGCGTGCGTCGCCGACGGCGGCGACGTACGCACCCGAGATCGGCTCGCCGCCCGCGCCGACGACGCGCCCTTTCGCACGGTGACTGGACGAAAGCGCGAAGTCGACGGCGACGCGATCCCCCTCCTTCGCGCGCACCTCGTGCTCCGTCTGTCCGAAGCCGGCGGCGCGCGCCGCGATCTGATAGACGCCCTCCGGCGCGAAGCCGCTCAGCACGTACTCGCCATCGGCGTCGGTCTGCGCCGTCTTGTCGAACGCCCAACCCTGTCCGACCACCGCTCCCGCGATGGGCTTGCCGCTCGCCGCGTCCGTTACCTTGCCGCTGACCGTGATGCCGGCGGTGACGAGCACGTGCTTCTCGACGACGACGCCCTCCTTCACCTCGAACCGAAGCCGCGGCGCCGAACCGTTTCCTTCTGAGCTGGTGATGAGCACGTACGACCCAGGCGGAATCCGGTCGAACCGAAAGGCACCGGTTGCGTCGCTCGCCGACTCGAACGTCTGCCCGCGCGCCTCGCTGCGAAAGAGCTGTAGCCGCGCGCCGGCGACGGGATCGCCGCCCGGCGCCCGAGTGACGCGACCGAACACGACGGCGCCTACGTGCAGCTCGATGCGCACGAACTCGCCGGCGTACCGATCTGCCGCCCACTCCGTCGCGAAGCCGGCGGCCGTGACGCGCACGTCGTATGGGCGTCCACGCGGGACATGCGCACGGAACTCGCCCGCTTCGTTGCTCGTCGTCCGGGCGATCGCCTCGGGCTCCTTGAAGAAAACCATTTCGAGCATCCGGTACTCGCGCCGGATCGAGCGAAGCACTTCGATCGTCGCGTCCGCGATCGGCTCGCCGCGCGGCCCGACCACGCGGCCATGAAGATCGTGATCGCGGTCGGGCTCGCCGTTGGACGGGGTCGGTGCGACGGGTTCGAGCTTTGGAGAAAATGCCGAGCCGTCCGCTTCGGCGCTCGCCAACTTTTCTCGGACCTCGCGCGCGGGTGTCGCGGGGGTTGGCGGCGACGATGCGGTGATGGGATCGCGCACGGATGTGGCGCTCGTGGGCGGTTCGCGGTGCGCGCGAAACCAGAGAGTCGCCACGACGCTCGCGACGACGATCGCAACGGCGATCAGCAATCGACGTCCGTTCATCGGATCCTCTCTTCCGCCCAAGACCCTCGCGCTATCGCGGTGGCTCCAGGCGCAACACGACGTCGCGCGCTCCCGCTGCGATCCCTGTCACCGCCGCTGTCGGCTTTTCGCGCGCGGCCTTACCATTGTCATCCGGCAACGGAGACTCTTCCTCCGTCGAGCGCGCTTCGAGCGACACGACTGAACCGGTCGGGACGAGCACACGAAAGCGACCGGCCGCGTCAGAAGACGCTCGATCACAGTAGTCCCCGTGCGCGTCTCGTGCCCACACCAGCGCGTTCGCCGCGGGAGCGCCGTCGACGCCGAGCACCGTGCCTTCGACCGAGACAGCGCCCGACAACGCCACGACTAGGCCTTTCGTCCCTGCCACCACTCCTTGCATGCGGGTCTTGAAGAGTCGCTTTTCTTCCTCGCGAGGCGGCAACCAAGGCGCATCGGCATCGAGCGAATAGTGACCACCGGGCAGTCCGGAGAATCGAAATCCGCCATCGGCGTCCGTGACCAAGGAAATCGAAGACGACTGCCGTTGATCTTCGAGTTGGAGCTTCATCGAGACCGTCGCCAGCGGCACTCCGTTCGGATCGGTCACCGTTCCTTGGATGGTTCGGCCCTCTACGAGAACCAGCGACAGCCCCTCGCGCACTTCGCCTCGAGCAAGGGTCACGTCGGCCGATGGATTCTCGGGACGACCTTTGACGTCCGTACTCACGCGGAATTCGTCGGCGGAAAGATCGGCGAACCGAAAGCGGCCGCGCGAGTCGGTGCGTCCGTTTCGTTCGCCCATGAACGACGCGGCAATCGAATCGTTCGAGTTCCGGAGGCCGAAACGACGGGCTAGCCTGACGGCAACATCCGGCAGGCCACGCCCGTCCTCGTCGATGACGGCTCCGCCGATCTCCGCGGCTGGGTGAATCAGGACGTCTCCGACGTCGATCACCGTGCTCGACGACTCCGTCTCCGGGAAGTCGACCAGCACCGTTTCGAAACCCTCCTTATCGACGCCGAGCGCATGCGAGAGGTCGGCTCGCAAGTCGCGAATCTCGAATGTTCCATCCGAGGCCGTGACGTCCGATCCCCAATCGAGCCTGAAGTGAAACAGGTTGATCGGCTCGCTCGACGATGCACTCACGTACGCGCCCTCGATCGGCTCGCCATTGCCCCCGACGACTCGCCCCCGCACGCACCTCCCCGGGGTGAGTTCGAGGTCGACGATGACGTCACCGTCGCCCGTCGACGGCACCACGGCCTCGCATCGGCCGTAGCCCGGCGCCTGAGCAACGACCTCCGCGAAGGGCGCGCCCGCGAAGCCGCGAAGGACGAATGCGCCGTCCGCATCGGTGAGCGTGGATCGATCCGAGCGCGACGCTAGGCCGACGACGTCCGCGCCACCGATTGCTAGGTGCGTCGTCGCGTCCGTGACGCGTCCCTTCACTGCGGGACCCGCGGTCACGACGAAGTGCTTTTGAACGACTTCGCCGGCCCGTAACGAAAGCGAGATCTCCATCGCCGGAGACTCCACCGTCGGGTCGACGCTGAGCCAATAGCAGCCAGGTGGAAGAGCCTCGAGCAGGTAGTGGCCGTCAGGGTCGCTCTTCGTCTCGAAAATGGCGATCCGCGGCTGAATCCGATGCAGCGTGACCCGCGAAACGCTCGCCGGTGCGCCGTCCGGAGCCCGAGTGATTCTCCCTTCGATGGTAGCCGCTGCGTCGAGCTGCACGAGGACACTCTCGCCGGCATGGTGATCGAGAAGCTGCTCGGAGCCTAGACCGTGGGCGGACACACGCAGGTCGACGGATCGCCCGGTTTGCAGGCAAACCCTGAATTCGCCCGCCGCATTCGCCACGACCTTCGAGATCGGGGATTCGGACTCGAACGAGGTTCGCTCGTTCAGCCGATACTCGCGGCCGATCGCCCGATACACGTCGATCGTCGCTCCGGCGATCGGATCCCCGCGCGGACCGACCACGCGGCCATGAAGATCGTGATCGCGGTCGGGTGACGTCGTTCGTTCGGACTCTGGAGACAATGCGGAGCCGTCCGCTTCGGCGTGTGCCGACTTTTCTCGGACCTCGGACGCCGATGTCGCGGGCGCTGGAGCTTTCGTTTCGGGTGAGGACTCGCTCGTCGGCGGCGCGTTCGACGGCGACTCGCGGTACGGCACGGCCCAGAAGATCGCGATCGCAGCGGCTACGAGGACGCCCACGACGAGAAGCCAACGGCGTGGGTTCATCCCATTCCTCCGGTTTGCGGGCCACGTGCGATTATCGCGGCGGCGCGCGGCGAGTCCACGGCGAAATCCGACGAGACATGCCGCGCCGCGTCGGTCATCATGCTCCGCTCGTTTCGTGGAGGAACGCTCGTGATCTTCACCGATCTCACGCTCGCGCGGCGGCTCGAGGCCGCCGATGCGACGACCGGCGCGGAGTTCGTCAACGCGTTCGCGCGCCTGAAGACGGACCGCCGAGCCGCAGTCGAATCGATCGCCGGCGGGCGCGCGATGTACGGCGGCGCCGGCTCGCCGCTCACGCAAGCGGTCGGCGTGGGCATGGGCGGAGCCGTCGACGATTTGGAAATCGAGCGGCTCGAAGCGTTCTTTCGCGATCGCGCGGAGCCCGCGCGCCTCGTCCTTTGCCCGCACGCCGACGCGTCGTTCGTGGAGCGGCTCGGGCGTCGCGGCTTTCGGCTCGTCGAGTTCGAGGACATGCTCTTTCGTCCGCTCGTGCACGGCGAGACGTTCGACCCGCCGCCCGGCGAAGTGGCGATTCGCCGCATGGAGCCGCGCGACGCGGAGACCTGCTTGCGGATCGTGCTCGCCGGATTCTTCGAAGGCGACGCGCCGCCGCCGTTCGTCGAGGTCTTTCGCGCGGGCTTCGACGTCGAGGCGAACGAGTTCTTTCTCGCGTGGATCGGCGACGAGCCGGTGAGCGGCTGCGGCATGGCGATTCGCGACGGCCTTGCCTCGCTCTTCGGCACGAGCACGCTTCCGGCGCATCGCAATCGCGGAGTCCAGACGGCGCTCTTGAACGCACGCCTCGCGCGCGCCGTCGCCGCGGGCTGCGACCTCGCCACCATCTCGACGAAGGCCGGCACGACGTCGCAGCGCAACGCCGAGCGCCTCGGGTTCCAGGTCGCGTACACGCGCGCGTCCCTGATCAAGGAGTGGAGCTGATGCCGGCCGGGTACTCGGGCACGCCGCTTCCGAAGAAGCTCGGCATCAAGCCGGGCCATCGCGTCCTTCTCGTGAACGCGCCGGCGGAGTTCAGGACGACGCTCGGCGAGCTGCCGCAAGACGTCGCGCTCGTCGACAGCGGAACGGCGAAGGCACCGTTCGACGTCATCATCTTCTTCACGAAGAGCGCGGCCAATCTCGAGAAGCGGTTCGCGGCGCTCGCGGCGAAGCTCACGCCCGCGGGCGGCCTTTGGATCTCGTGGCCGAAGAAGGCGTCGGGCGTCGCGACGGACCTCACCGACAACGTCGTGCGCGAGATGGGTCTCGCGGGCGGACTCGTCGACGTAAAGGTCTGCGCCGTCGACGACACGTGGTCGGGCCTGCGTTTCGTCATCCGCGTGAAAGACCGGCCAAAGCCCGCACGCTAGCCCGCCGATCCCAAGGGGGATTCTCGAAATTCCTTCCTTGCCAGCGCTCCCTCGGAGTCGTAGAAAGGCCCGCTGTCGGAGATGATCCTGTCGGTTCAAAGGGGAACCGACGCCAAACCCCTCCCTGATCCGGAACACGGGCGACGATAGCGTCTCGCTCGGAAGATCCGCTGTCGTGCTCGCGCTGGGGATTGGCAGTCATCGGTGAATGCAACATCTCTCGAGCGTCGCCTGGGCGCGAGGGCCATCGTCCCTCGGGGCTACGCAACGACACCTAACGGAGGACGTCCCATGACTCACAGACTCTTCACCGCCATTACGGCCGGGCTCATCGCCGCGTCGACGGCTTTCGCGCAGAAACAGGATTCCGGGCCGAGCAACTTGCTCGGAACGGGATGCCCGCAGGGCCAAACGGCCCTGTGCATCCCGCTCGACGGCACGTTCACGGTCGTTCGCATGGACGCAAGCACGGGCGGCAACGGGCAGGCGGATCCCGCCGATCCGTGCCAGCGAAACGACGACGACAGCTCGCTGTCGGTCCCGCTCCAATTCAACTTCGATTTCTACGGAACGACGTTCACGGATCTGTTCATCAACAACAACGGGAACGTCTCTTTCGGTGCGCCGTTCGCGACGTTTACCTCGACGGGCTTCCCGATCGCCGATTTCCCGATGGTCGCCCCGTTTTGGGCGGACGTCGACTCGCGCGACGCGGGAGGCTTGACCGGCGTCGTCTACTTCAAGTCGGAGGCGCACCGCTTCACCGTGATCTGGGATCACGTCGGCTACTTCGGCTTCCACTTCGACAAGGTCAACACGTTCGAGTTGATCCTCAGCGATGGCACGGATCCCGTGGTCGGCGTCGGACGCAACGTCTGCTTCTGCTACGACGACATGCAGTGGACGACCGGCGACGCTTCGGGCGGCGTCGGCGGATTCGGCGGCACGGCGGCCACGGTGGGTGCGAACCGCGGCGACGGCACCGACTTCTTCCAGGTCGGGCGCTTCGACCACGCGGGAACCGACTACGACGGTCCCGCCGGCAACAACGACGGCGTCGACTTCCTCGACGGCAGTCGCAGCTGCTTCAGCACGTCGTCGGGACAGAACTTCCCGCCGGCGTTCGTGAACCTGCCGCCGGACAACAAGGTCAACGCGTTCGTGGGAGTCACCGCGAACTTCACGATCCAAGCGATCTCGCCCGAGATCGGCCAGACGACGACGATGACCGTTGACTCGATGGGCCTCGCGAACTTCTCCTGCGCGACGTCGCCGGGAAATCCCGCGCAAGCGAACTGCTCGTTCACGCCGGACGCGACGCAGGTCGGAAACCATTTCGTGACGTACGTCGCGACCGACGACGGCACTCCTCCGGCAAGCACGTCGGTCACGATCTGCATCAACGTCTCCGAGTGCCCGACGACGATCGGCTTCGACGACAACGATGGCGAGGTGATCCCGGCGGGCACGCTCATCGCGAACCAGTACCTCTTCGCCGGGGTGCAGATTTCTGGCGTCTCGGCTGACACCGGTCACGTTGGCGTCTTCACGAACCGCAACGGCGGTCCGGGGTCGGACACCGACGACCTCAATCCGGCGAGCGCGCCGAATTACATCACGACGATGCCGCGCGATCCGTTCGATCCGCGCGAGAGCGACTTCGGCACGATCCACTTCGCGTTCATCGACCCGGAGACGGGATCGCCGAGGGAAGTGGACTTCGTCTCGCTGAAGTTCCTCGACGTCGAGGACTCGGGCTTGCCGGGCGGCCGAGGCACGTCGATCCTTCGCGGCATTCGCGCGAATGGCACGCACGTCGACGTGAACGTCCCGTCCGGTCCCAACGGCGGGATCACGCGTGTCCAGATCGGCGCGATCGGTGGGCGTGATCGGTTCGTCGCAGCCGACGCGTTCGTCGGCGACGTCAACGACTCCGCCGCCGTCGACGACCTTTGCTTCCACCTCCTCGTGCCGTCGATCCAGCTCGCGTCGAGTGGAACGCCGAACGTCGTCACACGAGGCGGGAGCCTTCAGCTCTTCCTCGGGCTCAAGAACAACATGGACCATCCGATGCCCGTTCGCGTCACGCTCGAGGCCGGAACGGCTCGCCAGACGTCCAATTTCCACGTCACGATCGAGTCGCGTCAGACGACGATTCCGGCCGGGTTCGACAACACGTCGATGCCGGATCGCCGGCTCGTCACGATTCCGATCCCGTTGAACGTCGCGCCGCAGCTGATCGGGAGCCACCTGCAAATTCGGATTCGAGCGTCGAATCCGACCGAGGGCTGGGACTACGCGCGCCAGCACTTCGTCTTCATCGTTCAATAGCCGCGCTTCGGACTCACCGGGGGCGGGACCGACGCAAGGTCCCGCCTCCTTTTTCGTTCTCTGGATTCCCCGTCCTCATGGCTCAGCGCGACGAGCGCCGACAAGGACCAACGAGTCTCGACGCCACTCGTAGGTGAAGCCCATTGCAGATCGGGGCGCGTTCGCCCACCTTCTAGTGGCCGAGAACGGAATCGTCTCACGAGGACCGAAATGATCTCGAACATCCTGCTCGTCGCGTCGCTCGCCGTGGGCTCCAGTCCGATGGCGGCGCCACTGCCCCCCGAGCCCGCCGATGCCGAGGCGCTCGTGCGCGAGGCGTGGGAGGTCATTCGCGACCACTTCCACGACAAGACGCTGAAAGGCGTCGATTGGGAGGCGGCGCTGGACCGCGGCCTCAGCGAGGCGAAGGACGCTTCATCGCAGTCCGAAGTGCACGACGTCATCAATCGCATGCTCGCGAAGCTGCAAGCGAGCCACACGGCGCTCCTCGAAAAGGAGACGTACGCCGTGCTCGAGGCCGAGCTAGCCGTGCGCAACACTCCGCAGGTCGGCTGCCAGATGGAGGAACGCGACGGTGGATTCTTCGTCCGATCGCTCTTCGATCGCGGATCGGCGGAGCGCGCGGGCATCTTGCTCGGCGATCGCGTCGTGGCCGTCGACGGCGACGCGCCCGAGGATTCGCCGCGCGTGCACGACGCGGGCTACGACCCCGGGCTGCCGGGCACGCCTCTCTTCGCAATCCTGCCGGACGGCGCGAAACCCGTTCGGATCACGCTGCAGCGCTACCCGCACATGGCGGACTACGTCTCCGTCACGGTGACGCCCGAGCCGACGAGCGCGGTGAAGGTCGCGCGCGACAGCGTGCGCGTGGACGTGATCGACGGCTATCGGATCGGACGGCTGCACGTTCCGATGTTTCCGATGACGGCGATGGACAAGGTCGTGAAGCAGGCGCTCGCGGGCCCGCTCGCCGACTGCGATGGGCTCGTCCTCGACATGCGCGGGCGCGGCGGCCATGCGGGGATGTGCGACGCCATCCTCTCGATGGTGAAGGCGCAGAAGTCGCGGTTCGACGGCCGCATCGTCGCGCTCGTCGACGAGCGCACCCGCAGCGCGAAGGAGATCTTCGCCTACAAGTTCAAGAAGGCGAAGCTCGGCACCGTCGTCGGGCGGCGCACCGAAGGCGCGGTGCTGGGCGCGATGTTCAAGCGGCTCGCGGACGGCTCCGTGCTCGAGTACGGCGGCATGGACGTCACGTTCTTGGCGGGCGTCGATCTCGAGGGCAAGGGCGTCGAGCCCGACGTGGAGGTCGACGAGGAGATCCCCGACTACGGGCGCGGGCGCGACCCGATTCTGGAGCGCGGCGTCGACGTCTTGCTGAAGAAATGCCGCGCGACCGCGAAGCGCTGGGTCTTCGCGCCGCCGCTCCGCTCCGCCACGAGCGACGTCGCCGTCGCCGCGTGGTGAGCCGCGACGCATACGGTGGCAGGCACAGAATCACCATGACGTCGACCGTCACCATGAAGTGGGGAATAATCCGCCGGAGTTGAACCTGGCTCCGTACGCGTCACCTGACGTCACCGATGCGAGAAACGAGTCGCGCCGATTCGCCCGCCGGCGTCGCATTCTCCAAGAACGAATCGGAAGCGCTTCCTCTCTCTCACGCGTCGTAAGTGAGAAAAAGGTTCCAGGCACCGTATGCGTCAGTTAGCGAGTTCGACGACGATGGTGTCGCCGTCCGCGAAGACGGTGTAGATCGGCAGGTGCAGTTCAGTGTCGGTCGTGCCGGCGCCGTCCGAGAGACGGAACGCGAAGCCGTGGAGGAGACACACGATCTCGCCTTTTTCGACGAGGCCTTCGTCGAGGGGGTAGCGCGCGTGCGGGCAGGCGTTCGCGCAGGCGACGAGTTGGCCGTCGACGTTGAGGACGAGCACGGATTCGTCGCCGACTTTCACGACCTTGCGTGCGCCGGGCGGGAATTCGGCGAGCTTCGCGACCTCCACGCGCGTCATCGCGCCACCGTGCGGAAGGACCAGAGTGCCCACGGGTCGAAGACCCACGTGTCGTGGTTGCCGGTGACGATGCGGATCGCGATGCCCTGCCGCGCGCCGTCGACGAGCCGCGGGCCGCGCCGCTCGTCGCGCGGGATCCGGACGCACGCGACGTGCTTGGTGCGGTCCCGCGTCGACGTCGCACGCCACTCGGTGTTGTCGCGATCGCCGATGGTGAACCAGCCGTCGTCCATGCCGTCCTGCTGCACCTCGAGTTGGAAGGGCCGGCCGCCGCGGACTTCGATGCGCAGCTCGTCTTCGTCCCATCGGATGCCCACGTCGCCGTCGAAGCGCGGACCCTTCAGCGGTCCGAGCCACGTGTAGTGCCCGGACGGAATGTCGGTCGTCGTCGGACGCAGCGTCCACGGATCGTCGAAGGTGCCGGTCGTCGCGGCGGCGAGATCACTAAAGCCGTCGTGGTCCGTGTCCCATGACGTCGGGTCGAGCCCGATCCGCACCTCGTCGAGCGCGAGGCGCGAATCGCGGTCGGGCACGCCGTCCTGGTCGGCGTCGTCGACGAGCATCGGGTGACCGAAGGCGCACGCGAGCCAATCGGCGCGCGGCCAGTTGCGCAAGATGAACGCATTGCAGTCCCAGTGCTGGCCGTAGCGGCCCGGGTGCACCGTCGCGTCGGGATGGTTCAGCCAGTACTCGGGGTAGCCCGACTTGTCGAAGAACGCGTCGAGCTGGTGGTGGAACTCGTGGCAGAAGAGCCATGCGAGCTTCCCGCCCATGCCGAAGCACGAGTACGCGAACGGCGTGAGGCCACCGCCGCCGACTGCGCCCGAGTCGTCGTCGACGCTCGCGTCATAGCCCGGCTCGGCCCACGTCGCGACGAGGCTGTCGAAGTCCGCGAGCTTCTTCCCCTGCTTCTCGAGGAGCGGCGCCACGTCGCGGCGCGCGTCCTCGGGCTCGAGCCATCCGCCCTTCACGTGCGCGACGGGCCCATCGACGACGACGAACGTGAACGCGACGTCGAGCTTGAAGCCGCTGTTCCGGAGGTAGAAGCGCCGCGCTTTCTCGAACTCGCGCTCCACTTTGTCGCCGAGCTTGTCGCGCGCGAGGACGAACGTCGGCTCGCCGTCGCGCTCCGACTGTAGGTAGATCGCGACGAGCACCTCGAAGTGCAGGAGCGCCGTCTTTCCGTGCGGCGGCGGCGCGACCGCGTGATAGGTCTTCGACCTCGCCTCCGCCGGGATCGTGCGAATCGTCGGCGCGATGCGGAAGGTCACGGGCTGCATCGGCGCCAGGTCCATGATCCGCATGCGCTCGACGCGTCCGGCGTCCGCGGCGAGGCGCGGCTCGCCGCGCATCGCGGGCGACCACGTGATTTCGAGGCCTGCGTGTTGCGGCGTGACGATCGGCCGCGGCTCGGCGAGATCCATCGGAACGAACACGATGCGATCGTGCGTCGAGTCGGTGACCGCGATCGTGCCGTCCGGCGCCACGGCGATCTGCCCGGTCGTCGACAGCCCGCCGACGGCGAACGCCGCGAAGTGCGCCATCGGATAGCCGTCCGACCGCAATCGACGCACGCAGCCGCCGTCCTCGTAATAGCCGAGCCCGCCGAGCGTGAGCACGTCGCCGTTTGGCGCAATCGCGACGTCGATCGGCCGGGACATCCACGGCCCCGTGTCGACGAGACGCCACGCGCCGCTCATCTCGTCGAACATCTGATATCGCAGGTTGTCTGTCTCGGTGACGACGAGGCGGCCGCGCGCGTCGAACGCCACGCCGCTCGCACCGTCGAACTCGCCGGCGGCCGAGCCCTTGTTACCGACGGTCGCGAGCATCTTGCCCGCGCGGTCGAAGAGGACGACGCGATTCGCCATGGCGTCGGCGACCGCGAGCCGGCCCTTCGCGTCGAATGCAATCGCCGCGGGCCACTGGATCGCGCCCTTCCCGATCTCGCCGATCTTCTTGCCATCTGCGTCGAGGAGCACGACGTGATCTTCGCAGCCATCCGCGAGAGCCATCGTGCCGTCGCTCGCGATCGCCAGTCGCCCCGGACGCGCGATCGACGCGTCGCCGAATCGGCGGACGAGCTTGCCGTCGCGATCGAATTCGAGAAGGTGCGGGGTTCCGCGATCCGCGACGATCCAGTGGTCCGGCGCGCGACAGGCGATCCCGCTTGGCGCAATGAGCAACCGATCGCGACGAATCCCCGCGAGGTCGTCGGAGGTCGCGCGCGCGACGCGCACGGACCGAAACGCCTGCCCCCCGCCCGACGAGTGCAGCGCGACGAAGCCGTCGCACGTCCCGGTCGGCACGTCCGTCGCCAGGCGCAGTCCGTCGACCCACAGATTGCAGCGACACACCGACGGATCGACGGCGACCTTGAGCGTTCGGAATTCCCCGCCGCGGAGGCTTTGCGTTTTCGTCGGACGAAACGTCGAGTTGCGATCGAACTCGCCGAAGAGAAACCCGTCCGGATCGAAGCGCAGCATCGTGCTGCCGGCGATCGAGCCGCGAGATGGCAGGCCGAACTGCAGCCCCGCGCCGCGCACGCCGCCCATCGCGCGAACGTCGACCGCCATCGTGAACGCGCCGTCGATGCGGCGGTCCGCAACCGACACGAGGTCGTACCCCGATTCGAGCTGTCGGTACTCGCCGACTTCGACCTTCCACGTCCCCGAGATCGGCCGCCACTCGATAGTCGCCGGCTTCGCAAAATCGACGTCGAGCAACACATCACCAGCCTGTGCGACGACGGCGACGGCCACAATCGATGCAAGCATGTCGCACCAGAATGCCGGAGCCGCTCGAACCCCGCAACGAACGAATCGTCGTGCCGTCTATTGGGGTCAGACCCCGGACGACGGGAAGCGATTGGCGCTGAAGCGGGTGATGGGGCGGGTGGTGCGGCCGGTGAGCGCTAGGTCGGCGAGGATCGCGCCGACGACCGCGGCGAACTTGAAGCCGTGGCCGCAGAAGCCGGCTGCGATCGCGATTTGCGGGGCGCGCGGGTGGAGGTCGATCACGAAGTCCTGGTCGGGCGTGTTCGTGTAGGGGCAGACCGAGCCGTCGCGCATCGGGCCCGCGGCGTCGGGCAGGCACGGTTCGATGAAATCGCGCAAGAGCTTCTCGTCGGACGGGCGGATCGTGCGGTCGACGGTGTCGGCGGTCGTGCGGTCGCCGCCTCCGTGGTGCGCGATCTTCACGAGCGGGCGGCCGAACATCGGGAAGCCGTAGTAGAAGTGGCCCGGCGTCTCCCAGATGAAGATCGGGAAGCGATCGAGCGCGAACAGATCGGGCTGCTTCGCCTCGAAGAAGCCGACCGGTTGCCGCGCGACGACGAGCGGCAACCCGAGGTCGGCGAGCATCTTTCCCGCCCACGGACCCGCGGTGACGACGGCGCGATCGGCGAGGTAGCTGCCGCGATTCGTCTCGACGCGCACGCCATCGCCGGTCGGCGTGATCGAGCGCACCGTTTCTTCCTCGTGGATCGTGGCGCCGTGACGTCGCGCGAGATCCGCGTGCGTCCGCACGCAGCGCTCGACCGCGAGGATCCCGCTGTCCGGCTGATAGACGCCGATCGTTCCGTCGGCGGGATGAAACGCAGGGAACCGCCAGCGGATCGCGTCGGCCTCGAGGACTTCGTGCTCGAGCTTGTGGCGCCGCGCGCTCTCGAGATTGCCGCGGACGAGCGCGCCTTCCGGCGGGCCGAGCTCGAGGCCGCCCGTGCGCGTGAGGAGCGACACGCCGCTCTCGGCCTCGACCTCGCGCCAGAGCGCGTACGCCTCGCGCACGAGCGGCACGTAGTCGGGATGCTCGAAGTACGCGAGCCGAATGATGCGCGACTCGCCATGCGAGGCCCCGCGATCGTGCGCAATCGCGAACTGCTCGAGGACGAGCGTGCGCGCCCCGCGCTTCGCGAGGTGATACGCCGCCGCCGAGCCCATCCCCCCGCCGCCGACCACGATCGCGTCCCACGTCGCCATGTCTCAATCCCCTCGCCCACTCATGGAAACTCGAGGCTCAGCCACGCGTCTTGGTCGGCCTCGACGTCGACGGACTTCTCGATCGGCGAGGCTCCTTCACGCGTGCACTGAAACGTGTAGCGCCCAGGTGGAAGGTCGAAGATGCCGTACGCGCCGCCGACCGCATCCGCGTGCGGCTTCCAGATCGAGACGATCTCACCGCTTGGATCGCGAAGCACGAGGACTTCGCCGCAAGCCGGTAAGGACGCGGTTTGCACGCTGAGCGTCAGGCGACCGGCCGGCCCCAGCTCGACGTTGAAGCCCGCGTCGCCCGACGTTCCGGAAATGTCGATCGTCGTCACGCGCGTCGGCGCGAGCCGCGGAATGTTCGCGAAGCGGTTCCACGCGTCGAGGCAGGCCCGATAGCGACCGGGCCGAACGCCGCTCATGCGATAGGTGCCGTCGCGCGCGATCCAGGCCGAACCGCCGAACCGGTTCCCATCGAAGGTTCGGAGCTCGAGAACGGAGTTGGTGAGGTCGATGCCGTCAGGTCCGTGAACGACGCCACGAACGCTCGAACCGCGATCGAGACGGATCGCGAGAGGCGCGGCCGCACTCGCTGCGTCGACCTCGATCTGGGAATCGTATTCGACGTAACTGTCGGCCCAGATGCGAAGCCGATACGAGCCGATCGGAACAGAGGGAAAGCGGAACCGCCCGAGCGTCACGTGCTGACCGTCCCCGAGATTCTCGCGATCGGAGTTCAAGCGCGCGCCGAACGCGACGATCGCTCGCCCCGTTTCCGAGTCGCACACGGATCCTTCCAGGCGCACTTCCGGCGGCATCGGCTGGTCGGCTGGGACCGTCAAGATCACATCGCTCGCATCGGTCGAGACGTTCGTCGCGACGGAGGGATCGGAAGGCGTGGGATCTTCGAAGTCCTTCTCCGAGTACCCCCTCGGGTCCGGAGGTTTGCGGACCGCGCGCGACGCCTGAACGTGATACGGACCTTCGGGCAGCCCCTCGACCGTGAACGACCCGTCCTTTCGAACGGCAACGCTCGCATACACTTTGACCTCGCCGCGCTCCGGATGAATCTCGCCACCGCATCCGATCCAATGCATCCGCGGGAACACGGCGCCCAGCGGCAGCGAACCATTGCCCACCTCGACCCTCGCGTCCGCGGCCGGTCGGCCGTCGTCGAGGAGAACCCGTCCCGAGAGTCGGTGCGTCGGGCCCAGCACGGTCGTCACCAACGGCGGATCCTCCGCGGACGGAACGAAGCTTGGAGTCAGCGCCGGCGCGAACCCCGGAACGCGAACGGCCATGCGGAACGGCAATTCGAAAGGCGGCGTCTTCGGAAAATCGAGTCGCCGTCGGCCGGTGACGTCGGTCGTCCCGTGGATGCCGGAGAGCGACTCGTTCGAGAGTTCGGCGCCCCAGATGGGATTGCCCGCACGATCCACGACGAGGAAGTCGGCGCTCGATCGACTCGGCAACATCACGTCGCGAACTTCCGTCACCTCGCCCGCGCGGACCGTCGCCGACGTCTGCGAGTCCGAAAGGTAATCGCTCGCGCCAATCCACAATCGGATCTCGGAGGGCACGGTGCGTCGTGCCGGAACATCGTCGAATGCGTATCGCCCGTCGACGTCGGTTTTAGTGGTACCCGGCGCACCGCCCTCGCCATACGCTCTCACGAGCGCGCGAGACACCGGACTGCCGCTCGCGTCGACGACGCGGCCCCGCACCGCCGCCACGGCGGCACAACGAAGCTCGATCTCGATCGACGCTCGTTCCCCCGGGCGCGGCGACCGCTTTTCTGTAGGCGAGTGACCTTCAGCGACCGCCCGTACGACGCTCGTCGTGAATTCGCTCCGGAAGTCGCCCAGAGGGACGTTCGAGAGAATGAATCCGCCATGCCGGTCGGTTTTCGTTTCGACCGAAGGCGACCCGGCATCGGATTCGTCGAGCCGGAAGACGACGCTCGCATCCGGCAACGCTTCGCCGGTCTCCGTGTCCACGACGTGTCCGCGGATCGAACCCGCATGGAGCAGAACGACGTCGAGCGAGAACAGACGGTCGGAGGCGCGGTCCGCGAGCGATGCGCCCACGCGAGTCTCCGGGAAACCGTCCGCGTCGACGAAGATCGCGCCCCACGCTGCGAGTCCCGGCCGCCCCTGCGGCGGGCATGGCGGCAGGTCGTCGATGCGATATGCGCCGTCGATTCCCGACGTCGTTTCGCGATCGACGGGATAGCCCGTCCAGTGATCTGACCAACGAACGCGCGCGTGGACGACCGGATCACCCTTCGAGTCGAGGACTCGGCCCACGAGCGCGGCAGGCGGCGAGAGCGTGATGGAGACATCGCCTCCATCGCGCACGGAGTGAATCATCGTCGGTGCGAATCCCGGCGCCTCGACGGCGATCGCATAGAAAGGCTCGTGTCCGGGTAGCGGCACCGCGAATCGACCGCTCGCGCCGGTGTGGGTCGTGTGGCTCGCGGCTTCGGCGCGGCGTGCGTCGACATCGCGAACGTCGTTGAGGCGCCGGTCGACGATCGCGACGATCGTCGCGTTTGGAATTGCCTGCCCGGCGACGTCGGTCACGACGCCCGTCGCGCGGCTCTCGTTCGGGGTCGCCGAATCGTCGATCGTGCCTGCGTCCGAGATTTCGGCGAGCGGCGATGCCGGAGCAACGGCAGCGGGCACGTCGCGTCCATCGGCGATCGAATCGCGGGTTTCGGCGCCGCGAGAGTGCACAAGCGCGACTAGAGCCACGGCGCATCCGATGACTGCCGCGATCGTCCTGCCCCATCGCATGCCTTCATCGTAACCGACCTCTCGATCCGAATCGGCTTCGAGCGCAAGAAACGGATGGCGAGGCGGCTCGCCGGACCTCACAATCCGGCACATGGATGATCGCGACACGGAAACGCGGCGAGCACTCGAGGCGGCGGCTCGCCACGGGCTCGCGCACCTCGACGCACTGGACGCTCGCGCGGTCGGCGCCACCGTCGATCTCGAGACGCTGCGGCGGCGGCTCGGCAAATCGCTCGCGCGAGAGGGGGTCGACGCCGAGCGCGTCGTCGCGGACCTCGTCGCCGCCGTGAATGGTGGGCTTCTCGGCTCCGCGAGTGGACGGTTCTTCGGTTGGGTGATCGGCGGGTCGCTGCCCGCGGCGCTCGCGGCCGACTGGCTCACTTCCGCGTGGGAACAGAACGCGGCGCTCTATGCGTGCGCGCCCGCGGCCGCGGTCGTCGAGGAGATCGCCGGCGCATGGCTGAAGGAGATCCTCCGGCTGCCTGCAGGCGCGACCTTTGCGCTGGTCACGGGCTGCCAGATGGCACACGCCACGTGCCTCGCTGCGGCGCGACATGCGCTCCTCGCGCGGCGCGGCGTCGACGTCGAGCGCGACGGGCTCTCGGGCGCGCCCGCGCTGCGCATCCTGTCGAGCGGCGCGCGGCACGGATCGATCGAGCGCGCCGTGCGATTCCTCGGCCTCGGCTCCGGCAACATGATCGATCTGCCGAGCGACGACCGCGGTCGCGTTCGCGCCGACGCGCTCGAGCACGCGCTGGCGACCGACGCGACATGCCCGACGATCGTGCTCCTGCAAGCGGGCGACATCAACACGGGCGCCTTCGATCCGTTCGACGTCGCGATTCCGATCGCCCATCGTCACGGCGCGTGGGTTCACGTCGACGGCGCGTTCGGGCTCTGGGCGGCGGCGAGCCCGCGACTTCGGCACTTGCTCGACGGCGTCGCCGCCGCGGACTCGTGGGCGACCGACGGACACAAGTGGCTCAACGTTCCCTTCGACTGCGGCTACGCGTTCGTCGCCGATGCCGCCGCGCACCGCGCGGCGATGTCGCATCGCGCGCCGTACCTCACGCACGATGCCGACGCGCGCGATCAGATCGACTGGAACCCCGACTGGTCGCGACGCGCGCGCGGCTTCCCGACGTACGCGGCGTTGCGCCAACTCGGACGTGACGGCGTCGCCGACCTCGTCGAGCGCTGCTGCCGCCACGCGCACGCGATCGTCACCCGCATCGGCCGGCTGCCGGGCGCGGAAGTCTTGTGGGA
>JACOTG010000160.1 GCA_016178505.1 Planctomycetota bacterium
CCTGAGAGTCGGTTGCTGGACTTCGGCGTGGAAAGAGGGGAAGCGTGATTCGCACTCCTGCGTGCCGGCTGGCCGCCGGCGCAATCGCCATTGGTGTGGCTGTTGTCGCCATGATCGGCGTCGTCGGGCGAACGTCTCCGAGCGTGCATGCGTCGGCGACTCAACCGAACATCGTCGTCTTCATGATGGACGACGACAGCCTGGGAAAGCTGAAGTACCTGAACGGTGACGCCCGAGCCCACGCCACGGATCTGCTCAGCACGGCGTTTCGGTCGCACGGAATCCACTTCACCAAATTCGATCGATACTACGTGACCACGCCGTTGTGCTGTCCGTCTCGCGCGAGCTTCCTCACCGGTCAGTACGCGCACAACACGGGCGTAATCCACAACACCCCGGAAACCCCCGGCGGGACCGACGGAGGAGCTGATGGGTTCACCCAGCTCGGCCTCGATCAATCGACGATCGCCACGTGGTTTCAAGACGCGGGTTACCGCACCGGACTGATTGGTCGCTATCTAAACGAATATGCCGGCGTGACGAGTCAACCGGCCGGGTTCATTCCACCCGGTTGGGACGAGTGGCATGCGTTCTACGAATTCGGCTCGGCGAGATATCACAACTTTCATTTGTCGGACAACGGGACGATCGTCTACTACCCGTGGAATCGAACGACGGACGCGAATTACGAGACCGATGTCTACAGACACAAGTCGCTCGCATTCGTGGCGACGACGCCCGTCGACCAGCCGTTCTTCCTGTACGTCGCGCCTTCGGCGCCGCATGGAGGATCGATTCCAGCGTTGCGGCACCAGAACAGCCGTCGCACGCTGGTCGCGCCGCGCCCACCGCAGAATCCTGCTTATCTCGAACCGGACGTCAGCGACAAGCCGTCGTGGATCCAACTGCGCTCGATTCCACCGCCGGAGAACATCGTCGCGAGCCAGGATCAGCTCTATCGGGACGGCGCCAACTGCATGTCGAGCGTCTCGGAGGCAATCGTCTCCGTGATCGACGGCCTGGCGACGCTTGGACGTCTCGACAACACGCTCTTCGTCTTCACCGACGACAACGGCTGGGCATTCCTCGATCACCGGACGATCCGAAAGGGAGTGCCCTACGAGGTCGCGCAGCGCGTCTATCTGGTGATGGGCTCGTCGAACCCGAACCTCATCCCTGCGAACGGGAGTCGAGATCAGTTGGTTTCCAACATCGACTTGGCCCCGACGCTCGCGGAGATCGGGGGCGTGACGATTCCACCGGGTCAACCGCTCGACGGCGTCAGCTTCGCTTCGTCGCTCAGCAATCCCACCGCGACGGGCCGTGATGATCTCCTGATCGAGTTCTGGCACTACGACTCGGCGCCACCCAATCCGCTGCGCCAGCCGAACTACAGCGGCATCGTGACGGGTCCTTCGAACCCGAATCCGGACTGGAAGTACGTCGAGTACGACGGGGGCGAAAAAGAACTGTACGACCTGGTCAGCGACCCTCTCGAATTGAACAGCCTCGCCGCCGATCCCAACCAAGCGCCGTTGATCGCTGCACTCGCTCAACGCCTCGCGGAGCTGCGAAACCAATAACCGGCGATGGCCTGAAAACCACGATCACCGCTGTCGCGAGCTTTCGGACTGCGTGAGCAGCGACGCCACTTTCGCATACGTCCGCTCGCCGGTCAGTTTCTGCCCGGCACGATTGAGGTGGATGCGATCCGCCAAGAAGTGCTCCACCGTCAGATCAGGCCGGAGGTCTAACGCGTCGCGCGACAGCTTTGCAATGAAGGGCAGGCTCGGGTCGAAGGCCCGCTTCGGCCGAGCCATGACAAGGCGGATCCAGACCCGCTCGGGCTCTGAAGGAGTTGCTCGCTCAACGCATCGGAACCCTGCGAGACTTTCAGAACGGAACTCGTTCAGCGGTCGGCGGACACCAGGGGGGCGTGCATGATCGGAACCATCGAAGCACGTCCCTGACCATTCCGAAACACCACGACGATTGGGTCTTTCGCGAATCGGTCACCGTCGAGGACGGTGTAAGTACCCTGATACGTCCCCTCGCCGAACTCGGTCATCGGAATGCCGCGCCGCACGTTCCCGATGTCGAAGCTTGCACGCGCGTGCGGCGTTCCCAACGCCACGACGCGAACGACGTCGCCGGGCGCCACCTTCGTGTTGAGCTCGACGCTCGTTGCTGCGACCGACACGAACGGCGCGGGACCGACGTCACCCGATTCGGTCTCGGCGCGTCCGCGAAGCGCACTTCCGATGTTCCGAGCAAACTCGGCGGACACATCCCAAAGATTCGACTCGCGAAGTCCCTTCACGGGCTCGACGACGGCGCTCGTGTAACCGGTCGGTCCCTTCGAGATGCCGAAGGAGAGCGACTCGTCGCCGGTCGCCTGCCACAGCTCCTCTCCCGTGTAAGCATCGACCAACTTGAGATCCGCACCGATCGTCACGCGACTCTCGGCGAGGAAGAAGTCGGCCCGATACGTCGTCACCGATCCATAGAGGAGGGCATCGGCTCCAAGAAGCTGCCCCAGGGCTTTCGGCGAGGTCTTGCGGAATGCACCGCCGACTTTCGGATGCAGTCCGTTGTGACCGAGCGCGGTATCGACAAACCGCAAGTCCACGAGGTCGATGTTCGTGACGCGCAGATTCGCCGCGATGGCTTCGCGAAGCGCCGTCGCCGGCTCGGTCGGCGGCGCGCCCGTGTGCGACACGAAAAGGTCCGCGATCTGCTTGAACGGCCACGCCAGGACGGAGAAGAAGGTGCCGCCGGACTCGTCTTCGAACGGTAGGATCGCCACGCGGATGGGCGCTTGATCGTCGTAATGCGACGAGCGCTTCACCTGGAGCGTCGAGCTGCAGCCGCTGAACACGATCGTCGCCAGTACGAGCGCGAGGGCGAGAGCGCGACTCATTGCATCCCCCTTCCGGGCAGGGTCGCAGGACCCGCCGGGAAGCTGACGTTGCCATTCCCGTCGACGGCGACGATCTGGTAGAGCGGCGTCCCCGCTACCGACGTGTCGACCCATCGCGTCTGCGGCGTCGACGCGACGAGCATGAACGGATCGTCCGCACTCCGGGCGCGGAACACGCGATAGGACTCGACCGGCTTTCCCTTCGGCGGCTCCCAAGCCAACTCGACTCCAGCGCCGTTTCTCGCGACTTGGAAATCGCCCGGAGGCGGCGGTGGCGTCGCGTCGACGACGAACGGAACGGCGTCGGCTGCTTCCTTTCGCGACGTCGCGCCGAACCGGTTGACGAGTCGGACCGAGACGACGACGCCGGTCGCCGCTTCGCCCGGTTCGACCACGTAGACGCCGCGATAGACACCGGGAGCGGTCTCGGACAACGGCAGGCCCACGTGCAGCGGCTTCAATTCGAACGTCCCGCGTGCGGCTCGCGCGCCCGTGGCCTCGACCTCGATGCGATCGCCGGCCCTCAGCGGGCTGGTACCACCGAGACGAACGGTCACGCTTTGCAGATCGGGCGGCACCTCGTGCGCCGTTTCCTCGTGAGTGGATCTCGGCAGCGAGCTGACGACGGTTCGGCAAAACGCCTGCGCGAGCTTGACGAAGTTCACGTCGCGACCGGTGTCGATGGAATCCGAGACGGCCTGGAAGAGCTGGCCGCTGTCGAGTGCCACGCCGCCGGTAGCCGACTCGGAATAGCTCGCCTCCCACAGCATGTTGCCGGTGCGAGTCGACACGAGAGACAGCGTGCCGGAGAGCTTGCGCCGGTAGATGAGGAACGCCGAGAAGCTGGAGACCGTGAAGTTTTCGCCGAAGACGATCGCGTCGGCCTCCAGGATTTCTCCGAGACGCTTGGGGCCGGCCGCCTTCACCGCCGCCGGAGTCATGAGGTTTGCGCGCCTCAGTCGTTGGTCGACGTCGTCGATCGCGGCTTGGTGATAGCCGAGGTTTCCAAAGTTCGCCTGGAAGATCTGACGCACCATCGCCAGCCGCGGAGGCGCATCGGTGTCGTCGGGTGCCGCTTGGAACGGCAGCACGGCAACGATCTCGGGCTGCGTCTTTGCGAAGTCCGCGGCGACGCGACTCTCGAGTCCGGCGCAGCCAGTGATCGCGCCGACCAGAACGACGGCGACGAGAAGGAAGCTACTGCCAGTCGGCATGCTCATGACCGGCTCCCTTCGTCACTGCTGGGCCTTCGTTCTTGACGACGATCGTGCCCTTCAGCACATGATCCAGTCCTTCGACGTCGTACTCGAACGAGCCCGCTTCATGGAAGCAAATGCTCGCTGCCGCGCCCGGCGGCAGGAGTCCGGTGACGGCGAACGGTCCGGCGCCCGGCCGGAACCCCCACGCCGTGAGTCAGCCGGTCTCCGACTTGCACTGCTTCTTCAGGCGAATCGTGACCGGTTTCTCGCGCGACGCGTTGCGCCACAAGACGCACTCCATCAATCGAATCTCGCGCGTCGGCGCCGGCGTGATTCCGGAATCGCCGACCTCTTGCAAGTACGCACCCAGCACGTCGGTCGGTGGCGGCGGACTCGACGCGCAGCCGCCCAGCACCACCATCGCGATCGACGCCGCGAGAATGGAACACTTGAGCATCATGAGAGGAACTCCTGATCCTACGGATCGGAACACGATCGCCAGTATCCGCAACGAGGACAGCTCGCCTTGCAGCGCTGCCCCACCGTTTCGCTCCCGCAGACGGGACATCGCTCGACGTCCGCTCCAGAGGTGAGATCGCTCACGACGCGCCGCACGTCGCTCGTCGAGACGCCCAATCGGCGCTCGATCTCGATCTCGGTGAGGCCTCGTCGAATGTAGGTCGCCACGGCATCGCGAAAGCTTGGATTCGGCGCGTCCACTGCGTCACACCCCCAACCGTGATTCCGCTGAGACCGTTTTGGGGCGGCATTCTATCACGCGCCTCCTCGTCGTTTGTTCCATCGCCTCGCCGCGCTCTCTTCGACGCAAAGCCAATCTCAATGGCCCGGTGAGATGTGGGTCGACGTCACCTGGTTTCTCCGCGCCATCGAGTCGGGAAAGCCGTTGCGGTAAGATCCGACGCTCTCGTGTGATGACAATCGACAACGGCGATGCGTTAAGATCCCGCGCGTTGGTGGCATGACCATCGACGACGGCGATGCGTTAAACTCCCGCGCGTTCGTGCCATGACAATCGATCGGTCGAGAACGAATCCGACAGGAGACCCGCCTTTGGAGAGCCCCCGGAAGCCCGCGACGCTGATCTACCGACACGATCTCAACGCGACTCTCGCCGTTTTCCGGCTAGCGCTCGACGGCGGCGTGCCGGAGTTCCGGGCCGGTCAATCCGTGCGGTTGGGCCTGCCGATCCCGGAGGACGGTGGCAACGTCACGTGGCGAGACTACTCGATCGCGTCGCCGCCCGAGCAAAAGGACCATCTCGAGCTGTTCGTCCGCCTGCCCGACAAGCCTTCGCCCGCGAAGTTCACGACGCAGCTTTGGAAAACGCGAGTGGGTGAATCGGTCCTTTGGCAGACACCGGCCGGGTCGTTCACCATCGACGATCGATTGCCGGACGGCTCCCCGGATCGGCGACGGATGGTCCTCGTGGCGAGCGGCACCGGGCTCGCGCCGTTCATTGCGTACGCGGCCCATCTACGACACGTCGGATCCAAGCGTCAGATCGTCGTGCTCCACGGCGCACGATCCGTCGACGAACTCGGATACCGGGAGTTCCTCCTCGACCTCGAGAAGCACAGCGTCGGCGAGGGACGACGGAACTGGAATTTCCATTACGTCGCGACGATCAGCCGGCCCAAGGAACCGCGCAGCGCGGGTTGGACGGGTCACGTCGGACGAGTCGAAACGCTCTTGAGAGGCGTGGACGGGCCCGGATCGTCACCGGCCGAGAGAGTCGTTGGTGAAGCGTTCACACGACAAAACTCGATTCTCTACGTCTGCGGATACGCAGACACGATCAAGACCGTCGTCGCCGAGATGCTGCCGCGTGGTTTCCTCAGTTGCCAGGTGAAGGCCGCCGACGGGAGCTACGACATCAAGTTCGAGTCGTACGGGTGAGCACGGACAGGATCGTTCGGTTGGCTTCGGGGATCGGAAGCACTCCCATCTCGTCGACGCTGGCCCAGCGCAACTCGCCTCCCGCACTCGAAACCGGTTTACCGGAAACGATGGAGCAGTCGAAGAAGTGCAGCAGCACGGATCGATCGGGATATGCGTGATGCACGACAGCGCGCAGCGCGCCGACCTGGACGTCGACGCCGATCTCCTCGCGGACCTCGCGTCGAGCGCAATCCTCGAGCGACTCACCGGGCTCGCGTTTGCCGCCGGGAAATTCCCATGCGCCTTCGAGCGGCACCCCGGGCGGGCGACGAGCGACGAGATAGCGTCCCTCGCTTTCGATCAACGCGAGTGCGATTTCCAAGGGTGCAGACATGCCGTCTGAAGATAGTCGGCGGCATCGGTCGCGTGCAAGACGCGCCGATCATCGATGAGGCAAAGCGCGTGAAATGATTCGAAGCGACGGAGACGTCATGACGCGATCGAAGGCAATGTCGAACGACGCGATCGTGCTGTACGGCGCACCCGAGGTCGATGCAAACGTTCTGTATGCGACCGGCTTTCACGCGCCCGATCCGTTCCTTTTCCTTCGCGTGCGCGGCAAGTCGACGGTCGTCATGAGCGATCTCGAAATCGATCGCGCGCGCACAGAAGCCGCGGTCGACCGCGTCGTGTCGCTCACGAAGACCCTCGCGACGCTGCGCGATCGCGGCGTACGCGAGCCTGGAATCGCCGACGTCGCCGCGCTCCTCCTTCGCGAGGCCCGCGTCCGCGGCGTGACGGTCCCCTCCACGTTTCCGGTGCTGATCGCCGACGAGCTTCGCGCGCGACGAGTGCGCGTCGAGCCGGTGCGCGAGCCGTTTTTCCCGGAACGAACTCGCAAGACCGCCGACGAAGCGCGCTCCATCCTCGACGTCCAACGCGTCGCGGAGCGAGCACTCGAGGCGGGACTGGCGCTTCTGCGTCGCGCCAGCGCGCGACGCGGTTATCTGTATCTCGACGGCGTCGTCCTCACCTCGGAACGGGTGCGGCGTGCGATCGAGGTTTCGGCACTCGAGCACGAGTGCGTCGCGATGAACACGATCGTCGCCGGCGGCGATCAAGGATGCGACCCGCACAACCGCGGCTCGGGCCCTCTGCGCCCCGGCGAGACGATCATCATCGACGTCTTTCCGCGGTCGACACGGACTTTCTACTTTGGCGATCTTACGCGAACCGTCGTGAAAGGCGTCGCCAGCGACGCGATCCGCGGCCTCTACCACGCCGTGTCCGAAGCCCATCGAACAGGCCTCGAGAGCATCCGCGCGGGCGTCGACGGCAAGGATGTCCACACGGCGACGGCTGCGGTGTTCGAGCGGCTGGGCTATCCGACGGGCGCGAAGGCAGGCCGCATGGAGGGATTCTTTCACGGCACCGGACACGGCGTGGGTCTCGACCTGCACGAGCTCCCCCGCGTCGGTCGCGTGGGCACCGAGATTCCCGAGGGCGCCGTGGTGACGGTCGAGCCGGGTCTCTACTACCCCGGCGTCGGTGCGGTTCGCATCGAGGATCTCGTCTTCGTCGAAAAGCGCGGCGTGAGGAATCTCACGCGCATTCCCAAGATCCTCGAGATCGGCTGATTACCGGTCGGTGCTTGCAACGCCGATCGCGTTTCCAGACGCGCCGTAGTACAGCAGCCACCGCTCGCCGAATCGCACGAGCCCGCGCGCAGTCGTCTGGTCGCGGACGAGCCCGAAGCGTTCGAACGCTTCCGTTGGCTCGAAGAACGGAAGCTGGCTCCGGCCGATCAGCTTCGCCGGATCGTCGCGCGAAAAGAGCGCCTGCCCCATCGCCGTCCGCCCCTTCGCGTCGACGCCATCGTAGACGAGCAGCACTCCGCGATCGGTGAGGATCGGCGGTGGTCCCGCAGAGACGCGCGCCGAGTCGAATCGCTTGGCTCGAGGCGAAAGCACCGGCTCCTCGCGCACGTCCCACGTCGTGAGATCGGTCGACGTCGCCACGCGAATCTCGGGTGCGCCAAAGTACATCACGTACCGACCGCCAATTTTTTGAGCGACGACCACTCCGGGCCCATCCACAGCGCGGCTGCCCAGCGCGAAGCTTTTCCTCTGGAACGATCGCAAGTCGCTGGACGCGCACGTGGCGATCGCGAGACGTTTCGTCTTCTCGTCGTCGACGAGGTAGGTCAGGACATACTCCTCGCCGATCTTCACCAAGCGGGGCTCGCCGAGCCCTCGCCCCGCGGATTCGGAAGACGGCCGCGGTCCGTCCTCGCCCTCGGTCTCGAAGCGCACTCCATCCTTGCTGCGGGACACCGATGCGAACGACAACATGCCCGAGCCGGCAACGAGTTCTTGCAGCCCGCAGGCGAGCACCACTTGGTCTGCCACGATCAACGTCGCCGCATGCGACACGGCGTTCGGCCAGAATTCCGTGCCTTGCGTCCGGAGGATCGGGTTGTTCGGAAGCCGCCGGAACGGACCGATCCCGAATGGAAGGGCGGGAACTCGCGGGAGACGTTCGTCGATCAGGCGATCGTTCGCGAGCGGCATCTGGCCGGCGAGAAGCGTCGATTCCACGGGGCCGCGGGCGATCACGTCCGAAAAGACGCAGGGCAATCCCTGGCTTCGGTCCGGTTCCTTCCCGTCCGTGAGAAAAAACGTCAGCGCGGGCTCCGCGGAATCGCCCGAATTGCCCACGAGCCCGAGCACGTCGCCCGCTTCGACGTGGTCGCCCACGCCGACGCGAATGGACCCGGGTTGCAGATGCGCGACGTGAGAGAACACACCGGCGCCGTGATCGATCGAGACGCGATTGCCGAGGCCCGACTCGCGCTTCGCGTCGCCGGGCGCGTTGTCGGGAATTCCGTCCAACACCGCGACCACCGTACCGGCGGCGGCGGCCACAACGAGCTCGCCGTACGCGTAGAAGCTCGAGCACTTGCGCTCGTCGTCATCGCGCGTCGCGCCCGCCACGTTCGTGCGCACGAGATCGAGCGCAAATCGAAGCGGAAACCGATAGCCGTCCGGAGTGTCGACCACGGCGCGGCGCCCGGCGATGCGCGTCGGTGACTCCTTTTTCAGGATCCATTCGTCGCCGTGGACCGGAAGGCGAAAGGCGGTCGACGGCTCGAATGCCCGGAGCGGTAGAGTCAGCGACGCGGATTCGCCGCCGTCACCCTGCACCTCGACGCGAAGAAATGTGGGGAGTTTCGGAAGCGACACGTCCGGGTCGACGAAAAGGAGCCCGGACCCTTTCGGGCGAACCCATCGCGACGACTCGTCTCGGGGACGACCCGCGCCGCCGATCCAGACGAATCGTTCGACGACGGCTGCGCCTTGCCACGCGACGCTCGGAACGATGCCACCGAAGTCGAGCGTGATGCGATCGAGGCCGATCGGCTCGCTCGTCTCGTTGCGAACGATCAGCTCCGTGGCGATTCGAAAACCGGTCCGCGACTTCGCGGCGACGACGACCTTGACCACGGGCTCGAGCGACAGGCCGCCGTCGACGCCGGGCGGGATCGCGAGCGCTGCCGCGAAAGCGATGAGCGAGATCACGGCGTCGCGAGCATCGCTTCGCGGATCACGCGAACCGGTGGGCATCCGTGCGCGAGGAACCGATCGTGGAAGCCCTGCAGCGTGAAGGCCGCGCCCTCGGCCTTCCTCGTTTCTTCGTACAGCGAGAAGATCTCCTGGAAGCCGACGAAGTAGGTCGAAAGCTGCGTCGATGTGACCTTCGCCCGCACGAGCTTGCTCCTCGCCTCGTTCTCTTCCTGGAACGCTCCGTCGATCATCTTCGCCATCGCTTGGTCGTCGCTCAGGTCGCCGCAGTGGAGCCCTTGGTCGATGAGCGCGTTCGTGACGGCGCGCAGATAGAACTTCAGCTGATTGAGCTTGAGCTTCGGGTCGTCGCCGCCGAAGCCGTTGTTCACCATCATCTGCTCGGTGTAGACCGCCCAGCCTTCCACCATCGCGCCGTTCGAAAGCACCTTGCGGATCTTCGACGGAAAGCGATTCGAAGCCTCGAGCTGAACGTAGTGGCCGGGGTAGCCCTCGTGAATCGAGAGGATCTTCAGCATGTGACGGTTGTACTCGCGCAGGCGACTCTCCGCGTCGGCGTCGCTGAAGGACGAAGGGAGTGGTTCGATCGCATAGAAGCTCGCACCGTTCGGCTCCAGCGGCGGGGCCGGGTCGAGGTAGGCAACCGACACGCCGGCCTTGAACTCGGGCATCTCGATCACGTTGCAACGATCCGGGTCGGGCAAGGTCACGAGGTGGCTCGTTCGGAGAAACGCACGGATCTCGTCGATCGTCGCGCGCGCGTCGCGCACGAGCGTTTCCCTCGACGCGTGCTCGGCGCACACTCGGTCGAGCACCGCCTTCACCGTTTCGTTGATTGCGTTCGGGCCGCTCGGGAGCGTCGTCTCCGGGAAGTAGGTCGGCCAGAGAGACTTCGCGACCTCGAACATCTGTGCACGAACTCGATCGAATTCGCGGTTCGCGCGCAGCCAGATCTCACGCGCGCCCAGGCTCGAGTCGAGGCTGAATTTGAGCTTCTGCTCCCACAGCGGGCGACCGAGGCGCCAGTCGCCGGTGGCGCGCGGAAGGAGGTCCGTCTCGAGAAACGTCTCGTAACTGCGGAGTGTCTCGGCGGCGCGCTTTCCCTCCGCGAGGCACGCGGCCGTCGCGTCAGGTGACGCGCCGCGTACGAAGTCCGCAATTCCGCCGTCGTAGAACGCGATCGCGCCCTTGTTCTGGCGGATTGCCACGTCCGTGTGCGGCTTCGGCGGGTTCTTCAAGTTCGCTTTCGCCTGCTCCACGAGCCGCGGCAGCTTCTTCATTCGCTCGGTCGCGGCGCGTGCGCGGACGTCGATGGGCGACGTGTCACGATTGAGGATCGCGTACACCGAGTCGCCCATCAACGAGCTGTAAACGAGCGGGTCGCGCTCGAACGGCTTCAGTTGGCGCATCGAGAAGACGTTGCTCGCGATGTCGTTTTCGACGATGTCGAAGTCCGCCTGGGCGTCCGGCGAAAGCTTCGCGCGGTCGACCTCGTTGGGCAGCCGCGAGAGGAACGTGTAGTACGTCGCGTCGCGACGCGCGAGCGCCGCGGGCGAGAGATCGTCGAGGTCGGCATCGAACCGGTGATCGCCGAGCGATGTCGCGAGCGTCGGGCTCAACCGGAACTGCGCCTCGAGGTACTCGTCGAAGAACTTGGCGAGCTTTGCGTCGTGCAATTCTCCGCTCCCTCCGGCCGGGCCAGCCGACTGGCACCCGCTGACGACGGCCAGACATAGGCCTCCCGCAACGATGCTTTTCCGCATGAAGTGACTGTTTCCCTTCCCGGACTTGCTTCCGGCAGCAACGACCGACGCTCCAGTTGTCGTGGAATAGGCTCTCGCACCGGGCCTGTCGCCCAGCGGATCGCTCAAGATAGCGGTCCGGCGGCGCCCCGACAATCGCCGCGGTCGCGGGCGCCGACACCCGTATAATGGCCGCCGCTGAATCGGGCTGGATCCCACGTCGCGCGGTCCGGCCAATCCGTGACCCAACTCGAGGAAAGGAGACATCATGAAGTTCGGACCAACATCGACGTCCCGCATCGCTGGAACCCTCGTCTTCGGAGCGCTCGTTTGCGTTTCGGCCGCCGCTCAGGACAAGGCAAAACCGGCTGCCGCAGAAACGACGCTCAAGGGCAACGACGCCAACGCCGATTTCCTCACGCTTCGCGCGGCGTACGAAGCTCTCGACGCGATGAAGTTGCCCGAAGAGCGACGGACCGCCATGGAGAAGCTGAAGCCGCAGATGGCGGAATTCATCAAGCTGTACGACGGCAAGATCACGGAGGGCCCCGCGCTCATCGGCCTCGGCTTCGCGCAATTGCTCGCCGGCGACGGACAAAAGGCCCGAGCGCTCCTGCAAGACTGCCAGGCGAAGCTCACCAACAAGCCGGCGCCGTCGCTCGACGTTTGGAAGGTGATCGGCGGCGACAACTCCTGGTCGCTCGATCAAGCGAAGGGCAAGGTCGTCCTCGTCGACTTCTGGGCAACGTGGTGCGGTCCGTGTCGCGCTCTGATCCCGAGCATCATCGAGATCAGCAACGAGTACCAGAGCAAGGGGCTCGTCGTCGTCGGCGCAACGCAGCTCTACGGCAATGGCTGGCTCAAGGAGGAATCCAAGCAGAATCTCGACGAAGCCGCCGAGCTGAAGCTGAACGAAGAATTCAAAGCGGACATGAAGATCCCGTACCCGATCGTCTTCTGCAAGAAGAACACGGCGATGTTCAACTACGCGGTGATGGGGATTCCGACCGTCTTCTTGATCGACAAGGCGGGCAAGATTCGCTGGTCCGCCGTCGGCAACAAAGGCCACGACGAACTCAAGAAGAAGATCGACGAGCTGCTGGCAGAAAACGCGGCGCAATAACCGAGAGAGGAGTTCGTCAGCGCTCGAGCACCACGCGCGCGGTTTGATCGTTGGCGGTGCCCAAGAGCACGCGCCGGATCCTACCGCCGCCGGAGCGGAGCGCGGCGCCCCCGATGCTGTGAGCGGCTGCCGTGGCGGCGGCACCTTCACAAAAGGAGAGGAACGGCACCACGCGCGCCGCGGCGGGCGCCTTTCCGCACAGTCCGTGTGGGTGCAAGAAGATCGCGGCCACGATCGTCGGGTCGAGAATCGTTCCGATCGGAACGCCGGCCAGCGAAGCAGCGAGTTCGGCGCGATGCACGAACTCGTCCGTGAGGGGTTGTCCGACCACGTCCATTCCGGCGATGGGCACGTAGAGCGTCGTCGCGCTCGGCGTGGCCGGTTCGCCGTCCTTGGGCGCCTTGAGATGGCGGTGACGCGCGCCGTCGCCCTCGACGAGCACGACGTCGACGAGGCGGGACGCGATCGCACGGGACACGAACTCGTCGCTCACGCCAACGAAGCGATCCGTGTACTCGCCGCGGCGCGCGGCCGCGACGTGGCGACTCGCGCCGAGCAGCGAAGGGATCCGAGCGAGAAGGCGCGCTTCGTCGTGATCCCACGCCCACGCGTTGCACTGCTCGGCGGAAGGTACCTCGACGCGGGTCGTCGTCGTGGAAAGGACGCGTCTGCCCACGGCAGCGAGAGCTTCGCCGCATCCGTACAGGAGCGACGTCTTGCCGCCGCCACCGACGAAGCACACGACATCCCCCTCGCGGATGGGAAACGCGTCGACGGCGTGCACGAACCGCTAGATGGTCACGACGATGCTGTCGCCCTCCAGGGCGCAGGGAAGCGTACGGATCTTCGCGTTCGGGTTCACCGGCGACTGCCCGGTGACGACGTCGAATCGCCAGCCATGCCAGGGGCAGGTGACGACCGTTCCTTCGAGCTCGCCTTCGCCGAGCGGTCCCCCGCGGTGAGGGCAGGTGTCCTCGGAGGCGTAGACGGTGCCGTCGACGTTGTAGAGCGCCACCGGCTTTCCATTGACGTCCAC
The DNA here is from genome assembly GCA_016178505.1 of Planctomycetota bacterium. Taxonomy (GTDB): domain Bacteria; phylum Planctomycetota; class JACOTG01; order JACOTG01; family JACOTG01; genus JACOTG01. Next base: position 13,501 of record JACOTG010000160.1, read on the forward strand.
CCGCTTGCACGAGCCCGGCGCCAGCTCGCCAATGTTGCCGACCGTAACGTTGGGCATGACTCCTCCGCGATTCGAAACCGGCCGGCTTCGGCCGGCGCTTGGCGGCTAGATGTAGCGGCGCACGATTGCGGAGTCAATCACCGCGGCCCCACTGGAAGGAGCCGCGCACCGGCGCATAGAATGGTTGCGAGATTTCGACGTGGGAGGGTACGGAGAGCTGCCATGAACCATCGCGGAGCCGGGTCGCCTTTGGCGTTCGCCGCGAGCACGCTCGTCATGGCCTCGGCCCTCTCGAGCTGCACGCGACGGCCCCACGAGCCGATTCACGTGCTCGCTGCGGCGAGCTTGCGAGAGGCGCTGTCGAACATCGGCCGGGAATTTCAGGGGTCGGCCCACGTGCCCGTTACGTTTTCCTTCGGCGCGTCCAGTGCGCTCGCGGCGCAGATTCGTGCCGGCGCCCCGGCAGACGTCTTCATCTCCGCGGACGAAGCGCAGATGGACACGATCGCGAGGGTAGGTCTACTCGACGTGAGCTCTCGGTTCGACCTTCTCGCCAATCGGCTCGTCGTCGTCGTGCGCGCGGATGCTGCGATTCACCTGGCGACGCCCGACGATCTTCGTCATGCAGAAGTCCGGCGGATTGCCGTGGCTGATCCGTCCGGAGTCCCGGCGGGGATCTACGCGATACAGTTCCTCGACGCGGCGAAGCTCCGCACGGATGTCGAGTCGCGCCTCGTTCGATGCAACGACGTTCGCGGTGCGTTGGCCGCCGTCGAATCGGGTGAGGCGGACTGCGGGTTCGTCTACCGGACGGACGCAGTGATCTCGACGAAGGTGCGCGTCGCGTTCGAGATCTCCGGGGCCAACGCGCCGTCCATCCGCTATCCGGCTGCGCGCATCCTGGGCGGCCCGAACTCCGACGGCGCCGATCAATTGCTTCGTTTCTTGCGAACCGACACGGCCACCCGCATCTTCGCCGAGTCTGGATTCGTCCTGCCCACTTGAACTCCCCTTCGCTCTCCTCGGTCGTCCTGCTCACGCTCTCCATCGCGTTGGCGGCGACCATCGTGATCCTGCCGCTGGGCATCGCGCTCGCGTACTTGCTCGCGCGGTGGCGTTTTCCGGGCAAGCGAATCGTCGAGGCGCTGATCACGTTGCCGCTCGCCATCCCACCCGTCGCGGTCGGCTTCGTGCTGCTTCGGCTGCTCGGACGGCGTGGACCGATCGGCGCCTTCCTCGACCGAGCCTTCGGCATCCAGATCGCGTTCACGTGGACGGCGGCAGTAGTCGCGGCGGTGGTGATGGCGTTCCCTCTCTTCGTGATTTCCGCGCGCCAGGCGTTCGAGGCCACAGACCCCCGCCTCGAGGCCTTGGCGCGAACGCTCGGTCGCGGGCGCGCGAGAACGTTTTTTACGGTCACGTTGCCGCTCGGCTCTCGTGGCATCGTTTACGGCGCGACGCTCTCGTTCGCACGCGCTCTCGGCGAGTTCGGCGCGACGAGCATGCTCGCCGGCTTTTCGCCCGCCGGCGGCGAAACGCTGGCGACCGGCATCTTCTCCGCCGTGAACATCGGCGACGACGGCCGCGCCCTCGCACTCGCGGCAGTGTCTGCGGCACTCTCGCTAGCCGCAATCCTTCTCGGACAAGCGATGCTCGCGCGTGACCGCCAGGGTGCGTGCCGATGATCGAGCGCGCCGCGGTCCGCTTCGATTTGCCCCTTCCACCTTTCGTCCTTTCCGTGGACTTCGGCATCGGGCGCGGGACGACCGTGCTCTTCGGTCCATCGGGGGCGGGGAAGACGACCCTTTTGGAAACCATCGCCGGAATCCGCCGACCCGCCTCCGGCGAGATCTCGATCGGCGACGTCGTGGTCTTTTCGAGTTCCCGCGAGATCGACTTGCCGCCCGAGAGGCGCCGGATCGGCTGGCTTCCCCAAGATGCGCTTCTCTTCCCCCATCTCGGCGTCGAGCGCAACCTCCGCTTCGGCGCACCGCCGCGGCTATCGGCCGATCGATTCCGGCGCGTGGTCGACGTGCTGGAAATCGGGCCTCTCCTCGGCCGTCACACCACGGCGCTGTCGGGCGGCGAACGGCGGCGCGTCGCGCTCGGCCGCGCGATTCTCTCCGAGCCGCGACTTCTGTTGCTCGATGAGCCGCTCGCGGGAGTCGACGTCGCCCTTCGCCAGCGCCTCCTCCCATACCTGCGTCGCATCACGCAGGATCCCGAATGGGCAACGCCGACCCTTCTCGTGACGCACGACCTCGCCGAAGCACGCAGCCTCGCTTCGGTCGTGGTCCTCCTCGACGGCGGAACGGTGATCGGGCAGGGCCCGCCCGAATCGACGCTGATGCTCCCCGCAGCCCTTGCCGCCGCCGAGGAAATGGGCCTCGACAACGTTTTCGAGGCGCGCGTCGTCGAGCGACTCGCCGCCGACGGCGTCATGCGCGTACGGTCGGTCGGCGGGCTCGAGATCGTCGTGCCGAACACGGAGGGGCGCGACGTCGTGTCCGTCCGCATCGGTGCGAGCGACGTGCTCGTCGCCACTCGGCGCCCCGAAGGGCTCTCGGCGCAAAACGTCGTGGCCGGGCGCATCGCCGAGATCGCGGCGGCTCCTCGCGGCCGACTTCTTCGCGTCGCCGCCGGCGAAGAGATGTGGGTGAAGGTGACCGCACGAGCCGTGTCGGACCTGGACCTCGAGCCCGGGCGCGAGATCTTCCTGATCTGGAAAGCGCAATCGAGCCGAGTCAGTTAATTGGTATCGAGAAGGCTCACAACTGTTGGAGATCCACCGATGAAGACGTTCGCACTCTTCGTTTCCGTCATGTTCTGCGCGCAGGCCTTCGCGGGTGAAGTTGCGGCGACCGTCGTCATCCGCGGCGGCCGCCTGTTCGACGGCACCGGATCGGCCGCGAGGCCGATCGGCGCGATCGTTCTCGAGGGTGATCGGATCCGGGAGATCCTGCCGCCGGGTTCCGCCATTCCAGCGGCGGCAACGGTGATCGACGCGAGCGACGGCACCGTCCTACCCGGGCTCTTCGACTTGCACGTCCACATTGCGGTCCCCGGTTCGTTCGGCCTCGCGGCAATGCCGAAGCCGGAGGCGAACCTCGCGTCTCACCTCTACTGCGGCGTCACGAGCGTGCTCGATCTCCACGGGGACGAGGCCACGATCTTCGCGCTGCGCGACGCCTCGCGCACCTCGCCCTCGATGGCGCGGCTCTTCACGGTCGGCGCCGCATTCACCGTGCCGCACGGACACTGCACGCAGTTCGGAGTCCCGGCGAACGAAGTCACGTCGGTCGCGGACGTCGATGCGCGCTTCGCCGCGCTCCTCCCGAAGAAGCCGGACGCCATCAAAGCGGCTCTCGAGCACGGAAAATGGGGCGGCCTCCCGGAAATGCCCACGTTGTCTGCGGAGCTGTTCCAATCGATCGGCGATCACGCGCACTCGGCACACCTACCGCTCTTCAGCCACGTGTGGACGCTCGACGAGGCATTGACTGCGACGCGCGGCGGCGCTCGCGCGCTCGCTCACGGCGTCTTCATCGGAAAGGCGAGCCCCGAGTTGATCGCCGAGATGAAGACCCGTCACGTCGCCTATGTCCCGACGCTCTCGGTCGTCATCGCGGGACTGCGCGCCAGAGCGGGAAAGCCGCCGTACGCCGCGCCCCTGGCGAAGGAGGCGCTCAACCCCGATTTGTATGCAACGTTGAACGACGCGGACGCCCTCGCGTCGAATGCGACCTCGCCGATGACGAACTTCGGCCTCGACGCGGAACCCCGTGCGCTCGCGAACTTGAAGGCCGTGGCGGACGCCGGCATCGAGATCGGAGCGGGTACCGACGCCGGCAACCCGTTCGTCACGCACGGCCCGGGCCTCCTCTACGAGCTGTCCCTGTACGTCGAAGCCGGCCTCACGCCCGCGCAGGCATTGCACGCGGCGACGCTCTCGGCGGCGCGAATCCTCGGTGTCGACGATCGCTTCGGATCGATCGAGGCCGGAAAGATCGCGGACCTCGTCGTCGTACGAGGCGATCCGACCGCGAAGATCGGCGACCTCTGGAACGTCGAGGCCGTCGTGAAGGCGGGCACCGTCGTCGACCGAAAGGCAATGGCGGAGCGGACCGCCGTGAAAGCAAAGCCTCTCGTCGCCCGCGTCGTCGGCGCGGATCTCCCGACCGAGATCGACGGCTTCGACGACGGCGACCTCGAGAGCGCGTGGGGCGCCAAGTGGACGACGTGGAGCGATCACGTTGCGCCGGGCGGCAAGTCGCAGTGCACCGCCGTACCGGCGACCGTGGATGGTGAACATGTCCTTCGCGTCAAAGGAACCGTGGCGGAGGGCTTTCAGTGGGGTGCGTGGGCCGGCGTCTACGCCGACGTCGCTGGAGAGAAGAAGTTCGTCGCCGACGCGTCGCACTTCACAGGATTGAAGCTTCGCGTGCGCGGAACGCCGCGGCCCTACCTCATCACCGTTCAGTGCGCCGCAGTGAAGGACTACAACGTGTTCACGATGGCCCTCCCCGTGTCGGAGGAGTGGTCCGAGGTCGAGGTCCCGTTTGCCTCGTTGAAGCAGATCGGATTCGGCAAGCCCGTGAAGTGGACGGCAACAGACGTCACCGGCGTGACGATCGACGCCCGAAACACCTTCGGCAAGCCGCCCGTGAACGGCGACTTCACGCTGGAGATCGATTGGGTTCGCGTCTACTGAATCTCGGCTACGGAAAGATGCCGCGCTCCTCGTAGGCGATCTCGAGGCGCTGGAGTGCGACAGAGTACGCCGCGGTCCGAAGATCGCACTTGCGGTGCTCCGCTTCCAATTGCGCCCGCTCCCACGACCTCAGCATCATCTTCTTCAGCTTTTCGTCGACCTCCTTCAGATCCCAGTGCTCCGAGTTCTTGTTCTGGATCCACTCGAAGTACGAAACGATCACGCCACCCGAGTTGGCGAGGATGTCGGGAATGACCTCGATGCCGCGCGCGCGGATCGCGTCCTCCGCTGACGGCGTAACCGGTCCGTTCGCACCCTCGAGGATGACGCGGCACTTGACCAGGTGCTGATTGGCGTCGTTGATCTGGTTTTCCATGGCTGCAGGGATCATCACGTCCACTTCCGTATTGAAGAAATCCTCGCGGGTGATGGATTCGGCGCGGCCGTAGCCCTTCACGGTTCGATTTCCACGAACCCACTTCGCGAGGTCCTTCGCGTCAATGCCGCGCGGTTCGTGGATTGCCCCGGCGTGGTCGTCGACGGCAACGAGCTTAGCGCCGAGTTCGCCGAGGAGCACCGCGCAGTTCGACCCCACGTTTCCATATCCCTGAACGCTGTACGTGATCTTCGAGACGTCCAAACGGTTCGCCTTCAACCATTCGCGAAGCACATAAACGAGCCCCTGCCCCGTTGCCTTCTCACGCCCTTCGCTTCCGCCGGACGCCAGCGACTTGCCGGTGACGACGTGACGCACGCGATTTCGCTGCGTCGCGTCGGTCGAGTTGAGGTACGTGTCCATCATCCAGACCATGACTTGAGCGTTCGTGCCGACGTCGGGAGCGGGAACGTCGTAGTCGGGCCCGATGTTTCCCCCGAGCGCATGGGTGAAGCGACGCGTGAGGCGCATCAGCTCGTCTTTCGTGAGCTTGTACGGATCGCAACGAACGCCCCCCTTCGCGCCGCCGAACGGGATCTCGACGAGGGCACATTTGTAGGTCATCCACGACGCGAGCGCACGGACCTCGTCCCGGTTCACGATGTTCGCGTAGCGCATTCCGCCTTTGTAAGGGCCGAGGATGTTGTTGTGTTGAACGCGAAACCCGGTGAACAGTTCGAAGTGCCCGTCGTCCATGCGGACCGGAAACGTCACGATGATCTCGTTCTTCGGTTCGGACAGAATCGAGCGAACGACGGGGTCCAAACCGATCTTGTCCGCCGCGCGGCTGAACTGGGAGTGGGACATCTCGAAGAGGCTGAACTCCTTGCCGGACTGCGTCGCGCCGGGCGCGACAGGCGCCGGTTTCGGCGAAGCTGTTTTCATGAAGTCGTCGATCCTCAAGAGGGCGTCGGTGCTCGAGGTGAAAACCAAGGATTCTAAGAGGTCGCGGCCGATCGTCAAGGCCACCGCACGACGACGAGATCGCTCAACTTTGCCGACGGCGGCGGCGAGTCGCGCACCGCGACGTTTTCATCGGCGCGGGGCGACTATGTCCGCGTGACCACGCAAAGCCACCGTCGCATTGGCATCGCTCGAATTGACCGGCCCATCACACATCGATACTCTCGCCGCGATGCGCATCCGCCGAATCGCATTTCGCGTGGTCACTGTGCTCGCCGTGATCATGACGGTGCTCGCAGCGACCGAAGTTGCATTCCGAATCTTTCGACCCCAGGTCACTCAGTTTTCGGGGCGCGGACTCTTTCACGGCGACGCCGATGTCGGTCATCGCTTGCGCCCGGGTCGCTCCACCGGAACGGGTGACGCGATCAGCTCGGCGGGCTTCCGGGATCGGGAGTTTCCGCTCGAGAAACCGGCCGGTGGCATCCGCGTCATGGCGATCGGAGATTCGTTCACGTTCGGCGCCGTCGCGATCGCCGACGTGTGGCCGAAGGTCGTCGAGCATCGACTCGGAGAGATGTTTCCAGGCCGATCCGTCGAGGTCATCGACGCGGGCGTTCCGTGTTACAGCACCGAACAGGAACTGAGGCACTTCGAGAAGTTCGGACGACGCTTTCATCCCGACCTCGTCGTCCTCGGGTTCTTCGTCGGCAACGACGTGATCGAGAACGCCGAAACGCGCTTCTTGCGCGTCGTCGACGGCGAGCTCGTCACCCTGCAGTACAAACCGATTCTGTTCGACCGTTGGCTGAGCGGATCGCACTTCTACCGGTGGATCCGCCGCTCGACGATGACCCAGGCGAAGGCCGCCGGGCAGCCGGGCCCGCTCTTGGCGTCCCTCGCACGGCCGCCCTACGGCAACGCCTACATCGACTTGGAGAGCGATCGCTTGAAGGTCTGTGAAGTGAAGCCTCCGCGAGCCGTGCGGGACGGATGGGAGCGAACGCAATCGCTGTTGCGACGACTTCGCGACGTCCTTCAGAGGGACGGAATCGAGTTCGTCGTGCTCGTCATCCCCGACGAGTTCCAGGTCGACGCCACTCTCTTCCGGTCGATCGTCGACGCGAAAGGAATTCGAGCCGAATCCGTCGACGTCGATCTCCCGCAACGCCGACTGCGCGAATTCGGTGCGCGCGAAAACATCGAGATGATCGACGTGCTTCCGGAAATGCGCGAGCGGACCGAAAAAGGCGAGCGCCTTTACATTCCCGAAAACACGCACTGGAACGAGTCGGGCAATCGCGTCGGCGCCGAGGCGCTCGTCGATCCGATTTCGAAGCGAATTCGCCGGCGCTGAAGTCAGTCGACGCGCCGCTCGTTGAGGAACACGATTTCGCGCGCCCCGACTTGGAATCCGTCCTGCACGGTCTGTGGGCACGCTTCGTAGCCGGCGCCGTCGAGATATCGCACCACCAAACGGTGCGCGCCCGCCGGAACTGGCACGCGTAGGATCTGCAGCGTTTCCGGCAGAGTCAGCCACGAGCGAAGATCGGGGCGCTCGAGCGAGTACGCGAAAATCCGCCACAGGCCCGCGAGGAGCGTGTGCGTTTCGTAGTCCTTGTGAGGGCCGGACTGCTGGATCGCTTGCGCGATTCCCTCCTTCACCGCGAGTCGTGCGATGAGCTTCACCAGCTCCGATCCGATGCGATCTTGGAGCGTGCGGCTCGCCACCTCGAGAATGTCGGTGAGTACGGCCGTCCGCCCCACGACCTTCCCGTCGATCGACAATTCAGCCGTCTTGATGCGCGTCGGACGCGCACGGTACTTCGGGATCGCAACGAGCTGCTCCGGCGCGGCCTCCTCCAGGAACGGCACTTTCTCGGGCGCGAGTCCCGCCTCGAACAGGAAGACGATCTCGCCGTCGGTCCCGGCTCGCGGGGCCTCGCGACCTTGCGGTGCGCCGTCGTCCGCCGACTCGGTCGCGCCGCCGAAGCGAGATTGCCACTCCGCGTGCTCCTGCGCGAAACCGGGCCTCGCCGAGAGACGCAAGAGATCGGCGCGGATGCGCGGGAAGTCCGGCTTCAGCTCGAACACGCGCTTGTACTCGATGTACGCGTCGTCCCCCTGCCCGCTGGCCTCGAAGAGGATGCCCATGAGGTAGCGCACGAACGCGTGGTCTTTGTACTCCTTCTGGTACTTCTGGTTGATGAGATCGAGGCGCTCGAGCGCCTGGCGACACTCGACGAGCGCGTCCTCGTACTTGCCCATGAGCGTGAAGTTCATGGCGAGGTACGTGTGCAAGAGAACCAGCTCGAAGTCCTCGCCGCGGTAGCTCTTCGCGTACTCGTTCGTGAGAAGGCTCGCCGCTTCTCCCGAGACGCTCGTCGGCTCGAGCGATTCGGCGACTTCGACCGCATGCAAGAGCACTTCGTTCGAGTCCGCATAGCGGCCGGCGGTGTGAAGCGTCAGGCCCAGCTCCATGAGATAGAGCAGCTCCTGGCGATCGTGGTCGTTTGCGAGCGCGCGAAACTCGGACTCGGCGCGAGCGAAATCGCCTCGCGCGAACGCCTCCCGCCCCGCTGCGGTGGTCGAGGCATACGTCGTGCACCCGAGCGCCGCCGGCAGGAAAACGAGCGCTAGGAGGCCGAATCGCATGGCGCTACCAGGACGTCGACGGACGGATGCGCTCTCTCGCGGATTCGCGGATGTCCTGCCACTCGATGATGCTCGTCTTCAGATTCGTGAGCTTCATCAGGATCTGGTAGTAGGCGAGGCGGCGATTGCCTTCGTTCTTGATGATCGACGAGACGTCGCCCGTCAAAAGGAATTCGGCGCCCGTCTGCTGACCAAGTCGTCGCGCCGTCTCCGGCGACACGTTGCCACTTTGTTGGTAGCCGACTTCCTCGGAGATGTTGCTGCGTTGACCGATGTCGACGAATTGGACCTTTCCCGACTGCGTCAGAACGGTCGACACCAAGTTGTAGATCTGCTGCGTGTCGAAGTGCTCGCTCGTTCGATTCGCCATCCCGTAGTAGATGAGAATGGGTCGATCCGTCCGCTGCGCGAGAGGCGCCGAGGTCAGCATCGACCGCACCATCTTCTCGGTGGTCTCCTTGACGTCCGTGTACCCGAGCTTCTCGTTGAACTGCTCCGGATTGTTCGGATCGCGAAGGATCGTCTCGGACGAGCAAGCGCCGAGGACCGTCGCGAGCGAAAGAACCCACGTCCCGATTCGAGTGCGTCGCATGATTGCCTCCCGTTTCGTCACGGCCGATAGGCGTTGTCGGCGCGGACCGCGATCTTGAAATGCGCGGCTCCCGTGCGCGGAGCGAGCAAGACGACTTCCTTTTGCTCGAGGCCATGAATGATGAGCTGTCGCCACGGCTGGTTCGCACTAGTGAGCTCCCAGCCGCTCCCGTCGTACCATTGCGCGGAAACTTCGCCCTGGATGTCGTCCTTCGTGTGGTTTTTCAACGAGGCCTGAACTTCGAGAAAGCCGCCCGTCTCGCGATAGCGAATGTCGACGATCTCGACGCGCTTGTCGAAGACGAAGTCCCCTTTTTCGGTGAACGATCGACCGGTCAACGTATCGACCTCGGTCCGGTTTCCGGCCGAGTTGGTCGAGGCGCAAGATGCCGAAGCCACGACGATGCCGAGAATCACGGCGTGGAGCGTGTGCTGCATGGCTGCCCTCTCTCTCACGATCACGGTCATCCATCTCGAACGACCACGGCCTAGACAAGGGTCCAGAGGATGGCATCGGCCCGACCGCAGTGTCAATCGGAGCGATTCCGTTCGCTGCACCGAATGATTCATCCTGGAACGGCGGGATCGATCCACGCCGGCACGTTCCGGCCGGCGCCCGGCGAATCAGATCTTGACTCCACTTGCCGTTCACATAAGATGTGCCCGCTCAATACGGGTAAGATTTTAGTGGGGCAACGGAGATCCATTCGTCCGCAAGGCCGAGGCAGGGGAGTCACCATGCGCCAACACATCTCGATCCAGTTCCTTGCTGTCGCGATCGGCGTGATCGTCGGGTCGTCGGCCCTCGCCTATGACACGCGAAACGTGATCATCGTCGGCGTCGACGGTCCGCGGATCGTCGAGACGTTCGAGAACCCGAACGCTTCGGCGCCGGATCAGGCTCCTTACTACCACCCGCTGATGCCGCGCATCTGGCGCGACATCATGCCGCAAGGAACGCTCTACCTGAACACGTTCATCGAGGACCGAACGTACACGACTCCGGGGTTCAACACGATCCTCTCCGGCGTCGCGGAGACCGGATCGAATCGCGGTGCGCGCACCGGCCCGGACGCGGCGGTCATGATCAACCGATCGATGTTCCCGTCGATCCTCGAGCTGTTCAATCGCCGATTCCCGTACGAGCGGTCGTTCGCGGCCACCGACAAGGGAAACGCGACGATGATCGATTTCGGTTTTTATCCGCCGAGCGGAGCGAACGCTCCGACCTTCCTCATCGAACCGGCCGGCGGCGGCAGTGAACAGTACTTCGCCGACCTTCGTCTCCTTCCGCGGGCGATCGGCTTCCTGCGTCAGAATCACCCACGCCTCGGCGTCGTCGTCTTTGGCTCTGTCGACCTCGCGGGCCACAGCGGAGACGAAGCGAACTACGAGGACACCATCCGCCGCGTGGACACCTGCCTCGGAACGATTTGGGACTTCGTGCAGTCGGATCCGTACTACGCCGGCCATACGACGATGATCCTCACTTCGGATCACGGCCGCCACGACGATCGAAACGGCGGCTTCCAAAGTCACGGCGGCCAGTGCGACGGTTGTCGAAGCATCGCGACGTTGGTGATCGGACCGGACACGCCGCACGGCCAGGTCGTGCAGCGACGAGTCGCCCAGATCGATGCGGCACCCACCGCCGCCGAGCTCCTCGGCATTCCGGCGACGCTGATGCGAGGCGAGCCGCTCTACGAAGCGATCGGGCAGCCGGTCGCGCATCGCCCGGCAATCCAGTTCGAGCCCGACCTAGCGGTCGTCGGCAACAATGTCTTTTTCACGTACACCGAGAAGGCGGACGGCGAACAGAACATCAAAATCGCAGGATCGCGAGACGGAGGTCGCACGTTCACGACGAGCCAGGTCAATCCGCCATTCGACGGCAGTTCGTATGCGGCCATCGCGCGGAACCCGACCGTCATCGCGAACCAAAACGGCATTCAAGTCGCCTGGCTCGACCTCAAGGACGGGCCGGTGACTCTGCGTCAGAGCCGATCCTCGCTGATCACGTTCCGTCACCGGGGCGTGTTCTCGTTCATTCCGCCGTCGCTGCAACCGCCGAGCATCGTCGAAGGCGCGCGCGGCGAAGGGGCAATGACCTTTGCCACGCCGCGCATCGCATCCCTCGAGGGGGGCTCCAACGAGTTCATCTTTGCTCCGGTCTATCCGCTCGGCGCCATCTCGCTGGTCAGCGGCGGCACCGGGTTCGAGTCCCATCAGCCGTACACGTACGTGGAGCCGCCGAAGGTGTCCTACGACGAGAAACCCTCTATCGGCGTGGGGCCGAATGGTGACGTCGTCGCGGTCTGGCAAAACGTCGGGTCGCAGCACGAAACGCCGACGGGTCTCGTGCTCAGTTGGGACATCTTCCTCTCCGTCAGCACGGACAACGGCTTCACGTGGTCGACACCGGTCAACGTCACGGACAACACGACGCCTTCGTTGGATCCGCAAGTGATCGTCTCTCCCGACAACGTCGCGCACGTCTTCTACTCGGATTTCGATGCAGCGGGCCGTCATCAGATCTTCACTCGTCCGTTTGCACTCGAGGGGCAGACGTTCGGCACCGAAGTGCAGGTGACGTCGAGCACGGTCGGAGCTTGGCAGGCATCGGCGTTCGTCGATCTCCTGGAGCGGTTGGTGGTCGTGTACACCGACCACTCTTCGGGCGGCGGCGACATCTACGCGAAGTCGTCGTTCGACGGGATCTCGTGGACGGCGCCGGTTCCGATCGCCCAATCGCCGAACATTTCGCAGCACCCGCGCGCCGCACAACTCGCGGACGGAGACATCTTCGTCGTCTGGGAAGAAGTCGTGCAAAACGCCGTCCAGGGGACGCGCATCCGGCACACTCGGGCGCCGCTCCCCGTCAGCCGCTGAATTCTACTCCCGACTCGACAGATACGAGCGCCGAGCCCGAGACTCGGCGCTCGATTGCTTTCACGTGGGATACGTCGCCACGGCGCCTGACGGAGGCGCACTCGGCAACGGTGCCGGCCGTGCTTTTGGCACGAGCAAGTCGCGGAGAGCCGGCTCGAGCGTGGGAAACCCGAACGAGAATCCCGCGGCGAGCAGCTTCTTTGGAACGACGCGCTGGCCCGACAAGAGAAGATCGTCCGCCATCTCTCCCACGGCGACACGCAGAGCGAAAGCAGGTGCCGGGAACAGCGTCGGTCGGCCGAGAACGCGGCCCAGCGTCTTGGTGAATTCCAGGTTCGCCACCGGGCTCGGAGCGGTTGCGTTCACGGGTCCGCTCAGCGACGGAGTCTCGATCGCGAACCGAATCGCCGCGGCCACGTCGTCGACGTGAATCCAGCTCATCCACTGGCGACCGCTGCCCAGTTTGCCTCCGACGCCGAGCCGAAAGATGGGCAGCATCTTCGTGAGCGCGCCGCCCGCCGTCGCGAGCACGACACCGATGCGAAGCTGAACGACCCGAATCCCGAGTTCGGTGGCCTTGGCTGCCTCGGCTTCCCATTCACGGCACACCTCCGCGAGAAAGCCCTGGCCCGGTGTCGCGGATTCGTCGAGCGTCTCGTCGCCGCGAGCTCCGTACCATCCGATCGCGGACGCGCACACCAAGACCGACGGCTTGGACTGCAGCTTTCGGAGTCCGTCGACGAGCAGCCGCGTGCCGTCGACGCGGCTCCGCCGGATCCGCTCCTTTTGGGCGCTCGACCAGCGCTTCTCGGCGATTCCCTCGCCGGCGAGGTGGACGACCGCGTTGGTCCCCTCGAGCGGCTGCGCGTCGAAGACCCCCTTCTCGGGATTCCACGGAATGCGAGAAATCCCGAGCACGAACTCGCTGCACGTCCGATCGAGCTGCAGCATCTTGACGTTCGCGACGCGTTGATACGAAAGCCGGAGGGCGGTTCCAACGAGTCCGTTCCAGCCGCTGATGCTGACGATCACGAGAGTCCTCCTTCACCCGATCTCGGGCTGAAGAACAGTGAACGGCCGAATGCCGACGTCGAGCGAGGATCGCGTCTCACGAGGCAACGGGCCGCGGGGTCCATCGACGAGCGCGCTACGATTGCCGGCTCGACACCGCCGTGAACTCCGGAGCAAGGTCGACGGGCACCTCGGTGAACGTCGACAGGATCGCCTGCATCTCCGGCGTTGCCTTGCCGTAGCGCTCGAACAGTGCTTTCGCGCGGCCGTAGTCGCCCAACGCCTGCGTCATGAGGATCTCGGTCAACAGCGAGCGCAAGCCGACCTTCGCCTTTTCCGGATCGACGCGGTAGCGCTTCGTTTGCGGGTCGAAGACGAAGCCGCCATTTTCCGCGATCCAGTTGAATTGGACGCACGTGCCGAGCCCGTGCGCCTCGCTCTGGCCGAAGCGCACCGCGCGGAACATCCCGGCGAGGTACGTCGGATAGAGCGTGCGCTCGAGATCGGGCGACACGATTCCTCGATCGATCAGCAGCTCGGCGTTGTAGACGCCCATGACGTCCGCTTTCGCTTCTTCGATCGCCGAGTAAAGGTCGCGTAGCGCCAGGCGCACTTCGGTCTTCTCGCCGGACGGGAGCGTGATGAAGCCCGGGCCGATCCCATGCGATAGCTCGTGCAGCAGAGTCTCGGAGAAGAACGCCTCCGACGTGACGTTCGGGCGCTGGTCTGCGGCGACGACGCGGTCCGCGATCGGCGAGAGGATCTTCTCGAACTTCGCGTCGATGACGTTCTTCAGCAGGACTTTCTTCGATCCCTTCTTCTCGCGCACTTTTTCGTCGTTCGGCAGGTTGTACGCGATCGACTGCACGCCCTTCGTGTCCCCCGCAGTGAAGACGACGTAGACGACGCGAATCGGCGAGTCGGTGCCGCGATTCGGGTTCTTGTACTCGTCGGGGATCGGCAGGCTCTGCTCCATCTCGGGGAGCTTCGACGCCCAGGACTTGAGCCGCGCACTCTCGTCCGGATCCTGCACCGTGACGTAAGCCTCGAACGACGACTTGTAGCCGAAGAGCTTGTCCATGTAGGTCTCGTAGGGGCCGATCGTCACCTCGATCCGACTGTCCATGTCCATCCACGCGCAATCGCTCTCGAAGTAGTCGTCGCTGAGGAAGGCGTCGGCTCGCGATCGAAGGAACTTTCCGAGCGACGCGTTGTCGCCGATCGCCGCCGCTTCGCGAAGCAGCTTGGCCGCTGGCGCCAACCACTCGCGGTACTCCTTCGAGTACGGCACGGCAACGAGGTTCGCACCGTCGCGGTGAATGACGGTCGTGAGACTCTGGAAGGCGTCCTTGTCCGCCGGGTGCGCGGCCAGCCAGCCGTCGAACTCCGACTTCTGTAGATCCGCCGGGTAGTAGCCGGCACCATCGGGACGGTTTGCCTTGCCGATGAACGGCGTGTCGTCGATGGGATCCCACGGCCCACCCGCGATCGCGAAGTACTGCAATGCTTCCTTCTCCTGCGGGTTCTTCGAAGACTGCAATCGTTCGAACAACTCGGCGTTCCCCGGACCGGACTGTCGCAGGTAGATCTCGTCCATGAGTCGGGCCGCTCGCACGAGCCGATCCAGGACCGCGCGGTCCGTCGCGGAGAGCTTCCGCAAATCGTAGGTGATTGGCGTCGGCACGAACTGGCGCAACCTCGCCGCAACGTCACCTCGAACGTCGAGGCTTGGAACCGGCGGCGGATCCGTTGCCGAGCGAGACGTGGTGCAGCCAGTGATCGAGAGCATGGCGATGGGGAACATCGTAGTGAATCGAAACGCCCTGAGCCTTCGTCGAATTGCGTTCATCGTTCTCCTCGTCGAAATCGGATCGTGTACCGTTTGGGGGTCATCGATCGTCCGTCCCTCGCTCGAGACGAAACGGCGCGCATTCTAGCCGATTCCAGCCGCTGATCTTGCCTCGTTCGAGGAACATCGGTTACACTAGTCCCGTCTCAACGTCGGGACACGTACGCTTCCATCCGAACAGGCCATCCATCCGGTTTTCTGGGTCGGGCGACCGCCCAATTCCCATTGGACGATCGCCTGCCAGAACACACCCAAACAACAGGAGCGTGGCCAATGTCTCGTTTGCTTGCACCTCGCATGCTCTTCTCCACGCTGGTGATCGCCGGGATTGCGATGGCGTTATGCGGCGAGGCACTTGGCGTCGTCATCGACACCCGCATTCGATTGACGAACTCGCGCCAAACCCTCACGTTCGTGCGGGGCAGGAAGCACGCGGCGGACACCACGGGCGGGATGGGGATCCAGTCGATCGAGGATCTCGCGTCGGGGAACCGCGTGAACAGCGTGTATAGCCCCACGTTCCAGATCGAGCTCCGAAGTCTCGACCCGGCGCATTTCCCGCCGGTGATGGTTCCGGACGGCGTCGTGAATTTCACGATCCTGCCGATCGACCAGACGTCGCTCGTCACCGATCCGACCGACCCGAACGCCGTGATCTTGACCTGGACGAACATCCCCGTCCCGAATACGACGCAGCTGATGCAGGTCATCGTCCACGTGGGTCTGCGCTCCACCGATGGCAAAGCGGTATGGCAAATGGCGGCGAGCGTCGACAACAGTGGTCCTTATGGCGTCTACGCCGCGCGCTTTCCGTACCTCGCGTTCAAAGAGATCAACGTCGACGGCACCGACGACAACTTCCTGATTCCCCTGACGGGCGGCGAGGTCGTTCCGAACCCGATGGTGAACGGGAATCAGCTTCCCGAGCGCGATATCAGCGAAGGCCTCACGCAGGACGCTTACTTCACCTACCCCGGCAGCATCATGAGCCAGTACATGGCCTACTACGATCCGTCGATGGGCGTTTACATGGCGGCCGAGGATCAGGGCGGACGCACGAAGAACCTCTACTTCAGCAAGACGAACCCGGCATCGAATCCCAGGATCACCCGGGTCTACTCCTATTTCACGCACTTCAACACGGCGCCGGCGCCGATGATCGGCGAGTCGAAGACCCAAGTGGCCCGGCAGCTCCTCACGTTCAACCTCGCGAACAACCTCCGGTATGTCTGCGTGACCGACGTGTTCAACGGCGATTGGCTCGATGCGACGAACAAGTATCGCGATTGGACGATCGGCGCGTCGGCGCCCTGGATCGGGCATGGTCCGATCTCCGGACGCGTCGACATCGCCACGAACATCATCCAGACGGCGTATGCGTTCCGCTGGCAGCTCCCGCCGTCGCCAATCGACGTCAATCCGTTGGCGGAGTCCACGAAGGTTCAGCGCGCCGTCGCGTTCTGGGAGCAGATACGCGACTTCTACGATCCTTCGCATCAACGCGACTTCGTGCCCCTCGCCCTCCTGTCGCAAGCACAGGTCGGTCCCGACGGGTTGCCGCTCGGGGTGGGCAATGGCGACGACTTCGCCGAACCGCTACGCAATGGCGTCCCGGAGTTCATCTCG
>JACOTG010000161.1 GCA_016178505.1 Planctomycetota bacterium
AAACCGACGACGAACGCAAGAATGACGCGGCGACTCATGGCGAATCTCCTGACCATTGCGCCGAAGCTAACACGATCCGCGGCCCTCGTCGCGAGCGCGCACGTGGCACGAGGCCGATCGCATCGTCGCGATGCGACGGCGGCGCGTCGTCGTCACCGGCTCGTCGAACAACCACGGAGACCGGCTCGTGCCCGAGACGTGGGTCTACGCGGCGGCCCCGCTTACCGCCGAGCGACTCGAAGCCGCGCTACGCGCCGGCCGCGCCTGCATCGTGAACGACGAGCCATCGACCTTCCGCGCACGTGGCGATCGCGCGACTGATCCGGCGTGGCACGGGATCGGCGAGCGCGTCGACGCCGATCGCGAGATCGAGCTTCGGTGGCGCGGTCGCGCCGAGCTGATCGTCGACGGCGAGTCGATGGGAACGCACTCGGGCGGACTCCGTTGGCCGCTTCCCACGGCGGCCGGATTCCACGCTCGTCACCTCGCCGCCCGCGGCGGATACTCGAGCGACATCTACGTGAACGGCCCGTAGCGTTTCGTTTCGCCGCGACTCGTCACGCGCCTTCGCCGAATATTCCTCGTCGGATTTGCCCATCCACGATTCGCGGCTACACTCTCGCGGTTGCATCGGGTTCCACCAGGAGACCGCTCTCCTCCACGCAGTACCGCTGCCCTCGCTGCCTCTAGCTGTATCGGAGGATTCCACCGTTGTTGGCCAAATCGACCCTCTTGGGCTGCACCGTCGTCTTCACCGTCGCCGTTCCCGTGCTCGCGAGCACGCTCCGCGTGCCGCAAGACTTTCCCACGATCCAGGAAGCCGTCGACGCCGCCGCGATCGATGACATCGTCGCGGTCGCGGCAGGGACGTATCCCGGCCCCGTCCTCATCGACGGCAAGAACCACCTGACGCTCAAAGCGGCCGATCCGATGACGGGTCCGGTCGTGATCGACGCGAAGGAACAGCCGTACGGCATCGTCGCGCGAAACCTCGACGGTCTCGTGCTCGAGTGGCTGACGGTCGACGCGTATCCGAGCGAGGTCAACCGGTCGGGCATCCTGCTCGACGGCGCCGGCGTCGCGGGCGGCGGACCCGCACCGCTCAGCCGCGTCGTCATCCGCTTCACGAACATCAAGTCGCCGGGCAACGGCATCGACATCAACGGCGGCACCGTTCACGTCGTCTCGCATTGCAACGACATCCAGGTCGGCGGCGACTACGCCGTCGGCTGGGGATCGAACGATTTGATCCGCGTGAAGTACTCGCACCTGTCCTCGCTCCCCGGGACGAGTCCGCGCTACGCGATCTACGCGGCCGGAACGTGCGAGCCGTACACCGACGGGACGGTGAGCTTTCACAATCGGATCTACCGCAATCGAATCGAGGGCTCGTTCGCCGAGGCCATGCGATTCCAAAACGTGCAGGATCACATCGTCGGCAACAACGTCGTTCGGCTCGCCGCGCCGACGCGCGATGGACGCGACACCTTCGGCATCGTGTTCGGACCGGGTTGCGTTCAAGGAAGTCTGTCGTTCGACGTCTCGGTTCTGTCGAACGACGTTGCGGGCGCGCGATACGCGCTCGTGCTCGGCGCGCTCGACGGCGCGCGCGTCATGAACAACAAGTTCGGCGGAAACGGAAGCCGCTCACAAACGCCCAACTCGCCACTCGGGTACGGCGGCGCGGTCTTCATCGGAGTCCCCGACGACTTCAGTTCGTCCGTGTGCGGGCTCAACATTCGACTCAACAACATGCTGAACCTGCTTTCGCCTCGCACGGAACCGGCCGTGTGGATCGATCAAGCGGGATGCAATGCGGCCAACAACGTGATGGACCGGACGAACACCACCGATCCCGGCCGGAAGCTCGTCGGTCCGTGATCGCGGGCCGCGCGCCCACTCGGAGTCTGGCCCGGACCATTCATGTAGAAGTCGACCGGCGCGCCCGGAACACCGGTCCATGTCCTCGACGACTTCATGAATGGTCCTGATTCATTTCAGCCCCGCCGCCGGATCACCGTCGCTCGTCCCCACCCGCGCTCGTTCGCTCGCTGATCTCGATCGCGGCGGACGAACCCCTTGCCACTCCTCCATCGCTAGATAGAATCCCCGCCAAGGTAGTGGGCGGTTGAATGGCGGCAAAGCGCCGCTAGCGCACCTCTGCCCTTTCAGATGGAGGATCACCGGATGAAGACGCTGTGCGTGTTGGCTGTGCTGTGCCTGCTCCTGACGACGACCGGTTGCTACACCGTCTTCAGCCCCGTCGCGGGCTGGATCTACACCGACGTCAAGTGGGCGGGACCAGTGGGTGACGGCTCGGGGATGTCCAAGCACGGGTCCGCGGAAGCCATGTCCGTTCTCGGCCTCGTCGGAGTCGGCGATTGCAGCCTCGAGGCGGCATCGCGGAACGGCGGCATCACCAAGATTCACCACGCCGACTTCCACTCGTGGAGCATCCTCGGAGTGTTCGGTCGCCTGACGACGACGGTCTGCGGCGAGTAATTGAATTCACGTCAGAGGACGGGGCGCGTCGCTCATCGACGCGCCCCGTAGTCGTTTTCGGACCCGACCGCAGCCGGACCTCTTCCTCCCCGAGTCTCACCGCGGTTAGGATCTGTGACAAAATAACGTGAGCGTATTGCCGAGGGATTTTCGCGTGGGGCGAGGCGCGACGAGGAAGCGACCTGGAGGGTCGCTGACGAGGAGCAACGACGCCGAGAGCCACGCAACTGCGGGGCTCTCGGTCGATCGACGCAGTCGATCGACCCTGCGCGAAAAGACCCGGCAGGACGCCACGAGAGCAGAATCGCAACGGCGATTCGGAGCGTTTATTTTGTCACAGGTCCTTAGCATCGTTACGCCCTATCGTTGAGTTCGGGAGCTGACGAACCATGCTGTCTCTTGTCTTTTCTCTCGTGCTCGCCGTGATCGCGGCGCTCGACCAGTGCCCCTACTGCAAGCCGAACGCGCTCTGTCCGAAGCATCTCGAGAAGGAACAGGCGGTGCTTCGCGACACGAAGAAGGCGCTTCAATCGAAAGTCCCGGCCGAGCGCAGCGCCGCGCTTCTCGAGATCGCCAGCCTCAACGACGAGCACGTGAACGCGCCGTCGAAGCGCGTCGCCGAAGTCCTCGCGCTCGCGGTCGGTGACGGCCCGGCCTCCGTGCGTCAGACCGCGGCGGATCTCCTCGCCGAATCGCGCCGACCCGACGTCGCTTTCCCCGCTCTCGAACGTGCCCTGGATGACGCCTGCTCGCAAGCGCTGATCAACCCGACCGACGTCGAGCAGCACGGCGACTCGCGCACGTCGAACTACAGCCCCGAAAAAGCCAAGCGCGCGGAAGAAGGTCGCCTTCTGCTCGTCGGGCTCGCTGGAACGGTCGCTCGGCTCCAGGACGACCGATCCGTGCGCATCCTCGTCGATGCGTTCGATCGCTATTCAAAGGTGGGCATCAACGATACCGTCGCGAGACTGGCGCGACATCTGACGACGCTCGGCACTCGAAAGGCGCTCGAGCCGATCATCCAAGCCATCGAGCGCAACGAGCGGCGTTACTGGAAGGCGAAGGAGGACGGTCGGCCCGCCCCCTCGTCGGCCGCGTTCGTCGAATCGCTGCACGGCGCGCTCACCGCGCTCGCGGAAGCCAAGAAGCTCGAAGGCGCGCCCGAGTGGAAGCCGGACGCGGCCGGGCGATGGCGCGTTTGGCTCAAGAAGAACCAAGCGTCGTTCCCGAAGTCGCTCGGCACCCTCGAGGTCGGCGCGGCAAAGCCGTCCAAGGGATAGGCATTCGAGGCCGCCTCTCCTTCCGTTCGGGTCCATCGGACGGGTCCGCGAGGCGCTTCCTGCCACCGGGCCGCTACCCCGGGCGGCTCGCAACATTGACACTCGGAAGGGCCGCTCCTAAACTGGCGCGTTCTCTGTTTTGCGCGAATGCTTTCAGAGTAACGAGAGGAAGCCCGAGCCGGGGGCTCTGCCGGTTTGAACGAATATCTCTCCGTCCTCGTCTTCCTCCTGCTGGCGACCCTAGTCGGAGCGGCCCTTCTGGTCCTCTCCCACTACTTGGGTCCGCGGCGGAGAGGAGGAATCAAGGGTACGCCCGTCGAGTCGGGAGTCGACCCGATCGGAGACGCGAGGATTCCGTTCAATGTCCGGTTCTATCTCGTCGGCATCCTCTTCATCGTCTTCGACGTCGAGGCCGTGTTCCTCTACGTCTGGGCCGTGATCTACAAGCAGTACCTGAACCGCGGCGCGTTCTTGCTCGGCGAGATGGCGCTGTTCATCGGCATCTTGCTGTTCGGTTACGTGTACGCGTGGAAAAAGGGAGCGCTCGATTGGGACTAGAGAGCGAGTTCGGTCAGTTCTTCCTGACCACAAAGCTCGGCGACCTCATCAACTGGGGTCGCACGAACTCGCTCTGGCCTTATCCGTTCGGAACCGCGTGCTGCGCGATCGAGTTGATGGCAACCCTTGCGGCGAAATACGACCTCTCCCGCTTCGGCATGGAAGTGATTCGGTTCTCGCCGCGACAGTCGGACGTGCTGATCGTCGCGGGGCGAGTTCCGATCAAGCTGATGCCCGTGTTGCAACGCATCTATCAGCAGATGCCGGAGCCGAAGTGGATCGTGTCGATGGGCGCCTGTGCGTCGACCGGCGGCGAGTTCAACACTTATGCGGTCGTGCAGGGCATCGACCGCTTCCTTCCCGTGGACGTCTACGTTCCCGGCTGCCCACCGCGCCCGGAGACCTTGATCACGGCGCTGATGATGCTCCAGAAGCGAATCGATGGAGAAAACCCGTTCGGACCGGCCGACTCCCGGCCACCGGCGGAGATCGGTCCGCTCGCGCAGTCGCACGCGTGAGGGGTCAAAGCCGTTCGTCGTCCTCGGCCGGCGTGGGGTCGAGCCGGCGAGAACTCGGAGGGAAGTGATGGAGCCCGCGACGGACATCGAGCAAGGCCTGCGCCGGGCGGCGCCCGAGGCGGTTCTCGACGTTCATCGTTTCCGCGATCAGCTCACGATCACCCTTCGCCGCGAACACGCGAAGCGACTCCTCGGGTTCATGAGAGACGACGCCGGGCTTCGCTTCGCGTTCCTTTCGGATCTCTCGGGAGTCGACGTCGTGGAGTTGGGGCGCGCATGGCGATTCGAGGTCGTCTATCACCTCGTGTCGTTCGATCACAATCGCCGCGTCCGAATCAAGACGGCGGTTCCCGGCGACGATCCGTGGACGGACTCGGTCGTCGACCTCTGGAAGGGCGCGATCTGGCAAGAGCGAGAGGTGTTCGATCTTCTCGGCGTCGGCTTTCGGGGCCATCCGGATCTGCGTCGAATCCTCCTCCCGGACGACTTCGCCGATCACCCTCTCCGCCGCGATTATCCGCTTCGCGGCAAGGGCGAGCGCGAGAACTTCCCCGTCCTCGGGAAGCCGAGACCGCGCGACTTCGTGCCGCTGTTCGCGGCGGCCAAGGAGCCCAATGCCGGCCACTGAGACCCTGAACTCCGCCGGCGCGGCTCGCACGCTGACGCTGAACTTCGGCCCGCAGCATCCGGCGACGCACGGGACGCTTCGCCTGGTCCTCGAGCTCGACGGCGAGCGGGTCGTGAACTGCATCCCGCACCTCGGCTATTTGCACTGCGGATTCGAGAAGCTCGGCGAGCATCACGATTTCAACCAGTTCGTGACGGTGACGGATCGGATGAACTACATGTCGCCGATCTGCAACAACGTCGCGTGGCATCTCTCCGCGGAAAAACTGTTCGGCCTCGAGATCACGGAGCGCTGCAAATACATCCGCGTGATCTACGCCGAGATGTCGCGCATCGCCGACCACCTCGTCTGCGTCGGCACGGCGGCGCTCGACCTCGGCGCGTTCTCGGCCTTCCTCTACGCGTTCCAGCAACGAGAGATCCTCTACTCGCTCTTCGAGCTCGGAACGGGACATCGCTTCACCTGCTCGGCCACGCGCCTCGGTGGAATGGGTCGCGACCTTCCGCCGAACTTCACCGAGAAGCTCAGGTACTTCGTGCGCGGCCTTCCGAAGGTGCTCTCGGAAGTCGATCGCCTGCTCAGCCGGAATCGCATCTTCCTCGACCGCACCCGCGGCATCGGCGCGATCTCGGGCGGCGAGGCGATCGATTGGAGCCTGTCTGGGCCGATGCTGCGCGCGAGCGGCGTGGCGCGGGATGTGAGAAAGGACGAGCCCTATCTCGTCTACGACCGATTCGATTGGGACGTCGTGATCGGCGAGAACGGGGACGTCTACGATCGGTACCTGGTGCGTCTCGAGGAAATGCGACAAAGCCTGCGCATCCTCGACCAAGCGATCGACCAACTGCCGGACGGGCCCGTCGACGTGGGGCTCGACAACAAGGTCGTGCTCCCCGAAAAGAAGCGCGTCTACACGAAGATGGAGGAGCTGATCCACCACTTCGAGATGATCATGCCCGACAAGGGCCCGATGTCTCCCGTCGGCGAGGCGTACGTGCCGACGGAATCGCCCAACGGTGAGCTTGGCTTCTACATCGTATCGAACGGCGGCAAGACGCCCTACCGAGTGCGTGTGCGGCCGCCGAGCTTCATCAACTACCAAGTGCTGCCGCGTCTGGTCGTCGGGCGCATGCTGTCCGACGTGATCGCGGTCCTCGGGAGCATGAACGTCATCGCGGGCGAGCTGGACCGCTGAACGTGGAAAGCGTGACCACCGATGATCTCGCTCGGGCGGCAATCTTGAGGGAGTTCGACTTCGCGCGTGGATAGCGTGACGACGGGTCCATTGGGACCGAAACACAAGGCCACCTCGCGGCCCTCGGGCCCTCCGTCGCCGGAGAAACCGCTCGCGTTCTCGAATGCCGCGGACGACGAGCTGCGTCGGATCGTCGAGAAGTACCCCGATGCGGGCATGCGACTCTTGCCGACGCTCCACGTCGCGCAGCGCGAGTTCGGCTGGATCTCCGAGGAGGTCAAGCACCTCGTCGCCCATCGCCTCGCGATTCCCGTTGCTCACCTCGAGAGCGTCGTCAGCTTCTACACGATGTTCCACCAGCGGCCCGTCGGTCGCCTCGACGTGCAAGTCTGCATGTCGCTCCCGTGCGCGCTGCGGGGGTCGGGCGAGACGTGGGCCGCGATCGCGAACGCGCTCGGCATCGCAGGGGGCGAGATCACCGCGGATGGGCTGTTCTCGATCTGCAAGGTCGAATGTCTCGCCCAGTGCGATCGCGCGCCGGTCGTTCAGGTGAACGACGAGGATCATCTCGACGTCTCGGCCGATCGCGTGAAATCGTTCCTCGATTCGCTGCGGAACCAAACCGGCGACGGGAAGGCGGGAGCGTAGCGTGGGATTCGACCGCGTCCTCACCCGAAACGTCGGCAAGCCCGACTCGCGGAAGATCGACACGTACCTCGCCGGCGGCGGCTATTCCGCGGCGCGCAAAGCCGTGACCTCTACGCCGGATGAGGTCGTCAAGATCGTCAGCGATTCCGGACTTCGCGGGCGCGGCGGCGCCGGCTTCCCGACGGGGAAGAAGTGGAGCTTCATCCCGAAGAACGACACCGGGCAGAAGTTCCTCTGCTGCAACGCCGACGAGAGCGAGCCCGGCACGTTCAAGGATCGCGTGCTCCTCGAGCACGACCCGCATCTCCTCATCGACGGCATGATCGTCTCCGCTTACGCGATCCAGGCGACGCGCGCGTTCATCTACATCCGTGGCGAGATGCACGCCGCGGCGAAGATCCTCGAAGGCGCCGTGGCCGAGGCCTACGCGCGGGGATTCCTCGGAAAGAAGATCTTCGGCTCGGCGTTCGACCTCGACATCACGGTTTATCGAGGCGCCGGCGCCTACATCTGCGGCGAGGAAACAGGGCTCATCGAGTCGCTCGAAGGCAAGCGCGGCTGGCCGCGCATCAAACCCCCTTTCCCCGCGATCAAGGGCCTCTTCGGCCGGCCGACCGTCGTGAACAACGTCGAGACGCTGTGCTGCGTCCCGCCGATCCTCGAGCGCGGCGCTTCGTGGTTCGCGAGCATCGGCACGCCGAACAACACGGGCCCCAAGCTCTACTGCGTCTCCGGCCACGTGAATCGACCCGGCGTCTACGAGCTGCCGCTCGGGACTCCGATGATGGAGCTCCTCGATCAGTACGCCGGTGGCATCTGGAAAGGCCGAACGCTCAAAGCCGTGATTCCGGGCGGCTCGTCGGCTGCGGTGCTCACGGCACCCGAGTGTCAGGCCCTTCCTCTCGACTTCGACTCGTGCGGAAAGGCTCACACGATGCTCGGCTCGGCGGGCGTCATCGTGATGGACGATCACACGTGCATGGTCGACGCCGCGCTCAACGTCATGCGCTTCTACGCGCACGAATCGTGCGGACAATGCACGCCGTGCCGCGAAGGGACGACGTGGGTCGCGAAGATCCTGAACCGCGACGTTCACGGCCAAGGACTCGAGACCGATCCGGACCTCTTGCTCGACGTCTGCCGGAACATCGAGGGACGCGCCATCTGCCCGTTGGCGGACGGCGCGGTCGCGCCCGTGGCGAGCATCATCAGGAAGTTCCGAAGCGAGTTCGACCATCACGTGAAGCACAAGAGCTGCGACCTCGGCAAAGCGGCGGTGGCATGACGCACTCATGAAGATCGACGGACGCGACGTTGCGGTCGACAAGGGCATGACCGTCATGGACGGGTGCCGGAAGCTCGGCATCTACGTGCCCCACTTCTGCTATCACCCCGCGCTCTCGATCGCCGGGAGCTGCCGCCTCTGCATGGTCGAAGTGAAGGGCTTTCCGAAGCCGATGATCTCGTGCAACACGCCGGCCGACGCGAAGTACGAGGTCTTCACCGGCTCCGAGATGGTCGTCCAGGCGCGGAAGGCCATGATGGAGTTCTTTCTGCTCAATCATCCGCTCGACTGCCCGGTTTGCGATCAGGCAGGCGAGTGCGATCTCCAAGATTTTTCGTTCCGCTACGGCCGCGGATTCAGTCGCTACGACGAGGGAAAGGAGCCGCGCGCCAAGAAGGACGTCGGTCGCGACATCCTCCTGTACACTCAGCGCTGCGTGCTCTGCACGCGATGCACGCGGTTCCTCGACGAAGTGTCGGGCACGAACGAGCTCACGGTCGCGAACCGCGGCTTCCACTCGGAAATCGTGAACGCGCCCGGCAAGCGCGCGGACAACTTGATGGCCGGCAACATCACGGACATCTGCCCCGTCGGTGCGCTCGAGAGCAAGGACTTCCTGTTCAAGTCTCGGGTTTGGTATCTGCACTCGACGCCCAGCGTTTGCACGCATTGCCCAGCCGGCTGCAACATCAAGATCCAGACGAAAGGGAACCGGATCCTTCGCATCAAGCCCAGAACGAACCTCGACGTGAACGGCTACTTCATGTGCGACATCGGCCGCTTCGGATACAAGTTCGTCAACGACTCGAAGCGATTGACGGGTGCATCGCGCCGCGTGGGCGCAGCGAGCGCGAACGGCGTCCCCGCTCGCTCGATGATCTCCATCGGTGACGCGATCGAGACGGTCGCCGAATCGCTCGCGAGCGCCGCAGCGGCGGGTTCGGTCGCGGCGATCGCGTCTCCGTGGATGACGAACGAGGAGGCCTATCTCCTCGCGCGAATCTTCAAGGACTGCCTGCGATCGAGTCGCGTGGCGATGCTCGAAAAGAACGATCGCGCGACCGACGTGCGCTTCAAGAAGGGTTTCACCGTCTACGCGGACGCCGCGCCCAATGCACGCGGGGTCGAGGACGTGTTGACCGCAGTGCTGGGCGGGCCGCTTCCGACGGACGCCGAGGTCCTGGCCGACGCGCAATCCGGGCGACTGAAGGCGCTCCTCTTCGTGAACTCGAATCCGGATGCCGCCGGCACGCGCGTCGACGTCACTGCCTTGCGCGCGATTCCGTTTCTCGCCGTCGTGGACCTGTTCGCGGGCCCGATCGCCGCGCTTTCGCACGTTTTGCTTCCCGCTGCATCGGCGGCCGAGAAGATCGGAACGTTCACGAACGTCGAGGGCCACGTGCAGCGGCTGGCGCACGCGGTCGAATCGCCGGGGCAAGCGCACCCCGAATGGAAGCTCCTCGTCGAAATCTATCGGCGCCTTGGCGGCAATCTTGCGATCTGCGATCGACCGGCGGATACGTTCGCGCATCTGGCGACGCAGGTGCCTTCTTATTCGGGCCTCACGCACGACGCTCTCGGCGACGGCGGGCGCCGTGTCGCTGCGCCGCCGAGTCCGGCGCCGGCGGGGGTGTGAACATGGATCTCCTCGGCTTCGTCATCGCGATCGTGAAGGCGCTGATCGTGCTCGTGCTGATGCTGTCGACCATTCCGATCCTCGTATGGTCGGAGCGGAAGCTCAGCGCGTGGATGCAGGATCGCGTCGGGCCGAACCGGGTCGGACCCGCCGGACTCCTCCAGCCGCTCGCGGACGTGGTGAAGTTTCTCTTCAAGGAAGAGGTGATGCCGCAAGGAGCCGAGAAGTGGCTCTTCGTCGCGGCGCCGGTGCTCACGCTCGTGCCGGCGCTCCTCGCGTTCGCGGCGATCCCGATCGGCGACCCGATTCACCTGTTCGGACGCGAGGTGACGCTCCAGCTCGCAAACGTGAACGTCGGAATCCTGTTCGTCTTCGCAGTGGGATCGCTCGGCGCTTACGGGATCGTCTTTGGCGCATGGGCGTCGAACAACAAGTTCTCATTGCTCGGCGGCCTTCGCGCTGCCGCGCAGCTCGTTTCGTACGAGGTGTCGCTCGGCCTTTCGATCGTCGGCGTGCTCATGCTCACCGGCTCGCTTCGCCTCGGCGACGTGGTCGACGCGCAAGCCGGCACGTTTTTCGGTTTCGTGCCGCGGTGGAATCTCTTCGCGCAACCCATCGGCTTCCTGATCTTCACGGTTGCCGCGTTCGCCGAGACCAATCGCGCGCCGTTCGACCTCGCCGAGGCGGAACAAGAGCTGGTCGCGGGCTACCACACCGAGTACAGCTCGATGAAGTTCGCGCTCTTCTTCATGGCCGAGTACGCCCACATGATCACGGTGTCGGCGCTGCTCACCTGCCTCTTTCTCGGCGGATGGAAGGTCCCGGGCCTCGAGCACATCGGGCTCGGTCCGTTCCTCTTTGGCGTGGTGCAAACGCTGGCCTTCGCAATGAAGGCCGGTTTCGTTCTCTTCTTCTTCCAGTGGGTTCGTTGGACGCTGCCGCGGTTTCGGTACGACCAGTTGATGACCCTCGGTTGGAAGGTCTTCTTTCCGCTCGGCGTCGCGAACGTGATGTTGACCGGCGTTCTCTTGCTCGGGTCACGGTGAGCGCATGACAGTCGGCGTCAAGGTGGTGAAGGCTCCTGAAATGACCGTGTGGGAGCGCCTCTATCTGCCCATGGTGTTCAAGGGCCTCGCGATCACCTTCTCGCACTTCTTTCGGAAGTCGGTAACGGTGCAGTTTCCCGAAGAACGCCCCGAGTACCCGTACGGCTCGCGCGGGCTCCATCGGCTGAATCGCGACTCCGACGGGCGCGTGAAGTGCGTCGCGTGCGACATGTGCGCGACCGCGTGCCCGGCGAACTGCATTTCGATCGTCGGCCAGCCTTCGCCGTGGCCGGACCGCGAAAAGATGCCGGAGACGTTCGAGATCAACTTGCTGCGTTGCATCTTCTGCGGCTTCTGCGAAGAGGCGTGCCCGGAAGACGCGATCGAGCTGACCGGCATCCACGACTTCGCGAGCGATTCGCGCGAGAACATGATCATCGACCGCGAAGGGCTCCTGGCGGTCTACGACAAGACCGCACCCAGTCGCCCGCGCCGCGCCGGCAAGACCGCGAGCGAAGGCGCGTCCAACGTCGAACGAGAGGGGTCGCTTCACGCATGACGTCCGTTTGGCCGCTCCTTCTCTATTACTTGCTGCCGCTGGTCGGGCTCTGGACGTATCGCCGGGGCGGTCGCACCGGGACTCTCGCCGCAGGCATCTCGTGGTTTCTCGCCGCGGTAGCGCTCGGAGTGGTCATCGGCGACGCCCGCAGCTTCGCGGTGATCTCCTTCTACTTGCTGAGTCTCGTTGCCGTAATGACGGCGTTTCTCGTGGTCACCGGAACGAACCCCGTGTACGGCGCGCTGTCGTTGATCGGGACGTTCACCGGCATCGCCGGCGTGTTCGTCGTGCTGCAGTGCGAGTTCTTCGGAATCGTACAGGTGATCCTCTACGCCGGCGCGATTCTCGTCCTCTACCTCTTCGTCGTGATGATGGTCGATCTCCCGAAAGAGAATGCTCAGAAACGCGGCGGGGTCCGAGGCATCGCGGCGATCGCGACCGGACTGGGACTCCTCGCGCTCGTCGTCAAGGCGCTCGCTCCGCTCGGCATGCGCTTGCAACCGGCCGCCGGCGCCAGCGCGGAACCGTACTCCGTTCGCGCGGTAGGAACGGCGCTCTTCGGCCCGTATCTGGTGCCGTTCGAAGTCGCCTCGCTGCTTCTGCTCGTCGCCCTCGTGGGCGCCATCGTGCTGTCCGGTCGAGAGCGGGAGAGCTGATCGCATGGTTCCGCTCACGCACGTGCTCGTGTTCGGGGCGGTGCTCTTCCTCATCGGGCTCGTCGGCTTTCTGTCGCGACGGAACTTCCTGACTCTGTTCATGTCGGTCGAGATCATGCTCAACGCCGTGAACGTGAACTTGATCGGGTTTTCTCGCTCGCTCGGCGACACCGCCGGGCAGGTATTCGCCGTTTTCGTGATCACGGTGGCGGCGGCCGAAGTTGCGGTGGGCCTCGCGATCCTGATCCTCATGTATCGCAGTCGTGGGCGGGTGCTCGTGCAGGATTGGCGAGCGTTGAGGGACAATTAGGTTGCTAGGGACGGGACCGATCCCCGAGCTGCTTCCGGTGGTGCCCGCGTTGCCGTTCGCCGCGGCGCTGCTCGTCGCGCTCGTCGGGCCGAAGTACCTGCAGGGCCGAAGCCACGCACTCTCGGTTGCGGCGGCCGCCGGCTCGTTCCTCATTTCCGCGGTCTTGTTCGTGGAGCTCCTCGGTCAAAACGCGGAAAGCCGCGTGATCCACCTGACGCTTTGGCGCTGGATCGCGAGCGGCGGATTCGAGACCCACGTCGGATTCCTGTTCGATCCGTTGTCGGCGGTGATGTGCCTCGTGGTCACCGGCGTGGGGTTTCTGATTCACGTCTACTCGATCGGGTACATGAAGGACGACCCGAGCTACTTCCGCTTCTTTTCCTATCTCTCGCTGTTCCTCGGATCGATGCCCGTCCTCGTGCTCGCCGACAACTTCCTTCTCCTGTTCGTCGGTTGGGAGGGCGTCGGGCTGTGCTCGTACCTGCTGATCGGGTTCTGGTACGAGAAGTCGTCGGCGAGCGCCGCCGGGTTGAAGGCATTTCTCGTGAACCGGATCGGCGACGCGGGATTCCTTCTCGGGCTCGCCGGACTCGCGGCCGTGTTCGGGACGCTCGACTTCGGGGCGATCCACAAGGCCGTCGACACGAACGCTTCGGTGACGCCCTGGTTCGCCGGCACGTCGATGACCGTGCGCGATTGCTTCGCGAGCCCGCTCGGTCTCGGCATCACCGTCGGAACGGCGATCACCCTAGCGCTCTTCTTCGGCGCGACCGGGAAGTCGGCGCAGGTTCCGCTATACGTCTGGCTCCCCGACGCAATGGAGGGTCCGACGCCGGTGTCGGCGCTCATCCATGCCGCGACGATGGTGACGGCCGGCGTCTACCTCCTCGCGCGAGCCCATTTCCTCTTCGCGCTGACGCCCGTCACGCTCGCCGTCGTGCTCGGCGTCGGCACGCTCACAGCGGTCATCGCTGCCTCGATCGCCGTCGTCCAGCGCGACATCAAGCGAGTGCTCGCCTACTCGACGGTGAGCCAGCTCGGCTTCATGTTCGCGGCCGCGGGAACGGGCGCGTTCACGGCGGCGATCTTCCACCTCGTCACGCACGCGTTCTTCAAGGCGCTGCTCTTCCTCGGCGCCGGATCCGTGATGCACGCGCTCGACAACGAGACGGACCTGTTCCGGATGGGCGGGCTCTCGAAGAAACTGCGCGTGACCTCGCTCACGTTCCTTGTCGGCGCGGCCGCGCTGGTCGGGCTTCCGCCGTTCGCCGGGTTCTTTAGCAAAGACGAGATCCTATTCCGCGTGATCTCGACGACCAACCCATCGGCGCCATGGCTGCCGCAGGCCTGCTACGCCGTGCTTCTCGTCACGTCCGCGCTGACCGCGTTCTACACCGCGCGGATGGTCTTTCTCGCGTTTTACGGCACGAGCCGCGTCGACTCGCACGTCGCCGCGCACGTGCACGAGTCGCCACCGATGATGACGTTGCCGCTCGCGGCGCTCGCCCTGCTCGCTTTCGTCGGCGGCGCGCTCGGCGTGAGCGGCGTCCTCGGAGTCCGATTGCATGCTCCCGACTTCGTCGGCCGGTTCCTCGAGCCGGTTCTCGGTGCCACTTCGCAGCACGCCGATTCGGAGGGTGCCGAGCTCGTCTCGATGGCGGCTGTGGTCGGCATCGCCCTCGTCGCGATTGCCCTCGCGTACTTCCTCTACGTGCGGCACCTCGACGCCCCGGCGAAGATCGCGGATGCGTTTTCGGGCGCGTACCGAGCGCTGTCGCGCAAGCTCTACGTCGACGAGGTCTACGATTGGATCGTCGTGCGACCCGTCGGCTGGCTCTCGCGCCTCGGCTCCGGCGTCGATCGGTACTTGGTGGACGGGATCGTGAACGCGACCGGCGTGGTCGCCCACGGGTTTTCGTGGCTTCTCGGTCGCCTACAGAACGGCGATCTTCAGCTCTACGGGCTCGTCATCGGGATCGGCATCGCGGTGATCCTCTTCTCGGTGCTCGTCAGGTGATCGAAACGTGAACGAAGGCTTTCCGTTTCTGAGTGCGCTGCTGGTCGTGCCGGCCATCGGTGCGTTCGTGCTGATCGCGCAGGGCGATCGTCTCGCGCGCTCGAAATGGATCGCTTTCGGTTTCGCCCTCGCCGAGTTGGGCATCGCGGTGGCGCTCGCGTTGCGGTTCGATTCGAACGTCTCTGGCCCGCAGGCAGTCGAGCGCCACGACTGGATCCCATCGTTCGGAATCCACTATCATCTGGGAATCGACGGGCTGTCGTTTGCGCTCATCGTGTTGACCACGTTCCTCACCGCAGTGGCGACCCTCGCGTCATTTCGCGGGATCGCGACGCGCGAGCGCGAGTTCTACGCGCTGCTCCTCCTCCTCGAAGCCGGAACGATCGGCGTGTTCGTGTCGCTCGATCTCTTCCTCTTCTACGTCTTTTGGGAAGTGATGCTGCTGCCGATGGTTTTCCTCATCGGAATCTTCGGGCACGGCGAGCGCGTTCACGCAGCGACGAAGTTCTTCCTCTACACGCTCGCCGGGAGCCTTTTCATGTTGATCGGGCTCCTCACGGTCGCGCTCTACTACCATGCGCAGACCGGCAACTACTCGTTCGACGCACGCGAGCTCGCCGGGGTCACGATGCCCGAGAACTTGCAACGGTGGGCGTTCCTCGCACTGTTCGTCGGTTTTGCGGTGAAGGTGCCGCTCTTCCCGCTGCACACGTGGTTGCCGGACGCCCACACGGAGGCGCCGACCGCGGGCTCGGTGATGCTTGCGGCAATCCTGCTCAAGATGGGCGTCTATGGATTCTTGCGGATCGCGATCCCCTTGCTTCCGGCGGCGGCGACGGCGGCGGCACCGTGGGTCGGAGCGCTCGCCATCGTGGGCATCGTTTACGGCGCGATCGTGGCCATGTCGCAACCCGACATGAAGCGGCTGGTTGCGTACTCGTCGATCAGCCACCTCGGGTTCGTCGTGCTCGGCGTGTTCGCGTTCACGCCGCAGTCACTGGACGGCGCGCTCTTGCAGATGGTGAACCACGGCCTGTCGACCGGCGCGCTCTTTCTCATCGTCGGGATGATCTACGAGCGGCGCCACACTCGGGAGATCGCGGAGTTCGGCGGCCTCGCCAAGGAGACTCCGGTCCTCGCCACGTTCCTGATGATCGCGAGCCTGTCGTCGATCGGGCTTCCCGGACTGAACGGGTTCGTGGGCGAATTCTTGATCCTCATCGGTGTCTTCCGCAGTCACGTCGTCTGGGCGATCGCCGTCGTGCTCGGGATCGTCCTCGGCGCGGCGTACCTGCTCACGCTCTACCGCCGCGTGATCTTCGGCAAGGTGACGAACCCGAAAAACCGCGGCATGCAGGACCTCACGCGACGCGAAATCGTGCTTCTGGCGCCGATCGTCGCCTTGATGTTGTGGATCGGGCTCTATCCGGGACCCGTGCTTCGAACGTTCCATCGCGCCTCCGAGAGCGTCCTCATGCGGGTCGCGTCGCCGAGCCAGGCGAACGCCGGGGAGGTGCCGACGTGGAAGCGATGACCCTTCCCGACCTCCGCGAACTGATCCCGGAAGCGACGATCTCGATTTCCGCGTTGATCGCGATCCTGGTCGGTGCGCTCGCGCGCAACTATTCGAGCGCACGGCGAATCGCGCCGGCGGTCGCGCTCATCGGGCTCGTCGCCGCCGTTCCACTGATGTTCGCGGTGCCGCACGCCACCACGGTTCCGACTGCACGCTTCGAAGGCGTATTCGTTGCGGACGCGTTTGCGGTTTGCTTGAAGCTGCTCTTCTCGGCTGTCGGAGTCATCGCGACTCTGGTGTCGGTGAATTTCCTCGAGGCGGAACGCCAGGCGAACGGCGAGTACTACGGCCTCCTCCTTCTCGCCGTCGTCGGCATGATGCTCACCGCATCGGCGCGCGACGTCGTGCTGCTCTTCCTGGGCCTCGAAGTGCTCTCGTTGTCGACCTACGTCCTCGTCGGTTACCTGCGCAAGGACCCGCACTCGACCGAATCGGCCATCAAGTACTTCCTCTTGAGCTCGTTTGCGACGGCGCTTCTGCTCTACGGCCTATCGCTCCTGTACGGGATCAGCGGCGGGACCAGCTATGCGGCAATCCGCGCCGCGGGCGCGCACTTGAGCGGAGACCTCCGGCTCGTGGCGATGCTCTCGGTTGTCTTTCTCACGGCCGGTATCGGATTCAAGGCGACGCTCGTCCCGTTCCACATGTACGCGCCCGACGTCTACCAGGGCGCGCCGGGATGCGTCGCGGCGTTTCTCGCGGTCGGTCCGAAGCTCGCCGCATTCGGCGCGCTGATCCGGTTGCTCGTCGAGGCGATGCCCGGCTTCGCGAGCGAATGGGTGCCGCTCCTCACGGTCGTCTCCATCCTCACGATGACAATCGGCAACCTCGTCGCGCTCTCGCAATCGAACGTGAAGCGCATGCTCGCGTATTCGTCGATCGCACACGCCGGGTACATGCTGATCGGCATCGTCGCGGCGTTCACCCCCGGTGTCACGGCCGACGTGCGATCGCAGGCGCTCGCGGCCGTCGTCTACTATCTCGTCGCGTATACCTTCATGAAGATGGGTGCATTCGGCATTCTCCTCAGCATCAAGCCCGGTGATCGGTTCGCCGAAACTCTGGACGATCTTCGCGGCCTGGGACGTCGTCGGCCGCTCGCCGCGGCATTGCTGCTCGTCTTCCTGCTTTCGTTGATCGGAATTCCGCTCACCGCTGGGTTCACGGCGAAGTTCTACGTCTTCTCGTCGGCGATCTCCGCCGGCTGCTACACGCTCGCGATCGCCGGCATCCTCAACGCCGTCGTCGCGGCGACCTATTATTCGCGAATTGCGATCGCTCTCTATGCGGTCGAGCCGGGACGCGGCGAGCCGTACGCCGCGGGCGGCATCAGCTTGAAGGTCGCGCTCGCTGCGTCGGCGATTGCGATCCTGCTCCTCGGAATCTTTCCGGGACGGGTGCTCGAGACGGCTCTCCAGTCTGTGAGGTCGCTCTTCTGATGCCAGATCGAAATCCGCTCAAACAAAAGTATCCGAAGCCCGCCGAGTCGACGTTGCCCTCCGTGCTCGGGTCCGAGCGCATGGAAATCGTGCAACGGGTGCTGGACGAGATGCGACGGCGCTCGATCGCGGTCGCACTCGAGTGGACCGGACCGGACACCGGTTGGAGCTACGTCTCGAATCTCACCAAGCACGAGTTGTTCACGATGACGATTGCCGACACGCCGATCTTCGGCCGGGTCGACATTCCGCGCCGGCGCATGGAAAACGCGATGATCGCGGATCCGCGTCTCTCGGACGCCGGGCGCATGCTCCTCGAATCGATCGAGAACCGAGGCGACATGCGGTGGATCGAGGTCGAGATCCGCACTCGCGACGACGTCGACGCGTTCCTCGACGTCGTCCTCGCGAAGCATCGCGCAATCGTGGCCGCCGCCTCGGCGGTCCCGAAGACCACGCCGCGGCGCAAGCGCAGCTAGCCCGCCGTTCCGCAGGTCGTTCCAGGACGGCACGTCAGCTGCTGGCGAAGTCTTGCGCGGTCGTGTCCAATTGGATACAAGATGCAGCCGACATCCCTTGGGGACTCCTGAG
>JACOTG010000102.1 GCA_016178505.1 Planctomycetota bacterium
AGCGCCGGCGGCACGGTGACGCGCGCGTGATACGTCATGCGCACGCCGGGCGAGTCCTGGCACGGCACCCACGTGCGGGTGAGGATCGACTCGCCTTGCGTGAACAGAAACGGTTGGCGCTTGCCCGCGGTCTGCGCGGGATCGAGCCACTGGAGCGCCGCGGCGAGCGGGCTCGTCGCGTAGGTGACGGTGACGCGCTTCGTGTCGGGTTTCAAGTCGATCGTGAGCGGGCGTCCGAGGAACTTGTCGAGCGCGCCGAGCGTGAACGTCGTCGGCTCGTCGCCGGCACCGAGCGTCACGCGATCGATCGCGAGGTCGCGTGTGTCGAGGACGAGCTGACGCGCGCCCTTTCGGTTGTCGACGGTGAGCGCGGCCTTGCCCGCGATCGTCTTCTTCGCGAAGTCGACCGCGACGTCGAGGTCGAGATGCGTCACGACGATCTCGTCCGGCCGCGCGAACGAGTGCGGATCACGAACGAGAGGCAGCGCGTCGCCCGGCGAGGCCATCTGCGGAGAGGTTGCGCAGCTCACGATGACGACGCATGCCAGAACCGCGAACAAGAACGTAGTGACCATCGCGCTCATGAGCGATCGTGCCTCCTCTTCAGTGGGTCGCCGACGGGAATGGTACTCGGTCCGCGTTCCACGTGAAGGGGCGCGCTGTCGCTCGATGCGATCGAGTGGCGTTTTTCTCGGGGACGGCCCAACCGGTGTCGATTCTCTCGAGCGCCGTTCGTCTGAAAGGTGACTCAGCCGGCAAGGTGCCGGCCGCACCGGGCAGAAAGGAGCTCGAGATGATCAACGTTGTCACGACCGACGGTCTGTCTTTGGATGGCATGATGCAAGCGCCGGGACGCGCCGACGAGGAGCGCCGCCGCGGCGGGATGCGGCGGAAAACGCTCGTGCCGTTGCTGCTGAGCGCCCTCGGCCTGCTAGCGGGATCGCCCGTCTTGGGCCAGGACCCGACACCTCACGCGGCGCAGCTCGAGGCGATGAAGAAATTGGATCTCTGGGTCGGAGAGTGGAAGGGGGCGGGATGGGCCTCGTTCGGAGGCGGTCCGCGAGTCGAGTTCAACCTCGTGGAGAGGGTCGAGCGAAAGGTCGGCGGCACCGTCCTTTTCGTCGAGGGCCGGGGCACGACGAAGGCCGGCAAGGAGGTCGCGCATGACGGGATCGCGCTCGTCTATTTCGACGACAAGGCGCAACGCTACCAGTGGCATGGTCACGATCTCCCATGGGGGACGATCGACGCGGAGGTGAAGTTGGTGGACGGTGGGTTCGAGTGGGCACTATCTCCACACGTCGGCGACGGCGGCGCGACCGTTCGCTTCACGATCCGATTCGACGAGAATCGATGGCGTGAAG
This sequence comes from Planctomycetota bacterium, assembly GCA_016178505.1. Taxonomy (GTDB): domain Bacteria; phylum Planctomycetota; class JACOTG01; order JACOTG01; family JACOTG01; genus JACOTG01. The sequence continues at coordinate 1,365 of JACOTG010000102.1, forward strand.
TCGGCGAGATCAGCGCGGATGGCAAGTCCTGGAACACGTTCATGGAAATGACCCTGGAGCGCCAGAAGGTTTCGAGAGGAACGAGATGAAACAGTACCTACTCAGCATCTATCAGCCTGACGGCGGTACGCCTCCGCCCGACGTCTTGCAGAAGGTCATGCGCGACGTCGGTGCGCTCATCGAGGAGACCAAGGCCGCGGGCGCGTGGGTCTTCAACGGCGGGCTGCATCCCCCGAGTACCGCGACCGTCGTGCGGCCGAAGAACGGTGAGCTGCTCATCACGGACGGGCCGTTCATCGAAGGCAAAGAGCACATCGGCGGATTCCTGGTCATCCAGGCGCCGGATCTCGACGCCGCGCTCGAGTGGGGGCGCAAGACCGCGCGGGCGACGACGCTTCCGATCGAGGTCCGGCCGTTTCGCGGAGCGTCGGAGCGTTGAGTGACGCCATGCCGTCGCTGAATCGCGCGGAGATCGAACGAGTCTTCCGCGAGGAGAACGGTCGCGCGGTGGCCGTCCTCGTGCGGCACTTCGGAGACATCGACGTCGCCGAGGAAGCCGTCCAGGATGCGTTCACCGCAGCGGTCGAGCAGTGGCCGACGAGCGGACTCCCGCCGAGCCCGGCGGGGTGGATCATCACGATGGCTCGCAATCGGGCGATCGACCGCCTTCGCCGCGAGGCGTCGCGCGAGGATCGGCACGCGCACGCCGCCCAGCGGCTCGCCAACGACGAACCGGCCGACGAAGGCGCCGTGCGCCACGATCGACTGCGCCTGATCTTCACCTGCTGCCATCCCGCGCTCGCCACGAGCGCGCAGGTCGCCCTGACGCTGCGGCTCCTCGGCGGGCTCACGACCGCGGAGATCGCGCGCGCGTTCATGGTGCCCGAGCCGACGATGGCTCAGCGGTTGGTTCGCGCCAAGGGCAAGATCCGCGACGCAGGGATTCCCTATCGCGTTCCGAGTGACGCGGATCTTCCGGGCCGGCTTCGTGCCGTGATGGCCGTCGTCTATCTCGTTTTCAACGAGGGCTACGCGGCGAGCTCGGGTGAGCGGCTCGTTCGCGAGGATCTTTGCACGGAGGCGATCCGACTCGGGCGCCTGCTCGCCGAGTTGATGCCGGACGAAGCCGAGGTCATCGGCCTGCTCGCGCTCATGCTTCTCAGCGAATCGCGCCGAGCGACCCGAACGACCGCCGAGGGCGACCTCGTGCTCTTGGCCGAGCAGGACCGCGCGCGCTGGAATCGCGAACTCGTCCGCGAAGGCCAGGCCCTCGTCCGCCGCTGTCTCGCGCGCAATCAGCCCGGCCCCTATCAGATTCAGGCGGCAATCCACGCGGTCCACAGCGACGCGCCCACTGCCTCGGCCACCGATTGGCGGCAGATCTTGCAGCTGTACGACCAGCTGCTCGCGATCGCGCCGAGCCCGGTCGTCGCGCTCAACCGCGCGGTGGCCGTTGCCGAAGTCGCGGGACCGGACGCCGCGCTCGCGTTGCTCGACGGCCTCGATCTCGACGGCTATCACCTCTTTCACGCCGTTCGCGCGGACTTGCTCCGTCGCGTGGTTCGCGCGGACGCAGCAGCAGTCGCGTACGCCGCAGCAATTGCGCGGACCGACAATGCGCGAGAGCGTGATTTCCTAGAACGGAGACGACGCGCGCTCACGGAACTTTGATGCGGCGGCGAGCGCCGATGCGACAACCGCTGCACCTCGGGCGCGCCGCGATCCGATAGAATCCCCCGCCTTCGTGGCCGCTTGAACCCGATCAGTCAAAGTTGGAGGCACCGCCGTGCGCACTCTCGCTCTGCTCTTGCTCGTGCTGTTGCCGACGTCGCTCGTCCGCGCTGCGGACAAGCTCCTGCGCTTCCCCGACGTCAGCCGCGAATCGATCGCGTTCACGTACGGCGGCGACTTGTGGACCGTGCCGCGCGCGGGCGGGGTCGCGCGCCAGCTGACGACGACCGAAGGGCTCGAGTGGCTGCCGAAGTTCTCTCCCGACGGCAAGTGGATCGCGTTCACGGCGCAGGTCGACGACGCGGACTGGGACGTCTACGTGATTCCGGCCGAGGGCGGCGAGCCGCGGCGCCTCACCTGGCATCCGGACTCCGGCCACCCGAACGAGCGCATGGGGCCGGACGATCAAGTCGTCTGCTGGTCGCAGGACGGCACGAAGGTGATCTTCCGTTCGCGTCGCGATCAGATGGGCCCGTGGCCGGGGCGTCTCTGGGCGATCCCCGTCGACGGTGGACTCGAAGAGCCGCTGCCGATGCCCGAGTCGGGCCTCGCGTCGTTCGCGCCCGACGGCAAGCGCCTCGCGTACGCGCGCACGTACCGCGACTTCCGCACGTGGAAGCGCTATCGCGGCGGCATGGCGCAGGACATCTGGATCTTCGATCTCGCGTCCGCGGACGTCGAGCGCATCACCGATTGGGAAGGCACCGACAACTTTCCCATGTGGCACGGCGAGAAGATCTATTTCGCGTCCGATCGCGAAGGCTGGATGAACCTGTTTTCGTACGACGTGAAGTCGAAGCAGACGCGGCGCATCACGAACCACGATCGCTTCGACGTGAAGTTCCCGAGCCTCGGGCCCGACGCGATCGTCTACGAGTACGGCGGAGCGATCTTCCTCCTCGACCTCGCGAACGAGCAGTCGCACGCGGTGCCGATCGAGGTGCACTCGGATCGCGCGAACGTGCGGCCCGCGTGGAAGTCGGTTTCCGATCGCATCACGTCGTGGGCGCTGTCGCCGTCCGCAGCACGCGCCGTCGTCGTCGCGCGCGGCGACGTCTTCACGCTGCCGGCCGAGAAAGGCGAGGCGCGGAACCTCACGGCGACTCCCGGCGCCGACGATCGATCGGCGAACTGGTCCCCCGACGGGAAGAAGATCGCCTGGATCTCGGACTCGACGGGCGAGGACGAGATTTGGCTCGCCGCGGCCGACGGCTCCGCGCCACCCGAGCGCCTCACGAGCGACGGCAACGGCGCGCGCTTCGCGCCGATCTGGTCCCCGGACTCGACGAAGATCCTCTGCGCGGACAAGAACCTCCGCCTCGTCCTCGTCGACGTCGCGACGAAGGCGACGACTGAAGTCGAGCACGCGAAGTACGGCGAGATCACGAGCTACGCGTGGGCGCCCGACTCGAAGTGGGTGACGTACGCGATCGCCGGCGAGAACGAGCTGTCGTCGGTGCGCATCTACTCGCTCGATCAGAAGAAGAGCTTCGCCGTGACCGATGCGATGACCGACAGCAATAGTCCCGTCTTCGACCCCTCGGGCAAGTACCTGATGTTCACGTCGAACCGCGATCTCACGCCGACGCTCGGCCAGTTCGAGCTGTCGTTCACCTACAACAAGACGACGCGCATCTACGTGGCGACCTTGCGCGCCGATCTGCCGTCGCCGTTCGCGCCCGAGAGCGACGAGGAGAAAGGGAAGGCCGAAGAGAAGAAGAAAGACGAAGGCCATCTCGACAAGACCGACCTGCCGAAGGAGCCGGCCGAAGAGAAGAAAACCGAGCCGCTGAAGATCGACGTCGACGGGATCGGCTCGCGCATCGCGGTGGCGCCGCAGCCGGCCGCGAACATCTTCGGGCTCATCCCGGTCGAGGGGAAGCTTCTCTTCGTGGTCGCTTCGGAAGACGGCGGCTCGTCGTCGCTCAAGGTGCTCGACTTCGACAAGCGAAAGGTCACGACGCTGCTCGACGGCATCGACGGCTACGACGTCTCGGCCGACGGCAAGAAGGTGATCTACAAGTCGGGCGCAACGCTCGGCATCGTCGACGTGAAGACGGATCCTGCGAAAGTCGGCGACGGCAAGATCGAGACCGGCGGCCTGCGCGCCAAGATCGACCCGCTCGTCGAGTGGAGGGAAGTGTTCGACGAGGCGTGGCGTCAGGAGCGCGACTTCTTCTACGACCCGGGCATGCATGGGCTCGATTGGCCGAAGGTCCACGACAAGTACGCCGAGCTGCTGCCTTTCGCGGCGCATCGCACCGACGTCACGTACTTGATCGGCGAGATGATCGGCGAGCTGGCGACGTCGCACTCGTACGTGGGCGGCGGCGAGATGAAGCACGTCGATCGCGTCGGCACGGGGCTTCTCGGCATCGACTGGGAACTCGATCGCGCGAGCGGCCGCTATCGCGTGAAGCGCGTCGTCGATGGACAGAACTGGATCGACGCGCGCCGATCGCCGCTCACCGAGCCGGGCGTCGCGGTGAAGGCGGGCGAGTACGTCTTGGCGGTCGATCGCCGCGAGCTGCGCGCGCCGATGAACCCGTATTCGGCGTTCGAGGGGACGGCGGGAAAGGCGATCACGCTGCGCGTGTCCGCGGCCGCGTCGGGCGAGGGTGCGCGCGACGTGGTTGTGCGGCCGATCGGCGACGAGTCCGAGCTGCGCTACTTCGACCTCATCGAGACGAACCGCCGCAAGGTCGACGCGATGTCGAACGGCGCCATTGGCTACGTGCACATCCCCAACATGGGGCTCGAGGGGCTGAGCGAGTTCGTGAGGCAGTACTTCCCGCAGATCCGCAAGCAGGGTTTGATCGTCGACGATCGTTACAACGGCGGCGGGTTCGTGTCGCAGATGATCCTCGAGCGGCTGCGGCGCGTCGTCGTCGGCATGTCGTCATCGCGGAACGCGGGCGACTCGACGTATCCGGAGGCGACGTTCAACGGCTACATGGCGTGCCTCATCAACGAGTACTCGGCGTCGGACGGCGACTACTTCCCTTACTACTTCCGAAAGTTCGGGCTTGGCCCGCTCATCGGCAAGCGCACGTGGGGAGGCGTCGTCGGAATCCGCGGCAACCAACCGCTCATCGACGGCGGCTACGTCACGCGCCCCGAGTTCGCCGCCTTCGGCGCCGACGGTTGGGTCATCGAAAACCACGGCACCGACCCCGACCTCGAGATCGACAACCTCCCGAAGTCCGTGATCGCCGGCCACGACCCCCAACTCGAAAAAGCCGTCGAGCTGCTGCTGAAACAAATCGCCGACCACCCAAAAGAACTCCCGAAGCGCCCCCCCTACCGCCGCGGCTAACGCCGCCGTCATCCGGGGTCAGACCCCGGACGACGGCAACACCCTTCCGTCTAAAGGGGTCAGACCCCAGACGACGGATGAGACGGTTGTGCGAATGGCTTCGGTTGCAACGTCTGCGATTCGCTCGGCGTAGTTCGAGTTCTGTCGCATCGCCCGGGCGTGCTCTTGATAGGCATCCTGTGTTGTCGTCCGAGGAACGCCAAGTTGGTTTGCGATTTCGGAAAAAGTAAATCCGCATAGGTCTCGAAGAAGTGCAATCCGGACACGCCCAGGCGGCAAGGGAGCTGCCCCGTCGATGCCGATAGCTGCCACAATCGCGCGTTCGACGGCACCGGCCGCAGCCACTGGAATGCTCGACGTCGCGCGTCGTGCGCCAAGCATGTCTCGCGTCAACCACTCCCGAACCCGCGATGTCCCGTTCGCGATCAAGTCGTCGAGCGGGTCGGGCTCCCGCTTCTTTCGCCAAAGCCGACGATTGACCAGGAATTCGATGTCGTCTGTCGATCCCGAACCAAACGCCTTGCCGTACGCCGCAGGATCGTACGACTCCCCACCGGCGACCGCGCGAACCTCAGATTCGACCCATTCGCGGTCGAGCCATCGAGGACCTCGCCGCGTTGCGTACCAACGCGCACTGCAGTACGGGTATTCCGCTGCGGTACTGGACAGCCCCGCTCGCACGGGATTGAGGTCCATGTAGCGCACGAGAACTCGTCGGTAGATCACGGTCATCGCCGGCTTCGACCAGAAGCGGCCGCAGAATAGCGGGCCCTGACGGCCTCGTAGCCAGTTGTAGACCTGCGCGTACTCCGACTCGATCCTCTGCATGGCTTTCGACAGCTCGCAAGTGGGACTGCTGACCATGAGATGAAAGTGGTTGGAGAGGACGGCAAACGCATAGACCCGCAATCGCCCACGATTCACTTCGCGAGCAATCAACGAGAAGAAGAATCGGAAATCTGCGTCCGTCTCGAAAACGACGAGGTCCCCGACTGCGTGATTGACGACGTGACTCCACATTCCAGGCTCGTCGTAGCGTCGGGGTCTGCCCATGATTGGCCTCCCCTACTACGTCGAGTCGAAATGCAAGAAGTTACGCGAAACCGGGAAATTGATCCGTCGTCTGGGGTCTGACCCCATTGGACGGGAGTTGCGCGCGCCGTCGTCCGGGGTCTGACCCCTTTAGCCGGCGGAGGTGGATTCGGCGCCGGGTTCGGTCATGCTCCGCGGATCCAGCAGTTCGTCGAGCTTGGCGGCGGGCAACAGCTTTTTCTCGAGGGCTAGTTTCCGGATCGTGGTGCCTTTTTCGAAGGCTTCTTTCGCTAGCTTGGCGGCGGCGTCGTAGCCGATTTCGGGGGCGAGGCTCGTGCACATCATCAGAGACTGATCGATGAGGCCTTCGCACTGCTTCGCGTTGACCTGCAAGCCGGCGAGCAAGTTGTCGACGAAGACGTTGCTCACGTTCGAGAGCAGGTGAATCGATTCCATCATCGCGTCGGCCATGACAGGCATCGCGACGTTCAGCTCGAAGATGGAGCCGACGCCGCCGAACGCGCCGTACGTGACGGCCGCGTCGTTCGCGATCACGCGGCACGCGACCTGGATGACCGACTCGCAAATGACCGGGTTCACCTTGCCCGGCATGATCGACGAGCCCGGCTGGATCGCGGGCAGGATCAGCTCGAAGATGCCGCAGCGCGGCCCGCTGCCGAGCCACCGGATGTCGTTCGCGATCTTCGACAACCCCACCGCGATCGTCTTCATCTCGCCCGACGCTTCGACGAACGCGTCCTTCGCGGCCTGCGCCTCGAAGTGGTTCGTCGCCTCGCGGAACTTCACGCCCGTCTGCTTCGACAGCTCGGCGGCGACGCGCGCGCCGAACTCCACGTGCGTGTTGATGCCGGTGCCCACGGCCGTGCCGCCGATCGCCAGCTCGCCGAGCGCGTCGAGCGCGCGCCCCGCCCGCTCGCGCGCGTGCTCGACCTGCGAGGCGTAGCCGCTGAACACCTGCCCAACGCGAATCGGCGTCGCATCCATGAGGTGCGTGCGGCCGATCTTGATGATCGAATCCCAGGCCTTCGCCTGCTTGTCGAGCATCGCATGCAGTCGCGAGAGCGCCGGCACGAGCTGCGAGTGGATCGCGACGGCCGCCGCGACGTGCATCGCCGTGGGAAACGTGTCGTTCGACGACTGTCCCATGTTCACGTGGTCGTTTGGATGCACGGGATCGCGCGAGCCAATCGCCTTCCCGGCTTTCACGCTCGCGCGGTTCGCGATGACCTCGTTCGCGTTCATGTTGGAGCTGGTGCCCGAGCCCGTCTGGTAGACGTCGACGACGAAGTGCTTGTCGTGTTCCCCCTTCGCGACCTCCATCGAAGCGTCGACGATCGCCTTCGCCTTGTCGGCCGGCAGCTTTCCGAGATCGCGATTGACCTTCGCGCACGCCGCCTTGAGGAGCCCGAACGCATGCACGACCTCGGCCGGAATGCCGCGCCCGCTCACCGGGAAATTCGCCACCGCGCGCTGCGTGCTCGCGCCCCACAAAGCCCAATCCGGCACGTCCATCGGCCCCATCGAGTCTTTTTCCATTCGCTTGCCGCTTTCGGTCATGACGAAGACTCCATTCTGAGAGTGCGGTCGGGTTGGAAAGGCCCGGCGACATTACTATGGCGAAGCACGCGCGCCAAGACGTCTACCTCGACAGCAAGACGCTGCGGAGCCGCAGATGTTGAAACGGCTCCGGGCACATCTCCGCACGTCCGTGCCGACCCTGCGAATCGCAGATCGTGATCGTCGACGGGTTTCCCGCCGCCACCTCCAACTCGAACGCTCCCGCCTGCGTCGCGAGCCACGGGCACTCCGTTTCGCCGAGTCGCCGACACGGCGGCTCCGTCGTCAGAGTGAAGTCGGCGATCGGATTTCCGTCGTCGTCGACCGCGGTGCCCGAGACCCACGCAGGATGCGAAGCGTCAGGAGTCGCGACGATCTCGCTCACCACATCGCCGGGACGAATCGTGACGACCGCGCCCGGGAAAGACTCGGCTTCGTCATCGACCCAGTACGTCCCGGCCTCGAGGTCGCGGAACCCGTAGACCTCGCGTCCCGGAGCGTCGATGCGTCTCAAGCGCGGCGGGCCATCGAAGCAGCGACGCCCCGCATTCGCCTCCACGCGAGCCGTGCACGGATCCTCGGCTCGAAGGACGATGCCGGTGCAATCGCTTCTCAAGTCCAGATTCGAGAGCAGCGCGGAACCGCGCGGCCTCCCCTCTTCCTCCACGACGCGCGCGACGAGCGTCGCGCCGGGCACCGGCGGCGGATTCCGAAACGCAAACCTTCCATCCTCCGCCGACAGCGCGGTCGCCAGTACGCGACCGAGATACCCGACTTCGAGGCGGGCGACCGCGGGCTTTCCTTCGATGTCGAAGACGATTCCGCTGAGCGCGCTCCCGCGCCGCAGCGCAAACCGAGCATGCCGCGCCGTTGGCGCACGCGGGTCCACGAACGTGTCGAGGTCCATGTAGTCGGGATGAGTGACCACGACTCGAATCGGCGCCGCCACATCCTCGGGAGCGATCCGCGCGATCAAGAATTGCCCGTCGTCGTCGGCCAGCGTGGCCTTCGACGGCCCGGATGCGATCTCGACGCGCGCGCTCTCGATCGGCGTGCCCGTCGCCGCGTCGACGACGACGCCCGCAATGAACGGACCGATCGAGATCGTGACGTCGTGCGTGACCGTCGCTCCGCTCTCGATCGGCGGTAGGTCCATTGGAATCGTGACGCTGTTGTCGCGTTGTCCGAAGTGGACGAGTAGCTCAGTGACCGTCCCGACGATCGGCTCCAGGCGATAAACGCCCCGGTCGTCGGCGAAGCCGTACGAAGCGTCCATCTCTCCATCCGAACGCTTGAAGTCGGCGACGATCCAAACCTCGCGCAGCGGTTCACCGGTTTCTTCGGCCCGAACGATTCCCGTCAAGATTCCGCCGTTCGCCGTCTCGGTCTCGGACTCCGCGATCGCTCGATGCGACGGCGGCCGCGTCGTTGCGGCGGTCGTCGTCGCGGGCGCGCCCGATTCGAATGGCCTCGAGCGGTCCGGCGGGTGGCTCGTGGAGTGCGACTCGGCGGACGCAGACTCGCGCCGTGGGATCACGAAGAAGAGAATCGCACCGAGCGCGAGCAGGCCGGCGACGACGGCGATTCGAAGCTTCACTTTCCTTCCTCTCGGGCTCGCCCAGTCTATCCGACGCCCGTCGCTTCCGCAGCGGTGCGCGCGGTCGTAACATGGGCCGAATTCGTGGAGAGAGCCATCGCCCCGACCGACGCCAACGCCGCGACGCGACTGCACCGCCTGCGCGAGAACCTCGAGTCCGTTCTCCTCGGCAAGCCGGCTGCAGTGCGACTCGCGATCATCGGCCTCCTCGGCCGCGGTCACCTTTTGCTCGAGGACGTGCCGGGCGTCGGCAAGACGACGCTCGCGAAAGCGCTCGCGCGCTCGATCGGCGGCACGTTCAAGAGGGTGCAGTTCACGTCCGACCTCCTGCCGTCGGACATCGTCGGCGCATCGGTCTTCGTTCCCGGCGATCGGGCGTTGCGCTTCGAGCCGGGTCCGATCTTCACTCACGTGCTGCTCGCGGACGAGATCAACCGAACGCCGCCGCGCACGCAATCGAGCCTCCTCGAGGCGATGGACGAGCACACCGTCACGGTCGACGGCGAAACGCGCGCTCTTCCCGATCCGTTCTTCGTCGTGGCGACGCTGAACCCGACCGAGTCCGCGGGCACGTATCCGCTGCCCGACTCGCAACTCGATCGCTTCTTCCTCCGCTTCGAGATCGGGCTGCCGGATCCGACGACCGAGGCCGAGATTCTCGAGCGTCACCGCGACGCGCGTCCCATCGACGCGCTCGGACCATGCCTCGAGCCGGCCGACGTGCTCGACCTGCAAGCGGCAACGCGGCACGTTCACGTCGCCGAACCGCTTCGCCGCTACGTGCTCGACCTCGTCTCGGCGACGCGACGCCACCCGCGACTCGAGGCCGGCGCGAGCCCGCGTGCCTCGCTCGCGCTCTACCGTGCCGCACAAGCGGCGGCTCTCCTCGACGGCCGCGACCACGCGATCCCGGACGACGTGAAAGCGCTCGCGACCCCCGTGCTCGGTCATCGCGTCGTTCGTCGCGGCGAAACGACGTCCCGCCGCGTCGGCGCCGCGGACGTCGTCGACGAGATCGTCGAGAACACGTCGATCCCGGTTTGACGATGCGCCGCGTAAGGCTCACTGCGCTCGGCCGCACGATCGCGATCGCCGCGGCCATCGGCGGCGCCGTCGCATGGATCGCCGACCAACGCGCCGCGCTGCTCGCCTCGACGATCGCGTTCGCGGCGCCGTGGATCTCGTGGCTCACCCTGCGGCGCGCTCTTCGCGGCATCACGGTCGCGATCGAAGCTCCCGCCGAAGTCTTCGCGCGCGAGCGATTCGTGCTTTGCGTTCGCGTGACGAAGGCTCCCGACTCGCGCACCGACTTCGGGATCACGATCGACGTCCCGGGACCGAGGCTTTCGGGAGTCCGCTTCGTTCGCGCGATCGGCCCCGGCGAGAGCGTCGAAGGCCGATTCCGCGCGGCTTTCCGGCGGCGCGGGCTTGCGAAGCTCGCCGGTATCGAGCTTCGCACGGCGTTTCCGCTCGGGCTCGGCGAGGTGACCCTCGGCCTGCCCGCCGACGCAGAAGTGCTCGTCCTTCCGGAGCCCGCGCGCCTCTCGGCCTCGCGCATTCGTGCGCTCGCGGCGATCACGCCGGAGCCCGCTTCGGCGGAGATCGTCAGACATCGCACGCGCGATCCCGAAGATCTCTACATGCTCGCGCCGTGGCAGCCCGGGATCCCCGCGCGGCGGATCCACGCGCGATCGAGCGCGCGCCACGGGCGACCGATCGCGCGTCTGCTTCGCGGCTCGCCCGAAGGCGCGGTCGTGATCGCGCTCGACACGGCTCCTCCCCAGGACGGTGCGACGCGATCCGGGGCACCGGCGAAGTTCGAACGCGCGGTCGCTCTGTGTGCGGCACTCGTCCTTCGGTTCGAGCGCGACGGCGTGAGACATCGACTGTGCGCCGGCGACAGGACCCCAGCCGTCGGACGCGTCGCTCTGCGCTCCCTCGCGACGATCGCGCCCTCACCGGACGGAACGCCGTCGCTCGCCGGCGAGCGTGGCACGCTCGTCTGGCTCAGCCCCGCCGGCCGGCCCGCGCCACGGCATGAGCGATTCGACGCGGTCGTCGATTTCTTGGCGATGGCGGTCGACGGCGCCGCCGTGAGGATTCGATGATCTCGAACGAAAGCGCCCGAGTCGGCCCGCCGCTCGCTCCCAGCGAGACGTTGGCCGTCGCGCTCGCCGTCACGGTGCTGAGCATCAGCGCCGGCCTCGTGGCGTTTGGTTTCCTGACATTGGGGATTGCCGTCGGCTTCATCGCCGCAGCGTTGCGGCGGCGATTCGGCCGTGGCCCGCGACTCGTGCTTCTCGTGGCGTTCGCTCCCACCGCATTCCTGCTCAACGAGCGCGGCGCGCTGGGGATCGCCTTGATCATCGTGCCCTGGATGATCGATGCGATGCTGACGTGGCGCAGCGCCGACGAAGACGTTCTCGTCCACGCGCTCGCGGCGGCGACGACCGGGCTGGCGCTCGTCGCCGAAATCGTGAGTCCCTGGCAACTCGCGATTCCCCTGCTGCAGATCTTCGTTTCGATTCACGGCCTGGCCGACGTCGCTCTTCGACGCCGAGACGTGCCGCGACTTCACGCCGTCGCGCCGACCGCGAAGCGCCTCGTCGATCTCCGTCTCGCGCGCGCGACGGCGAGGTTTACGCTCCTTTTCCTCGCCCTCGGCGGACTCGTCTTTGCGCTCGTTCCGCTCCGAGATTCCGCGAGCCGGAACGGCACCTCGACCCCCGATGGCGACTCGACCGCGCCGAAGCATCCGCACGGATGGG
>JACOTG010000103.1 GCA_016178505.1 Planctomycetota bacterium
GGACGAACGACGGCGGGCAGCCCGACCCTGAAGCTCACGGCGACGAATCCAACCGGACGCTACGCGCAGCATCGGCAGATCGCCGCAGCCATCTACGACCTCGCCGCGCAGCTGGAACGGCGGAGCGAGGAGATCGGAGCGCGATGGGTCATCTCCCCGGAGGCAGCGAACGCGCGCTTGGTGATCGAACTCTGCGGCGACCACGAGAGTGCGCGCGCCGACGAGCTTGTCGCGAACGTCATCGCGGAGAACGACCCGGCCGGAGAGGAAGGAAAGTAATGAAGACGACGAACGGGACGACGCCGAAGCGGCCGCACCAGGATCTCTTCGTCTCGTGCAAGGCCCTCGGCCAAGCGGTCGCAAGAGCCATCGAGAGCGGCTGCATCGAGGCACGAGAAGCTGAGCACTTCGCGACGGCTCTTGAGCGAGCGGGCGCACTTCTTTCACTCGACGCGGACCGAGAGATCCGCGCCGCCGAGGTCGACCCCTTGGACGACAAGGCCGTGCCGGATGCGGTGCATGTCCATGCGAGGTGGGAAGACGCCAAGAGTAAGGCGCGCCTTCTGACCGCAGTCGGCATGGGGATCAACGATGCGATCGTGGGAGCGGCGAGATGAACGCGGACCTTCCCGCCGACTACCGTAAGCCCACCGTTAAACTCGTCGGGACAGACGGGAACGCACTGTCGATTCTAGGGCGCGTCTCGGCCGCGATGAAGGAGGCCGGCATCCCGAAGGAGACGATCGATGCGTTCTTCCGGGAAGCGACGGCCGGCGACTACGATCACCTGCTTCGCGTGGTCATGACGTACGCCGAGGTCGAGTGACGGTCGTGGACGAGTCGCTGAAGGGGTGAACGACATGATGCGAACAACGGACGGGACGATCGGGCTCATGATCGCGAACGCTGCGAACCACGAGATCATCAGCCGCGCCGACGCCGAGTGCGTGCTCGACGTCCTCGATCTGATCGGCAGCGACGCGCAGATGGAGATCGAAGAGGGAGAGCCCAACCCCGACCGCGAGAAGCTCCTGCAGCACCGGGCGGACTTGTGCGCCGGGGTTCGGGATGCGATCGAGGGGAGACTTCGATCAGCGGCGAGCGGGAACGGTTCGGCCGCACGTTGAACCCCTCGTCGAGAAGATTACCGAGGTCCTTGACGACGCCGCGACGTCGATGGCGATGGAAACCCAGGCGACCGATCTCTACGACGGAACGAAGACGCTCGAACGCCAGGCGGGTCTGCTCTTTTCTGTCAGTCGGGCAATCGAAGACGCGCTCGAAACGGGAGTGCGGACGTGCGCGCGCGAGTAGGTTGAGTTCGAACATCGCTCGGCCGCGTTGACGCCTGCGTTCGCCGCTGCAGCGCGTTGCTTGCGCTGCGCGAGTCATTCATTTTGGTCGTGCGCTTCAGGGGCCTCGGCGTAGAATGACGCGGTCCCGCCGCGCCGGACTTTCCTGGGGGAATCCCGTCGCGGGCACCCGAAGCCCGAGAGACCAACCCGTCGTTCTTCGTCGAAGGAGGATGCGATGATTCTCCAGATTTCGTCTCTGTGTGAGAGCCTCCGCTCATTTCCTCCGCGCCGCGCTTGCGAGCCGACAACGAGGCGTCTGTCGAGTACGGTGCGGACGAGGATGTGCGCTCGTGTTGTTCGAGCCTGCATTCTGCTCTTCGGCCTCCTTTGCGTCAGCTCTCCGATCCTCGCCGCCGATCCGTGCGGACAGTTTGTGCCTGGCTATTCTCGCCTGAACGGTGCGAACAGCGAGGTTCATGCGTCGGTCGTGTTCGACGACGGCAGAGGCCCTGCGCTATTCGTTGGCGGCTGGTTCAACGCAATTGAGAGTCTGCGAGTCCGCGGAGTCGCTCGATGGGACGGGACTTCATGGAGTTCGGTCGGCGGTGGCGTCTACGGACGTGTGGATGCCCTTGTGGTCTTCGATGACGGGAGTGGCCCCGCGCTCTACGCTGGAGGGGAATTCGGCGGCGCCGGAGACGTGTCGGCGAGCAGCATCGCCCGATGGAATGGAACGAGCTGGAGCGCCGTCGGCGACGGACTGAGCGGCCAAGTGCAATGCCTCTCCTCCTATGACGACGGCACCGGGCATCCGGTCCTCGTCGCGGGAGGCCGCATGCACGTCATCGGCGACAACGACGGCGGTTACATCGCGATGTGGGATGGCAGCGCGTGGACCACAGTCGGGGACGGGTTTCTCTTCGATTCCGGATACCGAACCGTGAATGCGCTCGCCACATTCGTCGATGCGACGGGTCCGTTCTTGCTCGCTGGAGGAGACCTCACGTTCACGTTCGGCGGCACGCCGATCACGAATCTTGCGAAATGGAATGGTCACTCGTGGTCGACGTTTGCTGGCGGCACGGACGGTCCGGTCAACGCGCTCGGAGTGTTCGACTTCGGAAGCGGTCCAAGCGTCTACGTTGCTGGAGGCTTCAGTCATGCAGGTGGCGTCTCGACCCCAAACATCGCGCGATGGAACGGGCATTCTTGGAGTGCGCTCGGCAGTGGACTTCCTTCAACCGCCTATGGGCTCGGCGTCTTCGACGACGGAAGCGGACGAAAGCTCTACTCAGGGGGCAGCTTCACTTCGGCGGGTGGTACGTCGGCGAATCACATTGCCCGCTGGGATGGAACACGATGGTCGGCCCTCGGCGGCGGCATCCTCGGCGCACCGACGGTCGGAGTTCTGACGATGACCGGTTTCGACGACGGCAATGGTGCGAGACTCTTTGTAGGAGGCGTCTTTTGGGGCGTAGGAAACGAGATGCCAGCTCAGCATTTTGCTTGGTGGGATGGAATTGACTGGCAGACGCCCGATACGGCGTTCGATATGTATGTTGTCAGCCTAGCCGAATTCGACGACGGCACCGGCCCCGCCGTCTTTGCCGGCGGCTATACGCAGCACGGACCGGGCTCACGCCTTGCGCGCCTGGTTAAGGTCGATCACGGTGCCTTGGCTTTGGTTTCCTCGAATGTTTCCGTGAACGCGATGGCGACTTTCGACGACGGCAGCGGTCCGGCGCTGTACGTCGGAGGCAGATTCACAGACATTGGTGGTGTCAGCGCGAATCACATCGCGCGGTGGAACGGACATCAGTGGTCGGCTCTCGACGTTGGAACAGACGATGTAGTGTATGCACTCGCCGTCCACGACGATGGGACCGGCCGAGCCCTGTACGTGGGAGGGGAATTTGCCAATGCCGGCGGCCTGGCCACGGGGCCGATCGCGAAGTGGAACGGTCTGGAGTGGTCGACGGTCGGCACACCTCTTTATCGAGAAGCTCGCGCGTTTGCTTCATTCGACGACGGCAATGGCCCGGCGCTCTATGCTGCCGGCCGGCTCCAGCCCAACAGTTCCACTCGCAGCCGGAGCGTGTTCAAGTGGGATGGCAGCGTGTGGACGAACATCGGCGCTCCGTATGAGTTCGGGGACGGTGTTGTCAACTCACTGGTTGGGCTCGACGATGGCACCGGGCCGGCGCTTTTTGCAGGTGGCAGTTACCCGTTGTTTGGCGGTCCATCCGCGCCTGTCCTTGGACGATGGAGCCATGAAACGTGGTCGGACTTGACATACACACTGGAGAACGCGGGTTCGATTGCGTTTCTCGCCGCGTTCGACGCCGGCAATGGCCCGCGCCTTTACGCTGCCGGCCACTTCTATACGTTCGTAAACCCTGGAGCGGGAAATCTCGCCCAATGGAACGGAAGCACCTGGTCGTCACTCGACGGGAACCTCGATGCAGACGTGAACGCGCTGTTGCCGTCGCAAGCCGATGGAACGCCCGGTCTCGTCGTCGGAGGCCTTTTCACGTTGGCCGGCGGCACGGTTTCCTCTCGAGTTGCGAAGTGGGAGGTGACGCCGCGTCGCGGTAATGTGAATGACGGCGCGGGTTCGATCTCCGACGTGCTGTTCGTCAATGATTCGAGCGGCGGAACCGAGCGCACGGTCAGTGTCCGCGTCGGACAGCGAATCAACGTGAGTCTCGACGCGGCGCCCGCTGGTTCGGGGCGCGGCCACTACGTGGTGTGGGGCTGGGCCAACGGTCCCTCGAACCCCGTCGAGCTTCGCGTCGGAGGCCAGACCATCGGCTGCATGATCGCGCCCTCACCGTTTCATTCCGGGCTGAGCCCTCAACCGGTCATTTGTCTGCGGGGAGTCGGCGTTCGCCCCCAGACATGCCGCGGAGTCCTCGAGATTCCGAGTCCTCCGCGAGTGCCATTGACGGTCCGCGCGCCGGGCGGCCGACATGTCCCCACGGTGGTGACGCTTCAAGGAGTCGTCGAAGACGAGGCATCCACGCGCTCGAAGCGAGTCAGCGTTACCAACGCGGTCGTGCTGCGCGTCGAGTAGTCGTCGTCATTGAAGCCCGAGAGCGGTCACGGTTGTCTTGTTTTCTGGGTATCGAAGGCAACGGCGATTCCCTTCGCGTTCTTGATGGCTTTCCCTTGGCTTCCATTCGACCCCGATGCCTCATGCGATCACGCGGTTGCGATTGGGCACCGCGAGAGAACGGAGGCATTCGAATGAACGCCAAGGCAGCAAAGGACTCGAAGACGACGAAGGGATCACGATCCGGCCAGAAGCCTAACCCGCAGACATCGCCCCAGGCCGCGCCCAACCCAACGACCGGGGAGTCCGTCGAGTCGAGCGCACAGAGCGCACCGGTGGCGCCCCCTCGCGGAAAGCGCGCGAAGGGCGAGGCGACGCTCGGAGACGTGGTCGCCGGATACCTCGAGCACCTCGAGGAAGCGGACAAGTCCGAGGGCACGATTTTCAGCTACCGCATGGACCTCAAAGCCGCCGTCGACCACTTCGGCGAGGACACGGCTGCATCCACGCTGACGCCAACGAAGGTCGCGAATTTCTACGAGAGCGACGCGGTGACCCAGAAGCGAAACGGCAAGAAGCGAAGCACGATCACGATCTCGAAGACGCGGCGGGTCTTCCGGCTCGCGATGACGTGGGCCGCGGAGAATGGCCTTATCGAGAAGCTGCCGATTCCGGCTGACGAGATGGAGCATGCGCGGGGCGCGGCGAAAGCGGACGAGAAGTCGAAGCCGGTGACCACGAAGAAGACGACGCGAAAGGCGAAGGCCGTCGACGTGCCGGCGGTTGATCCAGCGCCGGAAGCCACCGCAACGCCCGCCGAGTAGCCGATGGCGCAACGACCCGGGGCCGGTCCAACGTCGCATGCGGATCGGCCCCGCCAATTCCGAGAACGAAATCCGAGGAGGTCACCATGCGCATCGAACAGGCACTCGATCGATTCCTCGTCCAACTCGACGCGGACGGCCGCTCGGTTCACACGCGCAAGCAGTACGAGCGTCACGTCGGGCTGCTCGACCACTGGCTCGACTCGACGGATCACACGCACTCGATCGAGCGAGTCAACCACGAGACGGTCGCCGCGTTCCTGTCGTCAACGATGGCGCGCAATCGTCCGGACGGGAAGCCGAAAAAGGCGACCGCGATGAACGCGATTCGGACGTCGCTACGCACGTTCTTTCGGTTCGCGCACGCCGCGGGCTACGTCGCCCAAGATCCGGGGCGGCTGATCAAGAGGGCGATCACGTCCGCTGGCCCTCCGCGATCGCTATCGATCGACGAGCAAGATCGGTTGCTTGACGCGCTCGACAAAGGCGAGGGGTTCGAGGCGGAACGCGATCGCATGCTCTTTCGCCTGATGCTCACGAGCGGGATCAGAGTCGGCTCAGCGGTCGCATTGAATGTGGAGGACGTCGACATCGCCGGGCAAGAAGTTCGCATTCACGCGAAAGGCGAC
>JACOTG010000076.1 GCA_016178505.1 Planctomycetota bacterium
ATGTTCTCGCAGACGCTGCGGCGCTAGGCGGGCGAAGTCAGCTCTTCCTCGCGTCGCGGATGCGGCGGAGGTACTTCAAGTCCTCGAGGTCCTTCGGACGGCCGGCAGCTTCCTTCATGCGGATGAGGTCGTCGAGCGACGCGAACGAGGCCTCGGTGGCTCCCATCACTTGCTCGACGCACCGATCAGGACATGCCTAGTCCCGCGCACGCCTAACGATTTCAGGAGGCGTTCCGTGTCCACTCTGGATCAGCAATCTCCGAATCTCTTCGGACTCTTGGAACATCAGGTCGAAGCGCTCCTGAACGGTGAGCGACGAGAGCCATTCGAACTCGATTTCCTTTGCCTCGTCGTGCTCGCGTAATTTGAGAATTCGCGTGCGGCGAGGTGGCGTGAGGTCGCTCATCGACGGCGCAGGATACCAGGCCTTCAAGGCGGCCGGTTCGCGTCGATGTGCCGCAGGCGATTGCGCGATTGCTCGACGAGGTCGGGCGCGGCGCTGGCGTTCGGCGACGCGACGATCGCGCGAAACGCGATCTCGGCTTCGAGCGTTCGGTCTTCCTCGAAGAGCGCTTCGGCGAGCGCGAAGCGCGGCTCGAGATCGTCGGGGTAGCGCGTGACGAGGGGCTCGAGCGCGCTCGAGCGTCGGCCGCGCGCGAGGCGAAGCTCGGCCGCGAGGCGCGCGCGACGATCGAGCGGCGCCATGTCGATCGCGCCGAGATCTTCGAGGATTGGCGTAAGATCGCCAAATGCGATTTCTCGCGCGCTCAGCCGATCTCGAAGGCGCGGCACGAGGACGAGCCCGCGTCGCTCCTCCTCGCGCTCGAACGCATCCGCGTCGCGACGGCCGAGCGCGTCAGCCTCGCCCACGCACGCGGCCGCGCTCGCGAGGTTTTCCTCGAGCCACCCCGCAAACGTGAGCCCGCTCGAAGACGCGAGTGCGCCCAGTCGCTCCTCGAGCGCGGCGACGTACGGTGCATTTGCGCGCAGCGCCGCGCGAGCCTCGGGATGCGCAAACTCGTGGAGGATCACCCCCGCAAGCTCGAATCGTGCGCGCACGTCTGGCCTCGCGCGCCCTCCGGGCAGAAGGCGCGGCGAGACGATCGCGATGCGTCGATCCGATCGATCGATGGCGACACCGAGCGCTTCCGGCGCAAGGAACGACACGATGACGTCGAGCCGCCGCTCCGTCGGGATCGCGAACGAGCGACGGGCCGAGTCGGCGAGTGCGCCGAGCGGAAGCGCATCACGAACATGCTCGGCGGCGCGGCGATACACGCCGTCGCTCGCCGCGAGGAACGCGCGCCAGCGCTCTTCGTCGCGGAACGATCGCACGTCGGTCGAGTCGTCGAGGCACGTGGTGACCCACTCGTTCAGCGACTGTCCCCCCGCGATTGCTCGGCGCGCATCCGCGACGAGCGCACACGTGGTGAGCGGTTCGAGGTCGGACGCCGCGGCGGCCCGAAGCGAGCCGGGCTCGAAAGAGCCGCCGGCGAGGAGCCACGCCGCGAGGCCCACCTCGACGTCGCGATCGGCGACAACCTCGATCGGGCGGCCGCTGCTTCCACGAAGCGACGCGCAGCCCGCCACGATGTGCATCACGACGGCGATTCGCCCGGCACGCCCCCAGTTCATCATCGCGAGCAACGCCCCACCTCCGTCCGTCCGGCCGCGACGCGCATCGCAACCGCGATTCGAAAAGCGCCGGCTCACCTCGTCGTCGCGAGCGACGACTCACCTCGATGTGATCCGAGCGCCACCGCATCGCCGCTTTCGCGTCGCCTCGATCCGGCGCACGGGGACCGCATGGTACCTTTGCCGCCGCTCGATCTGGAGACACCGATGAATCGGCCTTCGCAACTCGTGATCGTCGTTTCGATCGCCGCAATCGCGGCGCTGCCGGCGTGCTCGCACGCGCGTGAACGGGCCCACGCGACGATCTGCGAGTTCGACGCCGACTCCCGCGGTGCGATGCCCGATCGTGCGCGCCTGCTCGGAGCATCCGGTCTCGAGCGGCGTCACACGCTTCGCGAGCGCCAGGCCGACCTCCTCGCCAAAGTCCCCGAACACGGCGGCAAGCTGCGCGGCTTCGAGGTGAACCTGTTCCTCGGGGATTTCGGCGAGCCCGCGCTCATCGAAGCGCTGCAGCACGGACCGCTGCGCATTCGCGTCGAGCAGACACTCCTCGACCGCGCGAAGGCGGGCACGGCCGCCGGCGCCGAAGTCCGCGTCCGCATCGGCCCGGAATCGCACTTCGAACAACTCGACGTGGAGGTGCCGTAGCCGTCGCCTATCGCCTGTCTGCCGGCACCGGATACGCCACGAGACGGAAGCCTCGATCGGGCATGTCGGTCTTGTTTGCCACGCGACTCGTCGCGCGAAACGTCGTCGGCATCGCCTGCACCCACGAGCCGCCGCAGATGGGACTCCAGCTGTTGAACCCCGGTACGGTGCCGCCGACCCACTCGGCGACGCTGCCCGTCATGTCCCTCACTCCGAACGGGCTTTCGTCGGTGAGGAATCGCCCGCACGGCTCGAGAATGAGCAGGTTCCCATTGCCTCGCGATCGCGACAGCAAACCGTTGGCGAGACCAAAGTCGAATCGATTCCCCCAGACGAACCGCCGGCCGTCGACGCCACGCGCCGCTTTCTCCCACTCGGCTGACGACGGCAATCGATAACGCCATCGCGAGCCCGCGCGCCAAGCGCGTTCGTTCTTCCACACGATGAACTTCGCGATGTCGTGGTCCTTGATGCCGGCGACGGGCGACTCGGCGCACGTCCCCAGCGGGAACTGCCAAGACATCCCCGGCGCGTGTTCGGCCCAACGGCCCGAATCGCGGCGAGGAACCAACCACTGCAGCGGCTCTCCCACGGCCGCAAGCTGCTCCGGCTCCAGAAGGAACTCGAACCACTCGCCCATCGACGATTCGTAGCGGCTGATGAAGAACGGCTCGACCGCATTCGAGGTCGAGTCGTCGACGAGCCCGACCTCCGAATCGCCCTGATAGACGAACCGCCCGCCATCGACGTAGACGAATCCGTCCGGCGGATCGGGCGGTGGCAGTGTGATCTCCTCGACGGATTCGATCGCCGGCGTGACGACGAACGGCTGGCGCATGTCTGAGTGGCCGACCGCGTGAACGAGCGCGAGATAGGAGCCGGGCGAGAGAGTCAGCGATCGACGTCCGGCCACGTCGATGCGGTTTCGCGGCGAGACGACGAGCGGGTACGCCGTCGCCTCGACTTTCACGCCGGGCTCGACGTACGCGGGCACGCGAACCTGGATGGGCTCGCCCGATCGCAGACACGCGAGCGTCACGCCTTCGTGCGGGGCCCCCGCGAGCAACTGCGCCGGGTCGCAGACGTCGATGCCGAGAAGTCCGTCGATCGTTTCGATCCCGGGCAGATCGGTGGGCCATCCCCAATCGTGAAGCCCGATGCGCGTCGGAGCCAATTCGTCGCAAAAGCCATCGAGCTGATTCGAGGGAAACCGGCGAAGCTCGACGTCGATCGCACCCCCGGCGACGTCCTCGAACTCATAGCGACACGCGGGCCCTCGATCGGCGACGTAAACCGATCGGTGAGTCAGCGTCTCCCAATCATAGAGGTCCCGGATCACCCCCTTGCCGGGCAATGCGGTGACACGCGCGTACGGACGAACGCCGCGCGTCTCGGAAACGCTCCCCGGTTCGACACCACGGACGAACACGCCGTTTCCCGCGGCGTGGGCGCCGATGCGGTAGACGAGGTCGCCACGCGCGATCCCCGCGCGAGCGAGCGGACCGTCTGGCTCGACGTCCGTGACGACGAGGCAAGGATCGCCGGGCTGAAAGTCCTCGATGCCCGTCTCGATCGACGTTCCGTCGGGGGCAATCGGAACCGGTACGGATCTCGGAATCGTGTGACGGCGTCGCGTCCGGAAGGGTTCGTACCGGAAGAGATGGAACTCGGCGGCGGGCGCATCGACGACGAACGTGACCGTGCCGGGAACTAGACTTTCTCCACGTCGAATCGCGCGAACGTCCGCGAGTTGCCGTTCGACGGTCTTCGTCGTACCGAGCGGTTGCAGCCAAGAGACGACGCGCAGGGCCTCGCTGAATGACTCCTCGGCACCGGCGAGAGCGCGCTCGACTTCGAATCGTTGTCGCGCCACGTCCTCTTCGAGATCGGCTACGACTCCTCCGCTGGCCTCGTCGTACGAGACCGCGAGCCGCGTGGTCGCTCGGGAATACTCTTCGTCGGTTTGCGCGAGCGCGAGTTTCAATATCGCGACCTTGCGGAGCAATCGTTCGCCCTCTCGACTCGCGGCGTCGAACGCTTGAAACCTCCAAACTCCGATGCCGATCAGGATCGCGGCGGCGGCGATCGCCGCGGCACGGCCCCGGTGGTTCACGACCCATCGAACCATGCGGGTCGTTGCGCCGCGCGGGCGCGCCTCCACGGGCCGCAGGTCGAGGAGCGCCAGCAAATCGTCGCGGAGCGCTGCGGCCGTTGCGTATCGCCGCGACGGATCCTTCTCGGTGGCCTTCTGCACGATCGCCTCGAGATCGCGCGGAACTTGCGGATTCGCGTGACGTAGAGGCGGCGGCTCGCGATGGCGGATCTGCTCGAAGACCTGCTCGGTCGACACTCCGTCGAAGGGCGGTCGAAGCGTGAGCAGGTGGTAGAGCGTGACGCCGAGGCCGTAGACGTCGACGCGCCGATCGGGGGGAACGCGCCGGTCGGACACCAGCTCCGGCGCCATGTACGCGGGCGTGCCCGGCGTCGTGCCCGCGCGGGTGAGCGTGACCACGTCGGCGATGCGCGCGATCCCGAAGTCGATGAGGATCGGCTCGCCGGCGCGGTCGACAAGCACGTTTCCGGGCTTCACGTCACGATGGACGACGCCCGATTCGTGCGCGTGCTGCAGTGCGTCCGCGAGCTTCGCAGCGAGCCTCACGATGACCATCGCGTAGGACGGCGCCGCTCCCATCGCCGCCGCGCTCGGCGACAGATCGCTCGCTTCGAGTGACGCCGGGTTCTT
Organism: Planctomycetota bacterium; assembly: GCA_016178505.1. Taxonomy (GTDB): domain Bacteria; phylum Planctomycetota; class JACOTG01; order JACOTG01; family JACOTG01; genus JACOTG01. Next base: position 5,027 of record JACOTG010000076.1, read on the forward strand.
GCCCTTGAGGCGCCGCAGGATCGCATCGAGCGAAACGCCCTCGACGTAATCCATCGTGAAGAACGGAAGTCCCTCCTTGGTCTCGCCGACCTCGTGGATCGACGCGATGTGTGGATGCCGAATGCGCGCGAGCGCGCTCCACTCTCGGGCGAAGCGCTGCAAGGTCTCCGGCGATGCCGCCACCGATGACGGGAGCGTCTTCAGCGCGACGTTTCGCTCGAGGCGGCGATCTCTCGCGAGATAGACGATGCCGGTGCCGCCACGTCCGAGCTCGCGAAGGAGCTGGAATCGCTCGACGTTCGGTGGGGGCGAGGATTCACGCGTGATGCGTTCGCGGTAGCGCGCCGCGTCTGCACGGAGCGCTCGCAGCACGTCAGCCGTGGACCGGATTTGCTCCGCGAACTCGGGGTGCTCGACGCACGCCCGGTCGATGGCCGCGAGGTCTCCTCGATCGAAAGCCTCGACGCAAGAAACGAGGACGGACTCCTCTTCCCCGATCGAATCGTCGCTCATGGCTTCCTTCTCCGAAGAAGCGCTTTCGAGGCGGCACGCGCCGCCACATTCTCCGCTAAAGCGAGGATCAGGATAACAGATGATCTCACGCTCGGTCCTCCGTTGAATCGCGGCGCCGCGGGCGTTAGTGTTCGAACTCCCGGCCGAGAGGAAATGGAGGAGCATTCGTGACGTTCGATCCCGATCTGCCTGCGCGGGAGGAATTCACGCGAACCCGCGGCGACATCGAGCGATGGCGACGGGGTGATCCCGCTGCGTTCGAGTCGTTGTGGACGCGCCATCGCCCCGGACTCGAAGTGTTGGTCGCGACCGAGATCCGCTCCATTCACAACGAGGCGGTCCGCCGGCGGCTCGAGTCGGAAGCGGAAGACGTCGTGCAAGACGTAGCCGCGACGGTCCTCGCGAAGCTCGGCGAGTTCGAGTACCGCGGCCAAGGATCCCTCGGCGCGTGGATGGAAAAGATCGTGTCTCACCGCGTCTGGAACTGGGTCGAGCACTGGGAGGCGGGCAAGCGAAACCCGCACTCGGAACGACCGCTCGACGGGCGCTCCTCCGACGACTCGACCCGCGCGGCGACGATCCCGGCTCGCGGTCCCGGGCCGGCGACGTCATCCGCCATTTCCGAGCGGCGACGCCAGATCGCCGACGTGCTCGCCGCACTCCCGAAGCGACATCGCCAAATCGTCGTGCTTCGCTTCTACTTCGGCGCCGAGTGGAACGAAATCGCGGCCGAGATCGGCGCGCCGAGCGACGATGCCGCTCGAAAGGAATTCACGCTGCGCGTCCTCCCGTCGCTGACGGCGCGCCTGAAGACGGTGTGATGTCGCGTCGTCGGACGACCGTTGACGGCTCGCACGCGGGAGCGTGAAATGCCCCCGTTGACGAACCCAACGGGAAAATCAGGAGGCTCGACATGAATCGGCTCGCCGTTTCGCTTGCCGCTGCGCTTCTCATCACTCCGCTCGCCGCGCTCGCGCAGCCGAAGGACTCGGACATGGTCACGTACAAGTCCGGCACGGACGAGGTGAAGTCGTTCCTTGCCGTGCCGAAGAACGCGAAGAAGGGCCCGGCCCTCGTGGTGATCCAGGAATGGTGGGGCCTCAACGACTGGGTGAAGGACCAGGCGCGCGCTCTCGCGAACGAGGGCTACGTCGCGCTCGCCGTCGACCTCTACCGCGGCAAGATCGCGTCGGATCCGGATGCGGCGCACCAGCTGATGCGCGGGCTGCCGGAAGATCGCGCGCTTCGCGATCTCAACGCCGCCGTCGACTATCTGAAGACGCGCTCCGACGTGAACCCGGATGCGATCGGCTGCATCGGGTGGTGCATGGGCGGCGGCTATTCGCTGTCGCTCGCGCTCGACAATCCGTCGATCAAGGCGTGCGTCATCTACTACGGGCGGCTCCTCACCGACGAGTCGAAGCTCGCGAAGATCAACGCGGCCGTGCTCGGCAGCTTCGGGGCCGAGGACCAGGGAATCTCGAAGGACGACATCAACCAGTTCTCGGCGACGCTGAAGAAGGCGGGCAAGTCGGTCGACGTGAAGATCTACGACGGCGCGGGCCATGGCTTCGCCAACGTGAACAACAAGGCGGGATACAAGGCCGAAGCGGCGAAGGACGCGTGGTCCCGCACGCTCGCGTTCCTGAAGAAAAACTTGTCCGCGGGCTAACGCACGACGAAGACCGGACAGGTCGCGTGACGTACGACCTTCTCCGCGACGCTGCCGAGGAGGAGGTGCTTCAGGCCCGTGCGGCCATGCGTCGCGATGACGATCACCGACGCGTGTCGCTCGACCGAGAGCCGAAGGATCTCCTGCGATGCTTCGCCGTGCACGACCGCGACGTCGGCGCGGACGGTGCCGCGGTACTCGGCCGGAATGCGCGACCGCAACGCTTCCTCGCTCTGCTTTTCGATCGCGACGATTTGCTCGGGGCTCGGCACCGCATAGTAGTGCGCGTAGAGCGGGCTCGGCATCGGCAACGCGTCGACGACGTGGACGAGCAGCACCGCCGCTCCGTGATCCTTCGCGAGCCGAAACGCGAACGGGATCGCCTTGTCGCTCGCCTCCGAGAAGTCGGTCGGAGCGAGCACGGTCTTGAAGTCGAGTTCCATCTCACACTCCCTGCAGGAGGGTCTTCACTCGCTCGGCGAGCGCGTCCTGCTTGACGGCGATCTGATCGCCGCTCGCGAGCACCTTCACGGTGGCTTCACCGCGCGCGACCTCGTCGGGCCCCGGAATCACGACGACGGGAATGCGCTTCCGGTCGGCGTACTTGAACTGCTTGCCGAGCTTCTCGGTCGAAAGCGACACCTCCACCGCGAGCCCGGCGCGACGCAGGTCGCTCGCGATCTTCATGGACGCCGGCGCGAGATTCGGCGCGAAGACGGCGACGAGCACGCGCGTCGGCGAGATCTCTTCCTTTACGAGGCCCAGCTCCTGGAGCCCCGCGAAGAGCCGATCGATGCCGACCGAGATGCCGACCGCCGGAACCGGCTTCTCCGCGAAGACACCCACGAGCCCGTCGTAGCGTCCGCCGGCGACGACGGTGCCGAAGCCCGCGGGTTCGCGCAGCACGCCCTCGTAGATCGTGCTCGTGTAATAGTCCATCCCGCGCGCGAGCGACACGTCGACGACCACGTTGTCCCGTTTCCCGCACGCTTCGAGAAGCCCGAAGACCTCGCGAAGCTCGGATGCGCCGCGGGCGATCTCCTCTTCGCTGCCGTATCGCTTCTGCAGCGCGTCGAGCGAGGCGAGGTCACCTCCGTAGCCGAGGAACTCCTTCGTTCGTTCGACCGCTTCGTGCTTGAAGTCGTTCTCGGTGACGAGGAGGTCGAGCACGCCCTGCAGTCCGACCTTGTCGATCTTGTCGACGGTGCGGAAGAAGCCGAGGACCGCACGCCCTTCGAGCCCGAGCGTCTTCGCGAAGCCCGAGAGAAGCTTTCGATTGCTGACCTTCATCAGGAACTTCGGAACGCCGAGAGCTTCGAGCACCGCGCAACCCACCTGGATCACCTCGGCATCTGCGATCGCGCTCTCGGATCCGGCAATGTCGGCGTCGCATTGCAGGAACTCGCGGAAGCGGCCGCGGCCCGGGCTCTCGCCGCGCCAGACCGGCGCGATCTGGTAGCGTTTGAACGGCAGCGGCAGCTGCGGGTACATCGCGACGAGGCGCGCGAGCGGCACCGTGAGGTCGTAGCGCATCGCGACGTCGCGATCGCCGTTGTCGCGGAAGCGATAGAGGAGCTTGTCCCCTTCGTCGCCACACTTCCCGAGGAGCACTTCCGCGAACTCGAGCGCGGGCGTCTGGATCGGCGCGTACCCGAAGCTTTCGAACGTCGACGCGATCGTGCGGAGCATGCGCTCCTTCGGGATCATCGTCTCGGGCAGATAGTCGCGGAACCCCTGCAAGATGCGCGGCGTGACCGATGCCATCGAACCTCCTCGTGATCGTGCGCCCCGCCCTCGAGCGAGGCCGAACGCGAAGCGTCCTACCACGGCACCGCATCGAAATCGAGACGAGGACCGGCGGCGTCCGTGCGCGCGGTCGACCCGAGCATGACGGCCGCGGTCCGGGATCGCACGGGCTGGCCGACGTTGGGCAGCAGCGCGGCGACGCCGCGTCACGCGATACCCCACACTTTCGTGAGGCTCGCAATTTCGAATGAGGTCGCGAAACGATCCGATGCGTGGTCACCGCACGCGATCGAGCCTACCGAAGAGTCCGTTCATCTCGTCGTTCGGGCCAGCCGTGAAGTACAGGCGTAAGTCGTTCTCGCGCTCGCCGACTTCTTGAACGAACGCGAGCCCCCACAGTCCATCGATCGAAATCGGATCGCCCATGGCATTCTCGAGCTGGCCGGCGACGGTGCCGTTCCGGAGCGCGACCGCGGTGATGCGGCCGTCGCCGAAGTTGCCGACCAATAGGTCGCCCGCGAACCGTCCGAATGTCGGCGGCGCGATCGCTAGTCCCCACGGCGAGTTCAGCGGGCCGCGCGACAGGACGCGACGGATCCGATTTCCCTCGCGGTCGAATTCATCCACGAATCCTCTCCCCGGGCCCGAATCGTCGTCGTCGTTGTCCGGAGGGAGTTGCTTGGCAAACGTGACGAACACGCGACCGTTCAGTGCTTTCACGTTGAAGGGCGCGAAGCCGGAAGGAATCGTCGGATCGGTGAACGATCCGAGGAACGTAAACGAATCGTCGAACATGTCGACGTGGCCGTTGTGAAAGTCTGCCGCAAAGAGGACGGGTCCGTTCGCACCGCCGACGATCGTGAGCCCTTTGTAGACGGCGTGGTCTCCCGAGCGGTCCACGGCGATGATGGCGTTGTTCGGGTTCACGAATCCATTCCACCCGCAGATGAGGCCGTCCTCCGTGGCGAACAACAGGATGCTCGGGCCCGATAGTTGACCGGATTGGATGACGAACGACGATGTCCGGTTGTGCACCAACCCGGTCGGGTTTCCGGTGCCCGTGCCCGATGGATCCGGGACGTGGATCGTCGTGACGAGCGTCGAGGGCGGCTCGTCGCCGTCAGAGGGGAGATACGCCGCGCCGCCCCCGGTTTCATTCTCCGCAACGAAGACGAGTCCCGGAATGTCCGTGACGATTCCCCACGCGTTCACGAGGTTCGAATCGACGTTCAACGCGGCTCCTGGTTGATCGGCGACCAAGTTCACTTGCGCGAACCGGGGCCCGGGTACGTTCGAGGCTCGCACGGCGAAACCGGCGGCCACCAACAGGAAGGACGAGAGCGATGCGAGAACCAAGCGTCGAGTCAGCGATGAGCGCATTTTCGAACTCCTGTAAAATCGACCATTCGATGATTACACGATCCCGTAGCTGCGGTCCGTCGAAGCACGGGATTCACCGCCCGGAATTTCAACGGCGAGGCATGGAGATCACTTTGCGCGTCAGTCCGTGGATTGCCGCTCAGGCATCGTGTGAACGCCAACGCAGGTCGCCGCGAGAAGATGTGCGACATGGAGTGTGTGATGACTCGATCCTGCGAACCGGAAGTTCGACGACCTGCAACAATGGAGCGTCGCAGGCCGCAAATATCTTGCCGCCGATGACTACGTCTCTCGAACGCCACCCCTTCGACGAATGATGGGCGCTGCTGCCTCGCGCTGGACGCCGCCGCGAGGCCCGGATAGAAGAGCCGATCCACAAGGAGGTCGGCATGAATCGGGTCCTGCTCGCACTGTCGATCGGCGTCGCGGCCTCCGCGCTCGCCGCCGACGTGAAGAAGAAGGAAGACGTCGTTCGGTCCGTCGACGCGCACAAGTCGGAGCTCGTCTCGCTCAGCGATCAGATCTGGGGATTCGCCGAGACCGCGCTTCGCGAAACGAAATCGTCGAAGGTGCTCGCGGACTTCGCCGAGAAGCAGGGCTTCAAGGTCGAGCGCGGCGTCTGCGGCATGCCGACGGCGTTCGTCGCGAGCTTCGGTTCGGGGAAGCCGATCATTGGGATCCTCGGTGAGTTCGACGCGCTGCCCGGCGTCTCGCAGAAGGCGACGTCGGCGAAGGAGCCGCTGGTCGCGGGCGCGCCCGGCCACGGCTGCGGGCACAACCTATTCGGAGCGGCGAGCCTTGGCGCCGCGCTCGCGATCAAGGAATCGATCGCCGCGGGCAAGCTCAAGGGAACGATTCGCTTCTACGGTACGCCCGCCGAGGAAGCCGTCGGCGGCAAGATC
>JACOTG010000104.1 GCA_016178505.1 Planctomycetota bacterium
AGGTCGGCGGACTCGTAGCCGGTGAGGTGGTAGTCCATCGTGCCGTAGCCCCGCGTGAGGCTCTTCAGCTTGTCGTAGAAGTCGAAGATGATCTCGGCGAGCGGCATGTCGTAGGTCAGCATGGCGCGCGTGGTGCCGACGTACTCGGTCTTCACGTAGCGTCCGCGCTTGTCCTGACACACCTGCATGATCGCGCCGATCGACGTCGCCGGCACGATGCGGCTGACGCGCACGATCGGCTCGCGGAACTCCTCGATGAGGTTCTCGGGCGGGAGCTTCGAGGGGTTCTCGATGATCAGCGTCTGCCCGTCCGTCGTGGTCACTTGATATGGGACGTTCGGCGCCGTCTGCACGAGGTCGATGTTGCTCTCGCGCTCGAGCCGCTCCTGAACGATCTCCATGTGGAGCAACCCGAGGAATCCGCAGCGGAACCCGAAGCCGAGCGCGTCCGACGAGTCGGGCACGAACGTGAACGACGAATCGTTGAGGTGGAGCTTGTCGAGCGCCTTTCGCAGGAGGTCGTACTCGTTGTTGAGCGTCGGGTAGAGGCCGCAGAAGACCATCGGCTTCGGCTCGACGTAGCCCTGGAGCGGCTCGACGTCCGCGCCCGCGTGCGTGACGGTGTCGCCGATCACCACGTCGTGGATCGTTTTGATGTTGGCGATGACGTAGCCGACCTCGCCGGCGGTCAGTCGCGGCAGCGATTCCATCTTCGGCCGGAACGCGCCGACCTCGAGCACTTCGTACTCGCGCCGAGTGCCGAGCATCATGATGCGGTCGCGCGCCGCGATCGATCCCTGTCGAAGGCGGAGATAGACGATGACGCCGCGGTACTCGTCGAAGTGCGAGTCGAAGATCAGCGCTTGGAGTGGTTTCGACGGATCGCCCGTCGGCGGCGGGATGCGCGTGAGGATCGCCTCGAACATCTCCGCCATGCCGCGGCCTTCCTTCGCGCTCGCGAGGATGACGTGGGTCGGATCGATTCCGAGCACCGACTGCATCTCCGCTTTCACCTCGTCGGGCCGCGCGTTCGCGAGGTCGACCTTGTTGATCACCGGGATGATCTAGAGGCCCGCCTCGATGGCGAGATAGGCGTTGGCCACCGTCTGCGCCTCGACGCCTTGCGCCGCGTCGACGAGGAGCAGCGCGCCCTCGCACGCGGCGAGGCTTCGCGATACTTCGTACGAAAAGTCGACGTGGCCGGGCGTATCGATGAGGTTGAGGAGGTACTCGTCGTTGCTGCCCGCCGGACGATACGCCATCGCCACGGCCTTCGCCTTGATCGTGATGCCGCGCTCGCGCTCGATGTCGATCGAGTCGAGGGTCTGCTCGCGAAGCTCGCGCTTGCTCATCGCGCCGGTGTACTCGAGGATCCGATCCGCGAGCGTGGACTTCCCGTGGTCGATGTGAGCGACGATGCAGAAGTTGCGGATCTTCGAGATGTCCATGATTCTCGGTCGCTAAGACGCTCGGGAAAGTCGTTCGATCAGCTTCTCGCGTAATCGCGCGAGCGCGCGCGCACGATGGCTCGTTTCGTTCTTCGCGTCGCTCGAAAGCTCGGCGAACGTCTTATCATGCTCGGGCGACAGGAAGAGGGGATCGTAGCCGAAGCCGGCCGATCCGCGCGGCGCCTCGAGGATCACTCCCTCGCACGATCCCTCGGATTCGATCGACGAACCGTCCGGCCACGCCACGACTGCCGCACAGCGAAACCGCGCCGTGCGGCGTGCGTGCGGCACGCCCCGCAGGCGCTCGAGCAGGAGCCGGTTGTTGTCGGCGTCTGATGCCGTGGGTCCCGCGAACCGATGCGACTTGACGCCCGGCGCACGCCCGAGCGCGTCGACCTCGAGCCCCGAGTCGTCGCCGAGCGCGATCTTTCCGAGAGCGCGCGCAAAGGCGAACGCCTTCTTTCGAGCATTGTCGAGAAACGTGGCGCCGTCCTCGACCACGTCCGGCACCTCGGGGAACGAATCCGCGCCGATCACGCGAACGTCGAGGCCGCGAAGGAGAGCCTCTAGCTCGACTCGCTTCTTCGGGTTTCGAGAGGCGATCACGATCTCGACCGGCATGGTTCGACGTCAGATCTCACGGAGAGCGCGATTCTGCGCCTCGACGACTTCGGCGATCGCTTTTCGAGCGACGGCGAGCATCTCGCCGAGATCGGAGTCGCTGAACGGCGTTCGCTCCGCCGTTCCCTGGATCTCCACGAACTGTCCGCGGCTCGTCATCACGACGTTCATGTCCGTGTCGGCGTGCGTGTCCTCCTCGTAGTTGAGGTCGACGAGCGTGTCGCCGCCCACGCGTCCGACGCTGATCGCGGCCACGTTCGCGGTGATCAACGAGCGCGACAGCTTTCCGCTCAGCGCGTTCCGCACGCAGTCGACGAGCGCGACGTACGCGCCGTTGATCGAGGTCGTGCGCGTGCCCCCGTCCGCTTGGATGACGTCGCAGTCGAGCCAGATCGTTCGCTCGCCGAGCTGCTTCAGGTCGACGACGGCGCGAAGCGCGCGTCCGACGAGACGCTGGATCTCCTGCGTTCGGCCGTCGATGGGGCCGCGGCGGCCCTCCCGCGCCTTTCGCAAGGCCGTGGAGCTCGGCAACATCGCGTACTCGGCCGAGAGCCATCCCTTCCCGGAGCCGACCAGGAACGGGGGCACCGCCATCTCGAGGGAAGCGGTGCAGAGGACCTTCGTGTCGCCCATCTCTACGAGCACGGAGCCGGGCGAATACTTCGTGAATCCTCGCGTGAAGCGAATGGGTCGCAGTCCGTCCCGGGCTCGGCCGTCAGTGCGCATGGATGTCCCCGAATCGATGGAAAACGGGGGAGTATAGGGGAGCCTTGGAGGCCCGTCAACGCGCCGTTGCGGGGGCCTTTCTCACCGTTTCCTCGAAAAGAACTCCCTTGTCGAGCCCGAACATCCGGACTCGAATCGAATCGGGAGCGACGTCGAGGACGAGGAAGCCGTTGCAGGATTCCGCGAACGCGCTCGTCTCTCCCTTCTTCACGGGATAGAGAGGCGCGCCGCCGCCGCCGGCGATCCAGTAGGCGACGTGGTCGTCGGGCGAGCGGTCCTTCGCGCGAAGCGACTCGAGGACGTGATCGTGGCCGCACACGTACGCGTCGACGCCCGTCTCGACGAGGAGCTTTCGCAGCGGCGAGAGCACCGTCGTGTCGCCGTGCGGTCCGTCCGAGAAGATCGGGTGATGGCCGAAGACGATCTTCCATCGCGCCTTCGACGACGTGAGCATCGGGCGCAGGCGATCGAGCTGCGGCTGGAGGTCGCCGCCCAACTCCGCGGCCGGCGTCGTGTCGACGGCAAAGCACTCGACGAGCGGCGGATCGGCGTCTTTCGGCCAGGCGAAGCGATACGGAAACGGCTCCATGACCCAGTGCGTTCCGGGACGCGCGTAGTCGATCTCGGCCTGCGCATTACCGTGGTAGTCATGGTTGCCGAGGGTTGCCACGAACGGGACTTTGAGATGCGGGCGGTCGTACACCTTTTCGAAGGACGAGTCCCACTGCGGATCGTTCACGTCCTTGACGCCTTCCATGTAGAAGTTGTCTCCGAGCAGGAGCACGAAATCGAGCGGGTTCTTCTCCGCGACCGAATCGAGATAGCGGGCCACTTGTTCCTGAGTCGGAGTCTTCGGGCCGAAACCCTGGTCACCGAATGCGGCGATGCGAACGACTTGCGTCGGGTTCCCGTCGCCGAGGGCGAGCGCCAACGCGACGAGAACTCGAACGAGCAGGATCGACATGGGGTGTGTCCTCTTTCGAGAGTCGACTGAAAACGCCTGTGCGGCGCGGCATTTGGCGTCACGCGCGCGACGATTTCAAGCGTCGTTTCGAAGAAACCGCGCGGTGCGCAGGCGCCGTTCGAAAACGAACTCGTAGTAGCCGTCGAGGAGCCGTCGAAGTTCCGCGACCGTGCGCGCGGGGAGGCGCACGCGCCCGAGCGCTTCGCCGTGGATCGACAGGAGGCTCGACAACGTGATGAGCGCGCCGCGGTCCGCGGCCTGGAATCCGGGGTCCTCGGCAAAGCAGCGCGAGCAGAGGAGGCCGCCGAGCCGGCTACTGAACCCGATGCGCTCCGCCGGCGCGGGATCGCGGCGACAACGGACGCACCGGCGAAGCTCCGGGAGATATCCGGCGGCGGCGAGGAACCGCGCTTCGAACGCGAGGAGGGTCGCAGCGATCGACTCGGCTGGTCCGTGCTCCAGCCCTTCGAGTCCCTCGATGGCGGCGGCGTAGAGGAGCTCGTTCGGCTCGTTCTCGCGCGACACCTCGTGGACCAGCTCGTCGAGGAAGTACGCCGCGTTGAGGCGCTGTGTGCTCGAGCGAATCGTGGGGTAGTTCTCGCGGACCGCGAAGTCCGTGATCGTCGCGAGCGCCGCCGTCGAACGCCGAAGGAGGACGACTTCCGCGCGCACCAGCAGGTCGAGGTATTCGCCGCCTCGAGGCTTCGCGCGCCGCGCGCCTTTCGCGATGGCATGCACGCGACCGAGGTCGCGAGTCAGCAGGTGGACGACGAGGCTCGTCTCGCTGAACTCGAAGAGTCGAAGGACGACGGCTTCGGTCTTTTCGAGCGACATCGATCGGAATCTATCTCGGTGCGATCCCCAAGGGAACCCTTGCTTTGGCCATTCCGTCTCAATACAATGTCGCCCGAGTAAGTGGGGTTCCTAAGAGTTCGCGGGGATAAAGCACGAGTGAGTCCGGGGGAAGCACTAGGCTTTCCGTTCCGCGAGAGGCGCATGCGGAGCGGTGCTGTCGCTACCGTTGCGCTCTGCTTCCAGACCCCGTCAGTCTCCTCCCAACATCCCGAACATTCAAACGGTCTGCCGCGGCTATCAGTGGCTGAGGCGCGGCATGATTGCAGGCGTTTCGAAAGATGAGGAAAGGGGCAGCATGAACACGAAGGCACGTCGCTGTATGGCGCTCGGCTGGGCGCTCTGTATCACGGCCGGCCTCTTGAGCGTTCCCGTCGTTGCGCAAACGACGGGTCGTTCTGGAGGCGGCTCGAACGGCAATGGTCAGCTCGATCCGCGTTTGCTCGCCGAAAAGTACGCGCAGCTCGAACGCGATCGCCAGGCGGCCGAGCCGCCGGCTCCCATCGACTGGGAGCAGAAGCTCCGTGCCGGCGGCTTCGTCACGCCGGGGATGCTCTTGGAGAAGTACCCCGACACCGACGGCGAACCGCCGAAGCCCGAGTTGCCCCCGTCCCCCGACGAAGGTCCCCCGGGACCGTTGGGCGTTGCGCCGAACGACGATTGCTCGACTCCGACGATCGCGGCATTGGGTGCGAACGCATTCGATAACTCGACAGCGACGACGCAGGCGTCCGACGTGCTTTGCAGCACGACGACGTTCTCGAAGACCGTGTGGTTTCAGTTCACCGTTCCGGCTGACGGAACCTACACGATCGATACCTGCGCCTCCCTGCCGACGTTCGACTCCGTCCTTGCGGTTCATACGGGCGCGGCATGCGGCCCGTACAACCTCGTCGCCTGCAACGACGACGATACGACGACCGGTGGCTGCTCCTCCCGCAGCAAGGTGATCCTCGCGGCGACGACCGGACAGGTCTTGCGCATCATGGTCGGCGCGTTCAGCACGGGAGCCGGCAGCACCGGTGGCGTGCTCACGATTAGTTCGGCCGCGCCACCGGCGGGCAACGACCTTTGCAGCGGCGCCACGATTCTGGCCGCCGCCGGTCCGTTCCCGATCACCGGTAGCCAGACGAACATCCTCACGCAAACGGTTTCGGTCGATGACCCGAACATGAGCTGCGGCGCGACCACGCCGGCGATTCGAAAGAACGCTCGCACGGTTTGGTTCCAGTGGACGCCGGCCTCGACTTGCGTGGGGACCTTTGCGACGTGCAATCCGACCGCGAGCAACTACAACACCATCGCGGCGGTGTACACGGGTTCGTGCGGCGCGCTGACCGAGATCGCGTGCAACGATACGTCACCAAGCGGCGCCTGCTCGAGCACGAGCCAGGCCGTCGTATCGTGGCTGGCGACAGCCGGCACGACGTATCGAATCGTCGCGGCCTTGTCCGACAATCGGAACTACAGCCCGTCGACGACGGCGGCAACGTTGAACTATTCCTTGAACTGCACGACGACGCCACCGGCGAACGACGCCTGTGCGACACCGACGGCGCTGTCGGGAACGGTGCCGAGCACGGTCACCGGCACCGCGATCACCACCTTTGCGACGATCGCGGGTACGGATCCCGTGCACTCGTGTACGGGAACCACCGACTCGAATACCGTCTGGTACTCATGGACGCCATCGACATCGTGCACTGCCACATTCTCCACTTGCGGCAGCAGCTACGATACGGTGGTTACCGCATACACCGGTGGTTGCGCTGCGCCAGTGCAAGTTGGCTGCAACGACGATTCCTGCGGCGTCCAATCCAACCTGACGTTCGCCGCGACCGGAGCGACGCCATACCTGATAGAAGTTTCGGACTTCAACACCGCGAACGGTGGAGGAAGCCTCTCGTTCACTCTGACGTCGGTCATCGGTGCGCCGGCGAATGACACGTGCGCCGCCGCGGCGACACTGACGGACAACGGCGCGGCGTCTGGCTCGACGTCGATCAGCCCGCTGAACACCGCTGCGGCAACGACCGATGCGAGCGATCCGACGACGTGCAACGGCATCGGCACGAACTCGGTCTGGTACAAGTGGACGCCCTCCCAAAATTACTTCGGGACGGTCCGCACGTGCACCAGTACCTACGACACCATCGCTGCCATTTGGACCGGTGGCTGCGCGACGGGCACGTACACCACAGTCGCCTGCAACGACGACTCGACGACGGCGCCGTGCGCGAGCACGCTGCAGTCGGTCGTGTCGTGGACAGCCACCGCAGGTACGACGTACTTGATCGAAGTGGTGAAGTTCGGCACGACCGGCGGCGGCGGCACACTGCAACTAACGTTGCTCTGGGGACCGCCGCCCCCACCGGCCAATGACAACTGCGCGGCGCCGACGATTCTCGCCGCGGGCGGTCCGTTCCCGATAACGGTGACGGAATCGACGACCGCCGCGACGACTGAAGCGGGTGATCCGCTGCAGAGCTGCACGTTCGGCGGACCCGCGCAAAACTCGAAGTCGGTCTGGTTCAGTTGGACGCCGACGGGCAACTGCAACGCCACGTTTGACACGTGCACCAGCACTTACGACACGGTGTTGACGGTTCACACGGGAGCTTGCGGCGCGCTGAGCGAGGTCGTGTGCAACGACGATGCGACGTCGGGCTCTTGCTCCGGAACGCTTCAATCATCCGTGTCCTGGAGCGCGATCGGCGGCACGACGTATCGCATCGAAGCAACGGGCTTCGGCGCGAGTGGCGGCGGAAACCTGACCGCCCACTTGAACTGCGTCGTTCCGCCGCCGGCGAACGACGACTGCGCGTCGGCAACGATCATCCCCGGCAGCGCGTCGGGAATCATCAGCTACACCAACACCCTCGACACGCGCGGTGCGACGACGGCGGCGACTGATCCGCTTCAGAGCTGTACGTTCGGCAGCCCCGGGCAGAACTCACGCTCGGTCTGGTATAGCTGGACGCCGAACTGCAACCGGCACGTCGTCATCGACACATGCACGTCGACCTACGACACGGTCCTGAGCGTCAGCACGGGAGCGTGCGCGGCGCTGACGGAGGTCCAGTGCAACGATGACGGCGGCGGCACCTGCGGCGGCCTTCAGTCGGGCGTCGCGTTCGATGCCACTGCCGGCACGACTTACCTGATCGACATCACGAACTTTGGGGCGACGGGCGCGGGCGGAACGCTCACGCTCCACCTGACGGCCACCGACGTGACGATCCCGACGGTCACTTGCCCGCCGGATGTCTCCGTCGAGTGCACGAGCCCGTCCGGAGCGACCGTCACGTTCAGCGCGTCGGCTTCGGATGCGTGCGACGCGAGCCCAACGGTCACCTGCGTTCCGGGGTCCGGTAGCACCTTCGGATTCGGGACGACGACCGTCAACTGTTCGGCGACCGACCACAGCGGCAACAGCGCGGTCCCGTGCTCGTTCACGGTGACCGTCGTCGACACCGTGCCGCCGTCGATCGTGTGTCCAAGCGACATCAGTGCGGAATGCGACAGTCCATCGGGTGCAGTCGTCACGTTCACTCCGCTGACGGCGGACACGTGCGACGCGAGCCCGGCGATCAACTGCTCGCCGGCATCGGGCAGCACCTTCGGCTTCGGCACGACGTCGGTCACGTGCTTCGCGACCGACGCGCACGGCAATTCGTCCGGCACGTGCTCGTTCAATGTGAGCGTAGCCGATACGACAGCGCCGGCGCTCTCGTGCCCGGCGAGCTTCTCGGACACGACGCCTCAGCCGGGCGGCAAGATCGTGAACTACACGGTCACCGCTCCGGACACCTGTGACATCGCGCCGTCGATCGTTTGCAATCCGCCGTCGGGGAGCAATTTCCCGCTCGGTACGACGACGGTGAACTGCTCGGCCACCGACAATTCCGGCAACTCGGCGACCTGCACGTTCGACATCACGATCATCCTCAACGTCGTGCACTGCGTGAACGTGGTCGACCCGAGCTGCTCCGACTTCTTCCCGACGATCCAGGACGCCGTGAACGCCTCGAACCCGGGTGACACCGTGCTCGTCGGCGAAGGCACGTACGATCCGTCGATCGTCATCAACACGCGAGTCATCCTGTTCGGCGCGCAGCACGGCGTCGATGCGTGCACGCGGTCGACGCTGCACGAGACGATCCTGAGTGAGCCGCTCGGCGCCCTCTACGTCAACGCCGACGGAACGGTCATCGACGGCTTCACGATCCGCGACGCGGACGGGAGCCTCGGCGGCGCGAGCCTCGGTACCGGTTGCTACACGACGCCGACGCACTCGGGCTACGAGATTCGGAACAACATCTTCACGAACAACACGTTCGGCCTCTACCTGAACTCGAGTGGCGCGTTCGCGTCGATCGTCGATCACAACAAGTTCGTCGACAACAACGTCGACGGACCGGCGTCCGGAAACGGCATTTACTCGGATCTAGGCCTGTCGAACGCCACGATCCACAAGAACTGCTTCACGAATCACGGCAACACGTCTCTGCTCATCACGTACTTCGCGACCGCACCGCACGACCTCGCGGTCACCGAGAACAAGTCCGACAACCGATTCCTCTTCGTGAACACCGACACGGTGCTCATCGACGGGAACCTGATCGAGAACGGACCGTTCGCGGGGATCGACATCTTCGGCGGATGCGATCACTACACGATCACGTGCAACACGCTCCGCAACAACGGCCAGGTCGTCTCGCGTCCGGGAGTCTTCTTCCGCGACTTCGGCGACGGCCCGAGCAGCGACTTCCACATCAACACGAACAACATCGTGGGGAA
>JACOTG010000119.1 GCA_016178505.1 Planctomycetota bacterium
CTGATCACGTCGCGCGGCTGCATCTTCGAGTGCGCGTTCTGCGACACGTCGGTGGGCGGCAAGAAGGTGCGCGCCTACAGCGCGATCAAGTGCATGGAGTTGGTTCGCGAGCTTCAGCAGCGGTACGGCGTGCGCGAGCTGATCTTCCACGACGACATCTTCACGTTTCACCGGAAGCGCCTGATCGAGTTCTGTCACATGCTGATCGACCAGCGGGTCGACCTCACGTGGTCGTGCGTTTCGCGCGTCGACACGGTGACCCGCGACGTGCTCGAGCTGATGGCTCAGGCGGGCTGCTGGCAGATTGCATTTGGAGTCGAATCGGGCTCTCAGCAGATCCTCGATCTCTTGAACAAAGGCACGACGCTCGAGCGGATCCGCCAAACGCTCCGCTGGTGCCGCGAGGTCGGCATTCGAAGTCGCGGCTACTTGATGATCGGGGTGCCCGGCGAGACGCACGAGACGATCCGAGCGACGATCAATTTCATCAAGACGATCGACCTCGACGACTTCCACGTCAGCTACTTCTGCCCGATGCCCGGGACCACGCTGGCCCACGCCGCGGTCGGCGCGGGCACGTGGGATCCGGATTGGGCGAAGATGAGCGGTTGGTATCCGGTCTTCATCCCGAACGGACTCACGGCGGAAGACCTCGAGCGGGGCCACCGCGCGATGTTCCGCGAGTTCTATTTCCGGCCGAAGATCATGCTGTCGCATCTTCGGCGCTACCGCGATCCGCGCGCGTTCCTGAAAGCAGGCCGCGCGGCGATGCAGCTCCTGCGTTACACGATGTCGCCCGCATCCTCGGGGCCCGCTCCCGAGGCCGTCGCTCAATCGCACTAGCATTCGAGGAATCGCCATGACTCTGACAATGCGCGCGCCGATGCAGACCTCGAGGAATGCGAAGTCGTCGCGGATGAAGGTCTTGCTGATCAACCCGCCGCTCACGCTCCACAAGTTGTGGGGGAAGTTCGAAAAGGTTGCAAACGTCATCTCGCCGCTTGGCATCGGCTACATCGCCGCGGTCGCCGAACAGGCGGGATTCGACGTCGAGATCATCGACGGTGTCCCGCTCCAGATCCCTTACCCGAAGCTCGAGGAGATGATCGTCGCGAGGCGGCCGGCCGTCGTCGGGATCACGTCGACGCTGCTGTCGCATCGCGAGTCGATTGCCACGGCGGAGATCGTCAAGCGTCGCTTGCCGGAGACCGTCGTCATCGCGGGCGGACCGCACATCACGTCGTGCCCGGAGCTGGCGATGCGCGACGGGCAATACGACCTGGTCGCGGTCGGCGAGGGCGAGTACACGTTCCTCGAGGTCTGCCAAGCGGTCGAGAGCGGCTCCCGCGATTTCTCTCGGATCAAGGGGCTCGTCTACCGCGACGGCGACGAGATCCGCTACACGGCGCCGCGCGGAAACGTGATGGACCTCGACGATCTGCCGTTCCCCGCGCGTCATCTCTTCCCGCCCCTCACCGTCTACAACCCGTTGCCGGCGAGCTGGCGGCTGTGGCCGCCGGTGCACCTGTTCACGAGTCGCGGCTGTCCGTTCGCGTGCAGCTTTTGCGATCGCTCGGTGGTCGGGAAGAAGTTCCGCGCCAAGAGCGCACCGAGGGTCCTCGAGGAGATCGACGAATGCCTCGTGCGTCACGGCGCGCGTGAGATCCGCTTCTTCGACGACACGTTCACGATCGACCGCGAGCGCGCGATGGCGGTGGCCGAAGGAATCATGAAGCGAGGCTGGACGTTTCCGTGGACCGTGCGGACGCGCGTCGACATGGTCGACAAGGAGATGCTCCAGCTCTTCAAGCGCGCCGGTTGCTGGCAGATCCTGTTCGGCCTCGAGTCCGGCGACGAGCGGATGCTCCAAGCTCTCGACAAAGGCGTCACGATCGCGGACAACGTTCGCGCGATGGAATGGGCAGAAGAGGTCGGCATGGCCGTGCGCGCGGACTTCATCATCGGCGCGCCCGGCGAGACACGCGAGACGATCCGAAAGACCATCGACTTCGCGAAGCGGTTCAAGTCGCTCCAAGTTGCAAACTTCAACATGTTCACGCCGTTCCTCGGAACCGAGTTCGGTCGCGTGCTTCGTGAGAAGGGCGAAGTGCTGCACGAGGACTACGAGTACTATCGCGTCGCGATCGACCCGAAGAGCGCGAAGCTCTCGTACGTCGCCGACGGTTTCACCGAGAAGGAGATCGTGGGCTGGGTCATGCGCGCGAACCGCGAGTTCTACCTGCGACCGAGCTACATCTGGCGCCAGCTTCGAACCGTGCGGTCCGTAGCCGACGTGTGGCGATACGCGCGAGCGTTCCGCTGCGCCGTCGGTTTTTCGACTCACTGAGGATCTTCTACCGAGTACCGGGCATCGGGGAGGGGAGCGTGGCCAAAGCGAGCGGAAACGGCGCGAGTCGATCGAGCGCGGGCGGACGCCGGCCCGAGCCCTGGCGCTATCAACTCGATCTCCAGCAGTTGGAGATCCTCACGAAGATCATCGAGACGGGATCGTTCTCGAAGGCGGCAGCCGCCGTCTATCTGACACAGCCAACCGTGAGCACGCACGTCGCGACGCTCGAGAAGACGTTTGGTTTGCGGCTGCTCGATCGCATGGGCCGGCGCACGAAACCCACCGCTGCAGGGCAGGTCGTCTACTCCTACGCGAAGAAGATGCTCGCCCTCCGAGCGCAGGCGGTCGAGGAAGTCGACCTCTTGCTCGGGCTCGTGCGCGGCGATCTCACGATCGCTGGGAGCACGATTCCCGGCACCTACGTCCTGCCGGCGGCGATCGGGAAGTTCGTGGAGAAGCACGCGGACGTGCGGATCACGCTGCAACTTGCCGACTCGGACGCGGTCATCGATCTCGTCGCGTCCGGCGAAGCCGAGCTCGGAGTGACCGGCTCGAAACCGCGACACCCCGAGATCGCGGCGGAGCCGTTCGGCGAGGACGAAATCGTTCTCGTCGCGCCGCCCGGACACGCGCTCGCCGGCGAACGTCGCATCACGGGAAAGCGCCTTCGTGACGTGTCGCTCATCGCGCGCGAGCCGGGCTCGGGCACGCAACGAACGGCGGAGGACGCGCTTCGTCGCGTGGGCGTTTCCGTCGAATCGTTGAAGATCATCTGCCGGCTCGGCTCGTCGGAGGCCGTCCGGGAGGGCGTGTGCGCGGGGATCGGCGTCGCGTTCCTTTCGCGGCGCGCGGTCGCGGACGATCTCGAGTCCGGCCGATTGCGCGAAATCGAGGTCGACGGCATACGCTTGCGACGCCCGTTCCACCTCGTGCGCCCGCGACGCCGAGCACTCTCGCCGCTCGGCCGCGCCTTCCACGAACACCTGAAGGCTCGCGGGCCGGCCTGATCGGTGGCCGATTACGGCGAGCTTCGCGAACGCTTTCGCGATCCCGCGTACGCCGCCGACTACGACCGAACGCGATTCGGCGGGCTCGTCGGTGGCGTCAAGAACTACTCGTCGCTGCGGCTCCTGCAGCGTTGCCTCGACGACGTGAAGCCGCAAGGCGTCGTGCTCGATCTTCCGTGCGGGACCGGGCGCCTCGCCGCGCTGCTCGAGGCGAGGGGCCTTCGCGCGATCGGCATCGATCAAGCGGTGGCGATGCTCGCCCATGCGCGCACGCGCGGCATGTCGCACCTCGTCGCGGCGAACGCCGAGCGACTTCCTCTGCGCGATGGCGCCGCCGACGGCGTCGTGTCCCTGCGCTTTTTCCATTACCTTTCGAGCGAGCTTCGCATCCGCATGCTCATGGAGATGTCGCGCGTGACGCGCCGCTTCGCGATCCTCGAATTCCGCTACCGAAACCCCGTGCGCGTCGTCCTTCGCGCGGCGGGCCGCGTCGTCGGGATCGGCGGCCGACGAAAGAGCTACCCGACGCTTCGCGACATTCGCGCGGAGGTCATCGGCGCCGGCTTCGAGATCGCACGCATCCGCTTCCGCCCGCGCTGTGCATCCGACACGTGCCTCGTCGTCGCGACGAAGCGTTCGGTCAGCGGCCGTTCGACGGGGAGATCGCGCTCTTGAACGAGGCGACCTCGGTCGACGTGGCGGCTCGCCAGCGGCGGCGGTCGATGCGGCTTTGGATCTCCTCGCCGGTCGCGCTGAGGCTGGTCACATGGCGGCCGGCGGGGGAGAAGACGTGCACGCGGCCCTTCGGCCCGAGGATCACGAACGTGCCGCCTCGCTCGTCCATGTAGACGTGGTGCGGGCGTGCGGTGCGCGCGTCGTCGAGCGCCTTGCGCGTCGGGCGAACGCCCTCCTCGTTTCGGAACTGCGCGTGGTGCGTGCGGCGGCCGCGCTGCCGGTAGATCTGCTCGATGCGGCGCGCGAGCCGGCGCAAGAGGACGTCGACCGGCTCGGCCGGGTCGATCTCCGGCTTGCCGGCGCGTCGCGTACCGCGCAGGCGGCGATTCAGCGAATCGAGCTCGTGGTCCGCGATTGCGAGTGCGCGTGCGAGCGCGTCGTCGCCGCCGACCTCGAGGAAGCCGCGAAGGTCGCCGCCGTCGGGGACGCGGCCGATGGCGTTGAGCCGCAGCTCGGGCTCGCCGTCGTGTCCGAGGCAGCGAACGACTTGAATCGTGACCGCCGCCTCGCCCATTCGACCGCTCGCGTCGTCGGCGAGGGGCAGCGGACCGATCACCGCTTCGCCGAGGAGGTCGTAGACCGTGTCACTCTCCCGGAAGTCGGGGAGCATCTCGGCGAGGAGCGCGTCGTGCGACCGAAAGAGCGCGATCACCTCGGGTCGTTCGGAGAAGACGGCGTCGACGCAGCCAGCGCGGCCGTCCCGTCGGCACGTAACCCGCGAGCACCGACATTGCGGTCGGCGGCTCCGAGTGTGCGCAGCTCGACGATTGGCAGAAGAAGCAGTAGGCGCGGCCCGGTCGAAACGCGAGCAGCGACGCCGCCAAGTCTTCGGTCTTTCGCACGAGATCGCGAAGCATCGTTTCGCCGTGGCGAGCCGACGCTTCCCGCATGCCCGCGCGACCCAGCTCGATCGTGATCGGTAGCTCGAACGTCTCGGCGCCGTCCGGGCGACCGCCGCTTGCGCGATAGAGGTCGAGAGCGAGCGCGCGCAACCGCTGATAGACGTCGAGCGCTCGACGGCGGAGCGGTTCGGGCACGGCGCGTCGTCGCGTTGTCTCCGACATTTCAAGCCTCGGATCTTTCTAATCGCAGATGCGGCACTCGCCGCTGAACTCGGCGCCGACCTCGCAGGTGCCCGCGCGCGAGTCGTTGCCCGTGCGGTAGAGGACCTGCTTCCCGCGACAGCCATAGCGAAACACCGTGACGCCCTTCAGGTGCAGCCGATGTGCGAGCCGGTAGATTTCGCGCACGTCGTCGACCGTCGCCGTTTCGGGGAGGTTCACGGTCTTGCTCACGGCGCTGTCGCTCGACTCCTGGAACGCCGCCTGCATCCGGACGTGAACGTCGGGCGCGAGATCGAAGGCGGTGACGAAGAGTCGCCGCAGGTCGTCCGGCACCGACGCCAGGCCGCGCAGAGTACCGCGCTTCGCAACCTCTTCTAGCGCGCGGTTGCCGTCGAATCCGCGCGCGCGCGCGAGGGCGAGGAACTCGGGGTTCAACTCGAGGAGCTCCACGTCGTCGAGCGCATGTCGAACGTACGAGAGCGCGAACAAGGGCTCGATCCCGCTCGACACGCCCGCGAGGATCGCGATCGTTCCGGTCGGCGCCACGGTGGTGACCGCGGCATTGCGCATCGGCGGACCCGACGCGAGGCGGCTCTTCGCGAAGTTCGGGAACGGGCCGCGCGTCGCCGCGAGCGCGGCGGACGCCTCGTGCGACACGCGCTTCAGGAATTGCATGGTGCGGCGGCCGTGCTCGAGCGCTTCCGGCGCATCGTACGGCAAGCCGAGTCGCACGAGCGCTTCCGCGAAGCCCATCACGCCGAGCCCGATCTTGCGATTGCGGCGCGAGATCGCCTCGACTTCCGGCGCCGGATAGTGATTCACCTCGACGACGTCGTCGAGGAATCGCACCGCGTCGCGGATCGTCTCGGCAAACGCATCCCAATCGAAGCGGCCGTCCCGCGCGAATGCCGCGAGGTTGATCGAGCCCAGCGTGCACGCTTCGAAGGGCAAGAGCGGCTGCTCGCCGCACGGGTTGGTCGCCTCGATCGGTCCCTCGTCGGGCGTCGGGTTCCAGCGATTCACCTCGTCGAGGAAGATCACGCCAGGATCGCCCGTGCGCCACGCGGTGTCCGCGATGCGGTCGAAGAGGTCGCGCGCTCGCACGGTCTGCACGGTCTTTCCCGACCGCGGGCTGACGAGCGCAAACGAACCGTCGTTTTGCGCCGCATCCATGAACGCGTCTGTCACGCCGACCGAGAGATTGAAGTTGTGGAAAGCACCCTCGTGGAGCTTGCACTCGATGAACTCGACGATGTCGGGATGATCGACGCGCAAGACGCCCATGTTCGCGCCGCGGCGCCGGCCGCCCTGCTTGATCACGTCGGTCGTCTCGTCGAACACGCGCATGAACGAGACCGGCCCGGACGCGATGCCGCCCGTCGAGCGCACCACGTCGTTCTTCGGACGCACGCGCGAGAACGAGAAGCCGGTGCCGCCGCCCGATTGGTGGATGAGCGCCATGCGCTTCAGCGTGTCGAAGATCCCCTCGATCGAGTCGGGCACCGGCAGCACGAAGCACGCGGCGAGCTGGCCGAGGGACGTGCCGGCGTTCATGAGCGTCGGCGAGTTCGGCAGGAAGCGAAGCTCGCTCATCATGCGGAGGAACCGCGCCTCGCTTGCCCTCGCGACCGCAGCACCCTCGTACACCTCGTCGCCGGAGGCGACCGAATGTGCCACGCGCTCGAGAAGTTGTTCGGGCGTCTCGATCACGACGCCGCTCTCGTCGCGCTGGAGGTAGCGTCGCTCGAGGATCTGGAGCGCGTTCGCATTGAACGCGGGACGGGGCGAGGGCTCGCGTGTCTTGGATTTCACGGGGCGATCATAACAGTGCCCCGGAGGCCGGTAAATCGCGGCCCGTGGGCCTCACGCCGAGCCCGGATCTGCGAAACGCGCGAGCAATCGGTCGATGTCCGCCAAGAAGGGCGGCAGGTCCGTTTGATCGATCTCGAGTCGAAACGTGTGCTCTTGTTCCAAGTGATCGGGAGTGATTTGGACGGTGAGAGTCAGATGGCCGAGCTTGTCCGCAACGTTCAGGCTGATGCTCAGCTCCGGCTCGATCTCGCCCGTGCTGGCAGCTTGGCCGCGGCCATCACGGATCGCCGCGCATCCCGCGCGGAGGCATTCGAGCTGGTCCCGCATCAGGATCGCGCCATACGTCCAGACGTCAGCGCCGTTCCAGCCGAAGTGCGCGGTGATCGACAGCCAACCCTCTGCGTCGATCGAGTACACCCAAATCCGAAGTCCACCGATTCGGACGTCGGGGGGCGAACTCGGTTTGTACATGCCATCGAACTTACTCGACAGCGTCGACCGTTTCGAGCCAGGCGAGGAATTCTCGTGCTGCCGCCGCGCGATTTTCCCCGCGGGGCGAGGCGGCGGCCGGGGCGTCCCGCGCGAAACGGGCGAAATCGAGGCACTTGCTCCGCCTGCGATCGCGAGGAATGCGGTTTGTAGAGGCAGCGACTCCATGAACCCCACCATCATCGAGCCGTTCAAGATCAAGGTCGTCGAACCGATCGCTCTCCTGACCCGCGAACAGCGCGAAGCTCACCTCCGAAAGGCGGGCTTCAACCTTTTTGCGCTTCCCGCCGAGGCGGTCACGTTCGACCTGCTCACCGATTCGGGAACCTCGGCCATGTCTGCGGCGCAATGGGCGGCGATGATGATCGCCGACGAGTCGTACGCAGGGTCGCGCTCCTTCTTTCGCTTCGAGAAAGTGATTCGCGATCTCACGGGCTACACGCACATCATTCCGACGCATCAAGGCCGCGCGTCCGAGCGCATCCTCTTCGCGCTCACCGTGAAACCGGGCCTGACGATTCCGTCGAACGCGCACTTCGACACCACTCGCGCCAACATCGAGTTCGACGGCGGCACGTGCGTCGACCTCGTGATCGCGGAAGGGCGCGATCCGCAGTCCGAGCACCCATTCAAGGGCAACATCGATCTCGGACGGCTCGAAGCGTTTTGCCGCGAGCACAAAGGCTCGATCCCGCTCGGAATGATGACGATCACGAACAACACCGGAGGCGGTCAGCCGGTCAGCCTCGAAAACTTGCGCGCGGCGGCTGCGATCTACCGTCGCCACCAGATCCCGTTCATCCTCGACGCGTGCCGCTTCGCCGAGAACGCGTACTTCGTGCAGCAACGCGAGCCCGGTCAGCGAAACCGGAGCGTGCGCGAGATCGCGCAAGAGATTTTCCGGCTGGCGGACGGCTGCACGATGAGCGGAAAGAAAGACGGGCTCGTCAACATGGGCGGCTTTCTCGCGCTCAACGACTCGAAGCTGGCCGAAGAGGCGCGAAACCTCCTGATCCTGACCGAAGGCTTTCCGACGTACGGCGGCTGCGCGGCGCGCGACCTCGAGGCGTTCGCCGTCGGCATCGAGGAAGCGATGGACGAGAGCTACCTCGAGTATCGACAGGCGACCGTGCGCTACCTCGCGCGCGGGCTCGAGCAAGCGGGAATGCCGACGGTGAAGCCGCCCGGCGGTCACGCGGTCTACGTCGACGCGCGCGCATTCCTTCCGCACGTCCCCCCGGAGCAATACCCGGGGCACACGCTCTCATGCGCGCTCTACCGCGAGGGCGGCATCCGATCGTGCGAGATCGGCTCCGTGATGTTCGGGAAGCGCGACCCGAAGGGGAAGTTCCTTCCGGCCGCGATGGAACTCGTTCGTCTCGCGCTGCCGCGTCGGGTGTACACGCAAAGCCACGTCGATCGAATCGTGGAGATCGCGCGCGACGTCGCGGCCCGCGCGACGGAGCTGCGCGGGCTGCGCATGACGTACTGCCCGAAGTACCTTCCGCACTTCACGGCACAGTTCGAGCCGATGTAGCACGCCCCGCGTCCGTTCTTGACTCGAGTGCAGGCCGGCGACACAGTGTCGGCGCACGCCGTCCGACGGGGGTCGTGCGGCGAGAGGGTGAGGCAATCCACTTGGACGGCGATGCGCTCGTTCTGTGCGAAGGGTGCTACGGCTCGACGGACGGCAAGACCGCGCACGGCCTCGTGCGCTTCACGCGACGCTATCGCGTGCGAGCCGTCATCGACTCTACGCTGGCCCCGGCTGACGCGGGCGACGTGCTCGATGGGCGTCACCGCGACATTCCGATCGTCGCGTCGCTCGACGAGGGCCTGCGAATCTCGCCGCCTCCCACGCACCTCGTCGTCGGCGTCGCGACCGCGGGCGGAAAGCTGCCGGCAGATTTTCGGGGCGTGATCGCGAAGGCGCTCGAGCGAGGACTTCACGTCGATTCGGGGCTCCACGAATTCCTCGGCGACGATCCGGAGTTTGCGGCGATCGGGAAGCGCACGGGTGCCCGGATCCGCGACGTGCGAAAGCCGCCGCCGCGCTCCGCGCTCCACTTCTTTTCGGGCAAGATCGCCCAGGTCGATTGCCCGCGAATCGCCATCCTCGGAACCGACAGCGCCATCGGCAAGCGCACGACGGCGTGGCTGCTCGTTCAAGCGCTCGAGCGCGCCGGCCGTCGAGCCGAGTTGATCGGCACGGGGCAGACGGCGTGGATGCAAGGCGTTCGCTTCGGCTTCATCCTCGATTCGACGGTCAACGACTTCGTCGCCGGCGAAATCGAGCACGCGGTCTGGAGCGCATGGAACAAGGCGCGCCCCGAGTTCATCGTCATCGAAGGACAGGGAAGCCTCATCCATCCGGCGTTTCCGGGCGGGTTCGAACTCCTCGGCGCCGCCAAGCCCGACGCCGTCGTCTTGCAGCACGCGCCCGGCCGGCGCGAGATCGACGGCTTCCCGGGCACTCCGCTGGCGCCGCCGCAGCGACACGTCGACGTGATCCGCCTCGTCTCGGGCACGCCCACGATCGCGATCACGGTGTCTCGAGAAGGCCTCGCGCCCGTCGACGTGGCCGCGGCCGCACGGGACCTCGCGCGCGAATCGGGAATCGCTGCGATCGATCCGCTCGCCGACGACGGCGCGAGCTTCGCTGCGCTCGTGATTCGACACTTCGAGCGGCCGCGATGAGGATCGAGCGCGCCGAGGTCGTCGCCCGTCGCGTGCCTCTCGTTCGAGGGTATCGGATCGCGGGGCGATCCTACGACGCGGCACCGATCGTCTTCGTCACGCTCGAGGACGAGGCGGGCCACTTCGGCTACGGCGCCGCGTCGCCCGAGCCGCCGCTCACGGGCGACGACTTCGAGCGAGCCGAGAGCGTGCTTCAGGGCGCGATCGTTCCGGCCATCGTAGGTCACGACGTGTCGGATCTCGATGACGCCGTCGATCGCGCGTCGCGCGCTGCGGGCGGCGCGGAAAGCGCGCTCGCGGCATTGGACATTGCGCTCCACGACCTTCACGCGAAGCGCCGGGGCATTCCGCTCGTCGAGATGCTTGGCGGCGCACGGCGCCGGCTCGTGACCTCCGTCACGGTCGGCATCGACTCGGCCGAGAACATGACAGAGCAGGCGGCCCGTCACGTCGCCTCGGGCTTTCGAGCGATCAAGGTCAAGATCGGCGAGGACGTGACGCAGGACTTGCGGCGACTGCGAGCGATCCGCGCCGCGATCGGGCCCGACGTGCGATTGCGCGTCGATGCGAACGAGGGCTACGCGCCGGACGCGGCGATCGAAGTGGCGCGTTCGCTGCTCGCGCTCCGGGTCGAGCTGTTCGAGCAACCCGTCTCGGCGCACGACGTCGAGGGAATGGCGCGCGTCGCTCACGCGAGCGCCGTTCCCGTGATCCTCGACGAAGCGGTCCTTCGCGCGGAGGACGTTTCGCCGCTCGCGGCGGCGGGATGCGGTCGCGGCGCCGTCGTGAAGCTCATGAAATGCGGCGGGCTCACCGAGGCGCGACGGCTCGATGCCGCGATCGCGAAGGTCGGATGGTCGTCGCTCGTCGGGTGCATGGACGAATCGCGCGTGACGATCGCTGCCGCAGCAGCCTTTGCCGCGTCGGCCGCATCGCCGGCGTGGATCGATCTCGACGGTCACCTCGATCTCGCGGACGATCCGTTCGTCGGAGGCTTCGAGATCGGGGGCGGCGAGATCGTCCTCGGCACGGCACCGGGTCTCGGTGTGCGGCGCGCGACCGCGCACGCGCGAAGGGAGGCGTGAAGTGTCGCGAAACGTGAGTCGTCGCCGCTTCCTCGTCGAGTCCAGTCGGGCCGCCGTCGGTCTGGCGCTCATCCCGCGAATGCAGATCGCGCCGACTTTCGACGTCGTGATTCGCGGCGGAGTAATTCTCGACGGAACCGGCGGACCCGCGTGGCAAGCCGACGTTGGCGTTCGCGGCGACACGATCGCGGACGTGGGTGCGATTCCGAAGGAAGCCGCGCGACGCGTGATCGACGCGACCGGGCTCCACGTCTGCCCCGGGTTCATCGACATCCACACGCACTCCGACCGCAGCGTCCTTTCGTGTCCCACCGCGGACAGCCGCGTGCGACAAGGTGTCACGACCGAGGTGACCGGCAACTGCGGCTCGTCCGCCGCGCCGCGCTTCGGGCTCGAACTGACGAACGGCTCGAAGGACGCGGACGACGACGCGAGCGTGAAGGCGGATTGGACCGACGTCGCGTCGTATGCCGAGCGGCTCGAGAAGGCGCGAATCTCGGTGAATCACGCGATCCTCGTCGGCCAGGGAACCCTGCGGCGCTCCGTCGTCGGGCTCGCCGATCGGCCACTGACGCCGGACGAGACGAAGCAGCTCTTGCGGGCTGTCGAGGAGGCCATGGATCAGGGCGCGTTCGGGCTGTCGACCGGGCTCGAGTACACGCCGGGCCGATGGACGCCCACGGACGAGATCGTGGAGATGGCCCGGATCGTCGCGCGAAGCGGTGGGCTGTATGCGTCACACGTTCGCAACGAAGAGGCAACGCTGCTCGAGGCGATCCACGAAGCGCTGGAAATCGGCCGGCGATCGGGCGTGCGCGTGCAGGTGTCGCACGTCAAAGCCGCGGGCCGAAGGAATTGGCCGAAGCAGCGCCCCGCGCTCGGCCTCATCGAGGCCGCGCGTGCAGCCGGCGTCGACGTTCGCGGCGACGTCTATCCGTACACGGCGTACGCGACGGGCCTCAGCATCTTCCTCGACGACGCGACCTTGGAAGGCGGCGCGGATCACTACGTGAAGCGGTTGAAGGATCCCGAGAATCGCGCACGAATCCGCGCATTGGTGATCGCGCGCGTCGCGAGCGATCCCGGCGACTACGACCTCGTGGTCATCTCGGACGTGAAGACCGAGCGCAATCAGGGAGTCGTCGGCAAAAACCTCGCCGAGATCGCCGCTGCGTGGAAGATCGAGCCGGTCGACGCGCTCCTACGCCTGCTCGAAGAAGAGGAGGGCTCGGTTTCGTTCATCGGGCACGCGATGAGTCCGGAAAACGTCGACACCGTGCTCGCGCACCCGCTCGTCATGATCGGCTCGGACGGCTCGAGCCGCGCGCCGAAGGGGGGCGCCGCCGACAAAGGCTCACATCCGAGATCGTACGGCACGTTCGCGCGGGTCCTTGCCCGCTACGTGCGCGAGCGCCACGTCCTCGACCTTTCGACGGCCGTGAAGAAGATGACCAGCCTTCCCGCGGACCAGCTCGGCCTCGCGGATCGCGGCCGAATCGCGCGCGGCCACAAAGCGGACCTCGTCGTCTTCGATGCGGAGATGGTGAAGGACGAGGCGACGTTCGACGATCCCTGTCGATTCGCTTCCGGGATCTCTCACGTCCTCGTGAACGGCGTGTCCGTGGTCGAGAACGGCGCGCACACGGGCGCCCGCCCCGGCCGAGCGCTCCGCCGACCGACTTGATTGCGGTCGCGATCCGCGCCTCGTCACGCCGCGTCGAAGAGACGGATCGCCCAGGGGAACAGCACGGTTTCCTCGAGCCCGGCGTGCGCTTCGAGGTCGGTTTGAAACGCGATGAGGCGCTCGCGAATCGCCCGGTAGGGTGCTTCGTCGCAGGCCTTCAATAGCAGGATCAGGGTGGCCCGCGCTTCGTCGTGCTCCGCCTTCATTTGGGCGATGGGTCCTTCCGCGCCACAGAGCATGGCGTGCGGCGCACGTTTCTCGCGCGCCGCCTGTTCGAGTTCGACGATGCTCGGGAAGAGGATCTGCTCCTCCTTCATCATGTGGGTCGACATGCCATCGGCGATCGCTGCAACCAATTGCTCCACGGTTCGATTGCCCATTCGCGCGGCGAGATCGGCGAGCTTCGGCAGCTCCGCACGGACGAAAGGATGGTGCACGTCGAGGATGTGCTTCACGACGTCCGTTGCGGACGACCACGTCGCCGTCGACTTCACGGAGCTCATGAGTACCCTTCCTTTCCGTCGTCTGTGTGAGCGCCAACAGGGGGCGAAGTCCGGGTTGCGTCGTTCAACTCCTCGAGAAGGGACGCAAGCGGGATTCCGTGCTTTTCGCTGACCAGGGAGACGGACTTGTTCCCGCCGCAGCACGCGTCGATGCGGTGCCTCGCGAAGACGGGCGCCGTCGCGGGAAATCGTTGAAGCACGTCGGCGACGGTCGACGCGGGATCGATCGCCACGGCCGACGGTGGAGGCGCGAGTTCAGGGCGAAGGGCGGCGTTCAGCGCGCCGACGAGAAGCGCGGCATCGACACCGTGCATCGCACACGCTTGCGAGATGGTGACCTGTCGAGCGAGGGTGCGGCGGAAGATCGGATTTCGCACGTGCTCGAACCCGAATCGCACGAACACGTCGATCAAGTCCGGGGCGGCGTCGACGAGGGGCCCGACGCGATTCGACGCACTGACGACGGTCGGTCTTGCCTCCGGCGTCGCAGGCGACGCGAGCGCGCGATCTTCCGCCGCGCGACGGCTCATCAGGCGCCACAGCCCGATTCCCCAGATGCCGATGCCGATCACTTCGAACATCCCGCTCACTCCCGCGAGAGGAAACGCGAAGTCGGGCACGAAGTCGGTCAGGATCTGGAAGCCGACGCGCATCGAGCAGCCGATGTTCACCAGCACGAACGGCACCATCAAGCTCGACAGCGATCGCACGTCGACGCCGCACAAGGTCGGCACGACCTTGCCGGCGACACCGAGGATCATGAGGCTCAAGAACCCAACCGTGATCGCGTGTCGCACGGCACCCGCATAAGCATGTGAAAACGGGATGCCGGTCAACTGGAGGTAGAGCGGCATCAACAGGAGCAACGCGAAGGAAATCGCGAGCCAGACGTAAGCGGTCTTCAGGAACTTCGAGGAGCGATCAGGCTCGGGGCATCGGCCGTAGATCCCCATCTTCCAGCCGAGCGCGAGCGCCGTGGCGGCGAGCAGGAACGTCGACGTCATGAGAGCGATGCCGGCTCCGATGCTCTGGTGGTTGGTCTCGCGCATCCAGATCCAGCTCGCCACCTCGCCGACGATCGCGACGACGAGCAACGGCAACGCGACTCGCGAGGCTCGCTCGGTGATCTTGCGATAGCCGTACATCCCCGGAAGGAATCGTTGGCTGACGCCGAGCACCATGAGCATGGCGAAGCCGTGGATCTGGAGATCGCGTAGCACCGGCTGCCACGTCGCGACCGTCGCGACCAACGCCTCGGTCGAGGACGCGGTCGACGTTGCCGCGAAATGAAGCAGGTCCGCGAATCCCTGCACGACGAAGAAGAACAGGCTCGCGAGGATCCATCCGTCGGTGACCTCGCGCTTTCCGGCGCGACCGAAGGTCGTGAGCATCACGACCACGAACGATCCGATCGCGACGAGCTCGAGCACGCCGGCCGCGATGCCGGTGGCGACGAACGTTCGGCTTTCCGCGACGAACGGCTCGGACAGCACGCGAACGGCGATGCCCGCGACCATGAACCAGAACGACAGCACCGCGAGCCGCGGATGAGCGAGCGTCGTGTGCTTGAAGCGCGGGAACGCTTGGTACGCGAAGCCCATCACGAACAGTCCGATCCAACCGAAGATCTGCGCGTGGCCGTGAGCGTTCACGTCGTGGATGGAGATCGCCGTGAACGACTTCGATAACGCGATGCGAAGGAGCAGGATCGCGCCCCACAGCGCGCCGGCGCTGAGGATCACGGCGATCCCGCCCTTGAAGAAGAGGCGATAGATCGTGTCGGCGATTCCGGGCTCGAACGTCGGGCTCGGCATCGCGAGGGGACCGGCCGCGAGACCGGATTTCGTGCCGAGCGCCGTTTCGAGCTCCGGATAGAGAATGCTCTCCGCGATGCCGTGCGCGCGGGCAAAGTACGGATTCGAACGTCGGGATTCACGGGGCTCGCGATCTGGGTTCTCATGCCTGCCTCCGGGTCGGAAAATCGTCGCGTCACGAGTCAGCGAATCGCCATCGCATCAGCGAGCGGCGCGCCGATCCGGAAAGGCGCGAAATACGGCTGCCTTCGGCTCTTGCGTGGCGACCGGGCGCGGAATCGTCGGCAGTTGGCGAAAGAATCCCCACCGCGGAGCGTCGTTGGCTGGGCGATTCCGGCCCTTTCGGCACGATCCGTCGTGGAATGAGAGTTGCGAAGTCGGGGCTAACTCTTACCTCGAGGTGCTGGCGATGCTCCACGACGTCCGCAAGAACCCTGCTCTCTTGAAGCTCGACCTCTACTGCACGGGCATGCGCATGGACGAGTCCTGCTTCATCGAGGAGGACGGCGGACGCAAGATTCTGCGGACCCGCGCCGGCCTCGGCAGCGGACTCGAGGCGATCCTTCCCGGCGGCCTGTGGACGAACATCCCCGTCTCGGAGACCTTTGCGCAGAAGTCGCCGTTCCTGCTGAAGCGCGAGGACGGGCACTATCGTCTCTACCGCGACGAGGAGTTCATCACCGGCATCACGTTGTCGCCGCGACCGGCGTGGTACACGGAGCAGACGTCGAGCGGCAAGGCGATGACGCGGATCGGCTCGCTCCAGGGCACGTACCTCGGCATCTACCCGGCGAAGGTCTGCGACTATTGGCTCGAGGGACCGAAGACCAACTGCAAGTTCTGTTCGGTCGGGCTCAACCTCGGCGTCGACGACGCGACCGAGAAATCGGTCCAGGAAGTGGTCGAGGTCGTGCGTGCCGCGCGCGAGCAGTCGGGCATCACGTACGTCGACTTCAACACGGGGCACTACACCGGGGACACGTATCTCGACATCCTCGAGCCGTACATCCGCGCCGTCAAAGAGCAGACCGGCCTACTCATCGGCATCCAAACGCCGCCGCATCCCGATCTCGAGCGATATGACTCGCTCTTCGAGATGGGCGTGAATCGGGTTTCTTTCTGCTTCGAGATCTACGACGAGAAGAAGTTCATCGAGGTGTGTCCCGGCAAGAACCGGCAGTACGGCTTGAAGCGATACCTCGACGCGGTGGCGTACTGTGCGGAGCTCGGAAAGCGAAAGGGCGGCCTGTCGCACCCGTGGGTCACGAACGGCGAGATCATCGCGGGGCTCGAGAGTCCGGAATCCTCGATCGCGGCGATCGACTGGATCACGAGCGTCGGCGCGATCCCGACGGTGTGCGTCTTCAGACCCGTGAAGGGGACCGACCTCGAAGACATGGCACCGCCGCGCACCGAAGACATGGTGCCGGTTTTCGCGCGCCTCTATGACGCGTGCATGGAGAAGGGGCTGCCGATCGGCGTGGCGCCGAACGTCCACGTGAGCCTCGTCATGCTGCCGGAGGAGTGCGCCTCGCTGAGCGATCGTCGATTCCCCGCGCAGCGGCTGAAACTGCGCCTCATGTCCACCCTCTTCTCGGCGCGCTTCCAACGCCGAGTCGACCGCGCCATGCGCTCCAGCCATCGGTGCGCGGTACCCGCTGCCGTCGTCTCTCCCGTCGGACGCTGACCTCGCCGCGTCCGCCGTCGTTTCGTGCCTGGCACCGTTAGCCGTTGTCGTTTGCGGGGCGAGGTCGTATGTTCGCGGCCATGTCCTCGCCGATGATGGAGCAGTACCTCAGCGTCAAGAAGGCGCACCCGGACACGCTCCTTTTCTTTCACATGGGCGACTTCTACGAGCTGTTCTTCGACGACGCCAAGGTCGCCTCGAAAGCGCTCGGGATTGCGCTGACGGCGCGCCAAAAGGGGGAGAATGCGATCCCCATGGCGGGCGTGCCCGTGCGAAGCGTGCATCACTACCTCCGGCGTCTGATCCGAGGCGGCTTCCGAGTCGCCATCTGCGATCAAGT
The DNA here is from genome assembly GCA_016178505.1 of Planctomycetota bacterium. GTDB lineage: Bacteria > Planctomycetota > JACOTG01 > JACOTG01 > JACOTG01 > JACOTG01. The sequence goes on from JACOTG010000119.1 coordinate 17,268, forward strand.
TCAGGATCCGAAGGATGCGGACGGTCTCGTCGAACGCGCCGTGACGCGCATCGTCACCGCGGGAACGATCACCGACGACGCGATTCTCGAGGGCAAGGAGAACAACTTTCTCGCGGCGGTTCGCCCCTCGGGTTCGACCGTGGGTCTCGCGTGGGTCGACTTGTCGACGGGCGCGTTCTTCGTCGAGGACGTGGCGCGGGACCGCCTCGCCGACGCGTTCTCGCGCCTGGCGCCGGCCGAGGTCCTCGCGCCCGACGACGCCGTGCGGGGCGACGCGGATCTCTCGGCGCTGCTGCGGGACGGACAAACCGGCGTCGTGTCGCCGCGCCCGGACTGGACGTTCGATCGCGAACTCGCGTGCCGTTCGCTCGGCGAGCACTTCGGGATCGCGTCGCTGGAAGGCTTCGGCGTCGAGGACGTCGGGCCGGCTCTGGGAGCGGCGGGTGCAGTGCTCGCGTACTTGCGCGACACCCAGCGCGGCGCGCTCGCGCACATCCGCAAGATCGAGGCCTATCGATCCTCCCTGTTCATGACGATCGATCGCGCAACCCAGCGCGCGCTCGAGCTGGTCAACGCCGGGCGTGACGGCGGCCGCGAGGGGACGCTCCTCGACGTCCTCGATCACACGGCGACCGCCATGGGCGCGCGCCTGCTGCGCACGTGGATCCTCGCGCCGCTCCTCGACGTCGAGGCGATTCGCGGACGGCAGTCGGCCGTGCGCGAGATCGGCGAGGACGCGGACATGCGCACGTCGATCGGGGTCGAGCTGCTCGAGATCGCCGACCTCGAACGAATCGCCGCGCGCGTTGGCACGGGCCGCGCGAGCCCGCGCGACCTCGCGGCGCTTCGCGACTCGCTCGTCCGCGTGCCCGCGATTCGTGCGGCGCTGGATCGCTGCCGATCCGCGGAATTGGGCCGCCTCCTGGAGCTCGCGGATCCGATCGAGGATCTCGCCTCGCTTCTCACTCGAAGTCTCGAGGACGCCCCCGCGCTCGCGCTCAAGGAAGGCGGGATCATCCGCACGGGCTTCGACGCCGAGCTCGACGAGCTGCACGCGATCGGCGCGCGCGGCAAGGACTGGATGGCGGCGCTCCAAGCGCGCGAAGTCGAGCGCACGGGCATCTCGAGCTTGAAGGTCGGATACAACGCCGTGTTCGGGTACTACATCGAGATCGGTCGCTCGCAGACGAAGTCTCTTCCCGCCGACTACAGCCGCAAGCAGACGTTGAAGAACGTGGAGCGCTACGTCACGCCCGACCTGCGCGCCGAAGAATCGAAGGTCCTTCACGCCGCCGACCGCGCGCGCGAGCGGGAGTACGAACTGTTCCTGAAGCTCCGCGACGAGACGGCCGCACGCCTCGGCCGCGTCCAATCCCTTGCCGCCGCGCTCGCCACGATCGATGCACTCGCGTCGCTCGCGACCGTTGCCACGTCGTCTCGTTGGGTTTTTCCAGACGTTCACGACGACCTCGAGATCGACGTGCGCGACGGCCGGCATCCCGTCGTCGAGCGCGCGCTACCCGCGGAGAGTTTCGTCCCGAACGATCTCGTTCTCGACGGCACGGCGAGCCGCGTCCTCGTGATCACCGGCCCGAACATGGCGGGCAAATCGACCTACATCCGGCAGGCGGCGCTGCTCGTGCTGCTCGCGCAGATCGGCAGCGCGGTGCCGGCACGCGCGGCGAAGATCGGGGTCGTCGACCGAGTCTTCGCGCGCGTCGGTGCGCAGGACGAGCTCTTTCGCGGAAAGAGCACGTTCCTCGTCGAGATGATGGAGACCGCGAACATCCTCAACAATGCGACGTCGCGAAGTCTCGTCATCCTCGACGAGATCGGTCGCGGGACGAGCACGTTCGACGGCGTCTCGATCGCCTGGGCCGTGACGGAGCACTTGCACAAGATCGTTCGCGCGCGGACCCTGTTCGCGACGCATTACCACCAGCTCACCGATCTCGCCGAACTCTATCCCGGCATCGGGAACCGCAACGTGCTCGTGCAGGAGTCGGGAGACGAGATTGCGTTTCTCCATCGAATCGTCGAGGGAGGGACCGACCGGTCCTATGGAATCCACGTCGCGCGACTCGCGGGCGTCCCACGCGAGGTCATCGTGCGCGCGGAGGAGTTGTTGGCGGAGCTCGATCAGGAGGCCGAGGGTTTGAGCCGCCGCCTGCGCGCGCTCGCGGGGCCGAGCGCTCCGGAGGATGGAAATCCGGCACCCAGCCCCGTTCAGCTCTCGCTGTTTCGTCCGATCCCGCTCGACGATTCGGTCGTGCGGGCGCTTCGCGCGATCGATCCCGAGCGCATGACACCGCTCGAGGCGCTCACGAAGATCGCCGAGCTGAAGAAAATGGCTGCTCGAAAGTAGGGGTCGAGAGAAGGAGGAGTCCGATGTGGGCGTTCACGTTGTCCGCGATTGCGTGTTGGGCCGTCGCGTCGCCGGGCGGCGCGGCCGGCCTCGAGCCCGGTCGAGAGTGGGTCTACGAGGGAACGATCTCGGTCGTCGAGACGGGCGCGCACGCGATGAAGACCGAACAGCGATTTCGTCTGCGGTACCTGTCGCTCGAGAAGAACGATGCCGGCGAATCCAAGATCGCGCTCGTGCAATCCGTCGAGTCCGGCCCTTGGCGGTTCGGCGATCACGAGACGCAGACCCAACCGTACGAGGGCGTCCTTTTCTTATCGCTGGGTGCGGACGGAAAACCGAAGGAGTTGCCGGCGACGCTCATGACACACCCGACCGTTCCTTATCTCTCGATCGTGCCGTTTCTCCTGGCGTCCGCGCCGCGCGAGCCCGGCCGCCGCGTCGAAGACGAGATTCCGATGCCGACGCAGTGGGATGAGTTCAAGGGCGGGCGAATCTGGACCGCGGAGAGCGTGGACGGCGCCGTGCGCGTCACGTGCGTTCCGAAAACGGTGCCGGCGAAGAGCGCGAGCGGCGACGAGTCGACGACGCTCGAGAGCTACCGCGAGTCGTGGCTCGTCGATCCCGCGTCCGGCAACGTGAAATCCTACGATCGGACCTGGAAGACGCACGCGAAGGACGACGACGGTGACACGACCGAGGACGTCGTGCTCTCGATGCGACTTGCGACGAGTGCGACTTCGTCCGCCGACGATCTCGCCGCTCGCCGCAAGGAGGCGGAGGCCATTGCGACGGTACGAGCGAAGCTCACCGCGTCGGAGGGTGATCCGACCGCATTGGCTCCCGAGATCGACGCATTGGACAAGAGCCTTCGCGGCTCTCCGTTCGCCGTGGCGGCGAGCGACCTTCGTGAAATGCTGAAAGGCATCGCCGAAACGCGCGCGGCCGAAGAGCAGGAGCAGAAAGTACTCGAGAACCTCATCGGGAAAGCGGCGCCGGACTTCACGGGCAAGGATCTCGACGGCAAGGAGGTTCGGCTCGAGAGTCTTCGTGGGAAGGTGGTGCTGCTGAACTTCTGGGCTTCGTGGTGAGGCCCGTGTCGTGCGGAGTTTCCGCACTTGAACGCGCTGGCGAAGAACTACGGACCGAAGGGGCTCGTGGTCATCGGGATCAACAACGAAGAGAACAAGGACGACGTCGCGAAGTTCGCGCGCTCGAAGGAATCCGTCTTTCCGATCCTGCGCGGGATGGACAGCGTGCTCGAGTCGTACGGCGTGACTGGGTTCCCGACCAACTACTTCATCGACAAGCAGGGAAAGGTCCACTCGCGCGAAGTTGGATTCGGCGAGGAGAGCGAAAAGAAGTTCGCCGAGACGATCGAATCCTTGCTCGGTTCGAAATGATCACTTCAAGGTCAGCACGACCGCGTTCGTGATCGAAATCGGGACCGAGTTCGTGGAGTTCGCGTCCGCCATGAACCCCTGAAGCGTCGCGATGCCCCGACGCATCCGATTCGGCTTGTGGCGGAATACGGTCCACGGTGCCGGGTTCGACGGGGCCGTTGCGTCTCCGAAGCGCGAGCCGTCCGGTAGATTGTTCCAGATCCGGAAGGGCCGCGGCTTGCCTCCTGAAAGTGGCGTCGGCAAGCACATCGTTCCGAGCGCGGCGCCGCCGAGCGACTGCGGCGTCGCCGTGACGGGCGACGGCGGCCCCACCCACGCGTAGAGGGCGAACGGCGAGGAACTCGCGCCAGGAGCCGTTGCCACTTCGATCGAGAACGCGCTTTCCGCGAGCAACGTCACGGCTCGCTCGAAGTCGGTACCGGAGTTTCCGTTGATCGTCACGACGTCGGCGGGCGGGCCAACAGCCGTCCCCACGTTTCCGGCGCGCGCAGCCAAGTCCGATGTGAGATAGGTGAATCCGCGGCGCGCGACGGTCTCGCCCTCGCGGTTGGCAACCGCGACATCGACGGTTCCGCTGCCTTCGGGAGCGACGGCGACGATCGTGTCATCGCTTCGTTGTTCGATGGATGTCGCAGGGACTCCGCCGAATCGAACCGACGGAGAGCCGAGTCGAAGTCCGCGAATCCAGACGCGCGTACCCGCGATTCCACCGCGCGGCAGGATGGACAGAATGCCGGGCGGCGAGACGTTCAGGAGGATCGACACGGACTCGTCGGCGTGGTTCGCGGTCGCAACGTCGACGTCGCCGTCTCCGTCGAAGTCCGCGCAAGCGATCGCCGTGGGCTGGCCGCCGCCGCCGAACACGAGCGGTCGAGAGAACCCGCCGGCGCCGTCGCCGAGGGCCACGGCGACGCGGAGCTGCGTGCCGATCACGTCGAGTTTGCCGTCGCCGGTCATGTCGCGGAGCGCCAG